>CAZKRK010000247.1:0-11054 GCA_964555035.1 uncultured Victivallales bacterium | reverse complement strand
CCGTGGACCGGTCGGAGCGCAACGGAACTTCTGACCTTTTGATACAGCCCCGTCGTCGCAACGCAGCGGAGACGGGTGTGACTGATCACTGATGACTGGTCACTGATGACTTTGGTTGCGGCCGAAGGCCGCCTTGGGGTGAAGGACTAGGGGAACGACTAGGGAATCGGACGTGCTTGGCAGTTCTCGAGATTCGTCGATTCCGCTCCGCTCCTAAAGACATCGCTTTACTGCGCACCCCGTACCAAGCGTCGTTAAGGTAGAAAAATGGGAAGGTAGGAAGATGGGAGAATTGAATCTATCATCTTTCTACCATGCCATTTTTCTACCTACACATTCTTCTGCCTTTCTCTCTCCCCGCAGCCCTGCGCATGTCATGCCCAGGAGCCAACGGGGTTCGCCCGTGACAGCCCTCGGGATGACAGGCAGGAGAGAGAGTAGGGGACAGATTGAAGTTTCTGGTTTAGACCTGCGTCCGCACCCAATTCAGGAGCGCCTCCCGGTCAGGGAAACGTGTCTCAAGCTGCGCGTCGTAGGCCAGCCGTTTCAGCCGGCCGACCTCCGGGCCTGGCGCTACGCCCATCGCGATGACGTCACGTCCACTGACCCACGGCGCCGGCAGCGCCGGTTCGGCTGCCAGGCGGGCGGTGAAATTAATGAGGAAGTCGTAGTTGTCCAGCATGCGGTGGCTGGAGACACAATCCAGGCGGTGCAGCTCCAGCTCGGTTTCAAAGGTCTCGCTCCCTACCAGTCGGCGCAGCTTCGCCTCGCGCATGCGGCGCACGTCCATGAATGACATGTGGTTGCCGACACAGTGACTTATGGCTTCAACGTCGGCGCCAGAAAAGCGCAGTCGCTCCAGGGTTTCCTTTGCGATTCGTGCCCCCTCGGCGGCATGCCGATTGAAGCGCAGTCGACCGTCATGAAACCTGGCCGTGGGCGGCTTTCCCACGTCGTGCAGGAGTACGCTGAATGCCAGCCGCTTGTCGCGGTCGCGGGACATGCGATCGAGCATCAGGACCGTGTGGGTGAGTACATCGCCTTCCGGGTGATACTGGGGGGGTTGCTCCACTCCCTCCATGGCGGCGATTTCCGGCAGGACGACCTGCAGCAGACCGGCTTCATGCATGAGTCGCAACGCCTGGCCCGCGCGAGGCGCCTCAAGCAGTATGCGGGTCAGCTCGTCGCGTATTCTCTCGCCGCTGATGCGCGCCAGCTGCGCGGCCTGAGCGCGTATGGCCTGCATCGTGTCCGCGTCGATCGAGAACTCGAGGGTCGCGGCAAAGCGAACGGCCCGCAGCATGCGCAGATGGTCTTCGGCAAAGCGTTGAGACGGCTCGCCGACGCACCGGACAACGCGGTTTGCGAGATCGTCGCGACCGCCAACGTAGTCGTGGATCTCCTCGGCGATGGGGTCGAAGAACATGGCGTTGACGGTGAAGTCGCGGCGCATAGCGTCGTGCCGCGCATCGGTGAAGGTGACGGCATCCGGGCGGCGTCCGTCCGTGTAGCCGACATCTTCGCGAAAGGTGGCCACTTCGATCTGGACTCCGTCGACGGAGACCAGCGTAACTCCGAACGACTTGCCGACGTGCAGGCTGCGCGCGAAGAGAGCGCCGACTTCCTTCGGAGTCGCGTCGGTGGCCACGTCGTAGTCATTGGGATCGCGGCCGAGACACATGTCCCGAACGCACCCGCCTGCCCAGTAGGCGGTGAAGGACTGGTCCTGAAGCCTGCGCACAACCTTGTACGCGGCTCGCGCGTCCGGGGTCCGCGGTGCGACCGGCCGTCCGGACTTGCCTGTTGCGCCTTCACTCATCGGCGGGCTGACGTGGCGACTGGTCGAGGAGCAGCGACATGAATGCGATCAGCAGACGCTTCATGCGCGGTTGGGCATTCCGGGTTGCCTCGATGACCTCAGCGTGGGAGAGATTCCCCGCACCGATGCCCGCGGCCGCGTTTGTGATGCAGGACAGGGCCGTGACGCGCAGACCGGCCGCTCGCGCCAAGGTGGCTTCCGGCACGGTCGACATGCCGATCGCGTCGGCCCCGAGCCGCGCGAAGGCCTGGATCTCCGCGGGCGTTTCGTACGTAGGTCCGGATACCGCGATGTAGACGCCGTTTTCGATGCGCTCGCCGATCTGTGCCGCGGCGCGCTTCATCAGGTCGCGCAGCTCGGGATCGTGTGTGCGGCTCATGTCCGGGAAGCGTGGTCCCCAGAAGGGATCGTGGGGGCCGACCAGCGGGTTGGCCCCCATGGCGTTGATGTGGTCTTCGACGATCATCAGCGTTCCCGGCGTCAGGGTCGGACGAATACCGCCCGCCGCGTTCGTGAGAATCACGACTTCTGCTCCGAGAGTCTTCGCGACATACACGGGCAGGGCCACGGGTTCCCAGCCCTCGCCTTCGTACCAGTGGCGTCTGCCCTGGAATACAAGAACCTGCGCGCCACGATGCTCGGTCAGGAGCAGCGTTCCCGCGTGGCCCTTCACGCGTGCGCGCCCGAGCCCGGGGATGTCTTCGTAGGGAACGCGCCGGCGAACTTCAAACGCTCCGGCCACGTCGCTCCATCCCGAGCCCAGGATCATGGTTGCGGAGGGGTGTGCATCCGGCATGAGTTCACGTACTGCATCGGCGGCCCTCTCGAGTATGTCCATATTCATTCAAACTGTTCCATTGGCGTTTTCGGCGCGGGCGACTTCACGGCCTGTGATTGTCGCGCTACGCCATGTATCGTATATTCCGCATGGTTATGGAAAGCAAAAACGGATTGCTGCGGAACGGTTGCCGCGGTCGCCTGAACACCTACCGTTCCAACCTCGCCCTGATGCAGGTCTGTCCCCCGGACGATGCCGGTGAAAACTGGGACGACTGGCGGTGGCAGCTCCGGCAGCGGGTGGTCGGTTTCGATGGCGTGGAGGCGTCGCTGCTGCGCCGGTATCCGTGCGCGATTACGCCGTATTACCTGTCTCTCGCCGAGTGGGACCGTCCGACGGATCCGGTCCGCATTCAGTGCCGTCCCGACGCGCGTGAGTTGGCGCAGGAAGAGGAACGGGACGATGATCCGTTTCACGAACGAGGTGGCACGCCTGTCCCCGGGCTCGTACATCGTTTCCCGGACCGTGCGCTGATGGTGGCCACCGCGGACTGCGCGGTGTACTGCCGCCATTGCACGCGAAAGAACACCCTGCGCGCGCTGGGCGGAAGACCGTCGGCAGGACGTTTTCGACCGATGCTCGAGTACGTGCGGTTGCATCGCGATATCCGTGAAGTTCTCGTATCCGGCGGGGATCCGCTGCTGTTGGACGACGAGCTGCTGGACTGGCTGCTGGGGGAGCTGCATGCGATCGCACATGTGGAAGTGGTCCGGGTGGGGACTCGTGTGCCGGTGGTGTTGCCCATGCGCGTTACGGAGGAGCTGGCCGGCATATTGGGCCGCCACCGCCCGCTGTGGGTCAACACGCAGTTCAACCATCCGGTCGAAGTCACTCCCGAGGCTATCGAAGCCTGCGAGCGTTTGCAGCGCCAAGGCATTCCGATTTCCAGCCAGAGCGTGCTCCTCAGTGGCGTCAATGACAACGTCGACACCATGCGTCACCTCTGCAATGCCCTGCAGCGTCACATGGTCCGCCCATACTACGTGTTCGAGTGCGATCCCATCCCGGGTATCTCTCATTTGAGGACGCCGCCCGGTGTCGGTCGCGACTTGGCGCGCGAGCTTCGGGCATCGCTGGGCGGACTGGCAATGCCGCTGTTTGTCGCGGATGTGCCGGGGGCGAAGAGCAAAACGGCGTTGGAGTTGAGCTAGCCCGGAATGGCACTCATTTAGGCGAACTCCACGCCGCAAGGGCGTGGGATCTCGCCTAAATGAGTGCCATTCCGGGCTAGCAGCCTGTCGGAGAACTTCTCACACGTAACAACGTGTGAGAAGCGCGTGGTCGTCGCTTCATTTACCCATACATTCAAACAACGTCTTGACCTCTCCCTGCGTCAGTTCGCGGTCCCAGACCATGAGTTCTCGCAATGTGTGTGTGGAGAGCGTATACTGGGGCGTGTGAATTGGAGTGACATTGCCGTGAGCAATGCGACACGACAACTCGACGAGCGGGCACTAGCCGTCGACTGTTTGCGGCGGCGGGATTTTCTGGCGATAGCTTCCGCGGCCGGCGCGGCGGCGCTGAGCGGGTGCGCGACGGATCCGGTCATGGGCAAGAGTCGCCCGATGTTGCTGAGCGAGTCGTTCGACCTGAAACAGGACCGCAAGTGGGCGGCGCACCAGTTCTCGGCCGACTATGGGGCTGTCCAGGACCCGGCGCTCAACGCGTACGTCGAGGAGGTCGGCGGCGCATTGACACCCCACTCGCACCGTCCGCACATGCCGTACAACCTGCGGGTCGTCAACTCCGTGGTGAGAGTCCCGTTGGATGAGAGGTGTGGAACGGCGAGAGTCGGGAATTGAGCGCCGCGGTTTCAGATCGGAGAGATACGATGGCAGTCAAGGTGGTGAAGAAGGGCACGGTCAGGATCGTGAGCGGGAAAGGCCGGGCAGGCGACGCACGCCCGTCTGCCGCGCCGCGTTCGTCGCCGCCGCCCCAGCCGAGCTCGCCCGTGAAGTGGGTCGTACTTGGCGTGCTGGTTTTTGCCGTTGTGGTCGCGATGCTTGTCGCCGCGGCCGTGAGCGCGTCGAAGGGGGGATCGAAGCGCGGCGGTGTGCGTTTTGTCTATGGCGACGGCTCAAGCGGGCGCCGCTACGGGCGTGATGCCACAACCGAGTCGATGGGCGGCAAGAGCATGAAGGAGTGGTGCGCCGAGCACGAAAAGGACAACGAGATGGTCCAGCAGCGGCGCGCACGGCGGCGGGGGCGGTAGGAGTGCTCTGGTCTTCTCCCTGGCGGTATTGGGGGGCACCCCCCCCCCCCCCCCCCCCCCCCGGGGGGCCGGGGGGGGGGGGGGTGGGCGGAGCCGCCCCGGGGCAATCCGCCCCTCCCCCGCCCCCCGGCAGGCGGGCCGGGTGAGGGGAGGATTCGCCAATACCGCCAGGGAACCGACAACCATCAATCGATCACTCGCCCCCGTCCCTCGCGATGCCCTCCACGATCGTGTCGAGAAAGCGCTGGTGGTACTTGTTGAAGTTCTTGCCGGCGCGGTCGCGGGTCATGACGACAACGAGGTCGTTGACGGGGTCGATGCGAAAGGTGGCGGCGGAAGCTGCGCCGTGGGCGAAGGTCCCTTCTCCCAGTCCTTCGTTACGGAAGTAAGTTGTGCCGATGCCGTATTCCTTGGCCGTGGGTCTACCGAGGATGTACTCCAGGTTGCGCGGCAGCATCTGCTCGAATGTCTCTTCGCTGAAGAAGCGCCAGTTTCCGTAGGTGCCTTTCTGGAGCAGCATCTGCCCGATGCGGGCCATGTCGAGCGGCGTGCTGTAGGCGCTCCACGAGGCCGAATCCACGTCGGTGTTGGTGCAATGCAGCGGTTCGAGCAGATGCTCGACGAAGAAGTCGGCCAGCGTCTTGCCGCCGACCGCTTCCAGGGCCTTGCAGGCCAGTTCCATCCCGGTGCCGTTGTAGCGATAGCCCGAGGCCGGCCGGCACAGCGGCAGGAAGTAGGCGATGCGCTCTCCCATGTCGCTGTATTCAACGCCGATGTGCTCGTCGAGATCGTCGGTGTGGGTGTAGAGGTGGCGGATGGAGAGAATGGGTTTCACGTTTGTGGCGGTCGCCGGCAGGTAGTTCGAGACTGGGTCGTCGAGTGACATCAGCCCCTGGTCGACGAGCATCATTATCAACGTCCCCGAGAGCAGTTTCGTTATGGACGCCATCCAGCACTTCGTATCGACCCGCATGGGACGGTCGCCGTGCATTCCGTAAGCACGGTGAAACGCGATGACGCCGTGTCTCACGACGCAGACAGCGAATGGTTCGTCGGTGTCGCCCGCCCATTCCGTGAGGACGGCATCCAGCTTTTCGGGGAAATCGGGTTTCATCCCCGCCTGTGCCGGGAGACCTTCACGCACGAGGCGGGTCGGGGTCGGCAGCGGCCTCGGACGCGCAATCATGCGGTCGTACTTGGTTTCCCAGCCGTACAGGCGTCGTTTGAGTTCGATCCACCAGCGGCGGTCGCGCCGGTGCGCCTCGTTGTAGTACTCCGCTTCCTCGCCGCTTTTCTGCGCCTCGTCCAGTCCCGCCAGCAATACAGCGCCATCGGGGCTTTCGGTAAAGGCCGCCTTCATTCGGTCGGACACGAACCGTGTGACGCTGGTCCGGTAACAGTTCACGGTGCGCCGCTCGATGCCCAGGTCGGGAGGGAAGACGATGTCGGTCTCGAACTTCTGCCGCCACCAGTCCAGTCTGCTTCTCAGTTTGTACAGTGTCACGAAACGGCGATAGGCGCGGCCGTTGTCCGTATGGATTTTTACGACGGCCCCGTAGCGGCCCGGCTTTCCCGGTTTGGTGACCTCGTTGTACTCCGCATCGTAGAAGGTTGTCTTGGTCGAGTAGGGACCGATCAACTCGCGAACCCACAGCGGGCGTTCGAACGCAATGTCGGGGAAAGTGTTGCCGCTGAAAACGGCCGGCTGGGCGATCGGCGTTGTCCATGCGAACGCTTCCGCCCGCTTGCGGTCAGCTTCGGGAAACGTCAGCGTTGCCGCGTGGCGTCCGTTGAACCGGACGTCAGCGTCTTCATAGCGTTCGCCCCTGGCCGGCAGGGGAAGCTGCGTAACGGCCGTGGCTGTCATGCCGTTGTCGTCCGGCACGAAACGGGCAATTGCCAGGCGCGTCTCGCCCGAGAGTATGTCCGCCCGGCAGTTCGCCACGGAAGCCGGTCCCAGCAGCGTCACGCGCATCCGCAGGTGGTGAAGGTCCACCTCCGCCTCGGCGTGCAGGTTGGCGGCGTCGAAGCTGTTGAATGCGAATCCCCAGCCGCCGTTGCCCTGCTCAATCTTCAGCAGCACATGGTTGGTGCCGTATCTGTATCGGACGGGAAAGAGGTCTTCGTTTTCCTTGCATCCTCGCCGGACGGGATTGTCATGAACGAGTCTTCCGTTCAACCAGACGCGCACGCCATCGTCGCTGCCGATGCCGAGCACACTTTCGCCGCTTGCGTCGCTCTCGACCGTCGTATAGGCGTAGGCAACGACGGACTCGAGGCGGTTGCTCGGGTCGCGGCCGGACATCAATGTTCTGAGATCAATCGCGCAGCCCTGCGCTTCGTGGCGAAACCACTCCAGCTTCTGTGTTCCATTAGTGATGACCTGCCCTTCCGTGGGCCGTACCGTGGCCTCGCCGCCGACAGCGGCGAGAAAGTCCTCGGCCAGCGCTTCTTCCGTGCCGGACCGGGAAGGGCTCGGGAACCCGGCGCAGATCAGCCACGTGCGGCCGGACGGACGGGCCGGTGTCTCGACGGGAGGGACACTGACAGTCGCCTCCCTGGGGCGCCTTGAGCCCATGGGTGCGGAGAACTCCGCGCAGCCGGCGCAGAGAATAATGGAGAGAGCAACGGCGAAACGATACGTGTTCTCTAATACAGCGGACCCTCGCATGGACGACCTCCCGGATTGGCATGTGTGCGAACATGCCGTCATTGAGTCAATACTGGCCTGAGCGTACCAGTGGCCCGGGGGAAAGGCAAGGGGCGGGGAAAATCCGAAGCACGAAATACCCAAGCACGAATGAAGTTCGAAGCAGGAAGTACCGAAGCGCGAAGGGCGTGGTCCCCGGCAGCGGTGCATCGCGATTCCTCACCCCGTCGCCGGAGAGGTGGCTTTTGCCGCTTGCACCTTCGACAGCCCTCCGTGTTTTGAGCTCTTCTTTTGGGCTGGTTTTGAGGTCGGGTTTGTCGTACGTTCACAGTCCCATGTTTGTGTTATGTCTCAGTCTCTTGCGGCTGTTTGCGAGTCTTTTCAGGAATTGCGGAGTTGGACTATGAATTGGATGCTCAGGAAGATCTTCGGCACGAAGCATCAGCGCGACGTGAAGCGGATGCGCCCGTTGGTGGACCGGGTCAATGCTCTTGAGGAGGAATACCAGGCGCTTTCGGAAGAGCAGTTGAAGGCGAAGACCGAGGAGTTCAAGCAGCGGCTCGCCGGGGACGAGACGCTGGACGACATCATGTGCGAGGCCTTCGCCGTGGTGAAGAACGCGTGCCGCCGCCTGTGCGGTGCCACCTTCACCGTTTGCGATCACGATATCGTGTGGGACATGGTTCCCTTTGACATGCAGATCGTCGGCGGCATTGCACTGCACCAGGGCAAGATTGCGGAAATGGCCACGGGTGAAGGCAAGACACTTGTGGCCACCATGCCGCTCTACCTCAACGCGCTGACCGGGCGCAACGTGCACCTGGTTACGACGAACGACTACCTCGCCCGTCGTGACTCGCAGTGGATGGGCCTGGTTTACAACTATCTCGGTCTCAGTGTCGGTTGCCTCCAGAACCGCATGAACCACGAAGAGCGTCGAGTCCAGTACGGTCGTGACATCACCTACGGGATGAACAGCGAGTTCGGCTTCGACTACCTGCGCGACAACGGCATGGCGTTTCATCCGGATGCGATGGTCCAGCGCGACCACTACTTCGCCATTATCGACGAAGTGGACAGCATCCTGATCGACGAAGCCCGCACGCCGTTGATCATCTCCGGTCCGGCGCCGACCTCGTCGCACCAGTATTTTGAACTGAAACCGCGCGTCGAGCAGCTCGTCAAGAAGCAGCGTGCGCTCTGCAGCAACATGGTTCAGAAGGCCAAGAAGTGTCTGGAAGCGGACGACTCCGAAGAAGCCATGATTCTGATGTACCAGGTTGCCCACGGGATGCCGAAGCACAAGCAGTTCATGCACATGATGGAGGAACCGTCGATTCGCAAGCTCCACGAGAAGGTCGAGAACATGATGTTGACCGACATGCGCAAGGAGCAGGCGCGTGAACTGCGCGAGGAGATGTACTTCACGATCGACGAGCGCGGGCACGACGCGAACCTGACGGAGAAAGGGTGCGAAGCGCTCAACCCGTCCGACCCCGAAGCGTACGTACTGCCCGACATAGTGACGTCCATGGCGGAGCTTGACGGCGATTCGGGCCTGACCGAGATGGAGAAGGCCCAGCAGCGTCAGGAAGTGCAACAGGAGTTCGCCGACAAGAGCGAGCGCATCCACAACGTCGATCAGCTCATTCGCGCCTACTGCGTCTACGAGAAGGACGTCGAGTACGTGGTTCAGAACAACCAGGTTATCATCGTCGACGAGTTCACCGGGCGCCTGATGCCGGGGCGCCGCTGGAGTGACGGGCTGCACCAGGCCGTGGAGGCGAAGGAAGGCGTGCGCATCGAGCGCGAGACGCAGACGCTGGCGACGATCACGATTCAGAACTACTTCCGCCTCTACGACAAGCTGGCCGGCATGACCGGTACGGCGGAGACGGAAGCGGAGGAGTTCCACCAGATCTACAAGCTGGATTGCGTCGTGATCCCCACGAACCGTCCCGTGCGGCGCGTCGATGCCAACGACGTTGTCTACAAGACCCAGCGCGAAAAGTACAAGGCCATTATCGACGAGATCAAGGAACGGCACGAGCGCGGGCAACCCGTATTGGTCGGCACGGCTTCGGTCGACACGTCCGAGGTGATCAGCCGCATGCTCAAGCGCGCCCGCATTCCGCACAGTGTTCTCAACGCGAAGAACCACGAGAAGGAAGCCGACGTGGTGGCGCGTGCGGGACAGCCCGGCGCCGTGACGATCGCCACCAACATGGCCGGGCGGGGCACGGACATCAAGCTGGGACCAGGTGTCGTACACATCGAGCGCGACTTGATCGTGTCAAGTACGGCCCTTGACGACAAGGTCGGCAACGAGACGCTGCGCATGATTCTCGAGGACAAGCCCTGCGGCTTGCACGTGATCGGGTCCGAGCGCCACGAAGCGCGCCGGATTGACCGCCAGTTGCGCGGACGTTCCGCACGCCAGGGCGACCCCGGCTCGTCGCGTTTCTACGTGTCGCTCGAAGACAACCTCATGCGCCTCTTCGGGTCGGACCGCATCGCCGGGATCATGAGCCGGCTCGGACTGGAGGAAGGCCAGGAGCTCGAGCACCGCTGGCTCAACCGCTCGATCGAAACCGCGCAGCGGCGCGTCGAACAGCAGAACTTCTCGATCCGCAAGCGCACGCTCGAGTACGACGACGTGATGAACAAGCAGCGCGAAGTCGTGTACGGCTTCCGCGGCGACATCGTCCGTTCGCAAGATCTGCGTGAGAAAGTGTACGACGTTCTCAACGATGTTATCCTGACCAACGCCGAGAAGTCGCTGATCGAGGGCGACGACGATGGCGTCAGCTCATACGTCGAATGGATCGTGATGATGTTCCCGGTGGCGATTCAGACCTCCGACCTGATTCCATACAAGGACAAACCGGAAGAGGCGGCGGAGCTTGTCTATCAGCGCGTCAAGATTGCCTACGACCTGAAATGTTCGATGGAGGATCCGCAGGTGCTGACGCTGATGGAGCGGCAGCTCGTCCTGCAGAGTATCGACACGCGCTGGCAGGAATACCTGCGGGCAATGGATGGTTTACGCCAGGGCGTGGGATTGCGGGCTTACGGTCAACGCGATCCTCTGGTCGAATACAAGCGCGAGGCCTTCACGATGTTCGCGGAGTTGATGGACGACATCAAGGCCGATGTCGCGGCGTCGGTTTTCCGGGCGTCGACGTCGCAGGATTCCTTCGATGCGTTCATGACTTCCGTCGCGGAACGCAAGCAGAAGACAGTTCACGCCGACGTGTCCGTGTTGGATGGCGGGGGCAGCCTGCCGTCCGCCTCGGCACTGCCCGAAGCTGAGGAGATGCCGGCAGGATTCCCCGCAATGGCAATGGCCGCGGGCGGCGGCGGAGGCGGGGGTTCCGTCCGGCGGGAAGAGCCCAAGGTTGGGCGCAACGATCCGTGCCCCTGCGGCAGCGGCAAGAAGTACAAGAAGTGCTGCGGCCAATGAGCGCCGCGGGCGAAACAGCGGCCCCCGCCGGGCTTGTCCCGGTGGAGCCACGATTGGTGGTCCCTGGCGGCC
>CAZKRK010000246.1:0-11055 GCA_964555035.1 uncultured Victivallales bacterium | reverse complement strand
GGCATGGGTTATGCTCCTGGAGAGATCGAGAGTCTGACGTTGAGACGCAGAGTCGACGGTCGGCGGATTCGCCCCGCCAAGCAGAGAAAGGACGGACGAGGAAGATGAAACGAATCACATGGATTGTCCTGGCGGGAACGTGCGCGGTGCTGATTGGGATGGGAGGCATGTTCTGCGGCTGCGAGGATACGCCCACGATGGCGAACCTGGACAGCTTCTTCGCGGCGCACCCCACCTTTCCCGATCCCCGTGTGCCCGGCAATCGGCCTCTGACGGTAATCCCGAATCCATCCCCACCGGTGGTGGAGTTTGTCGGCGACACGGTTTCGCTTCTTGCGCTGGGCGGCCCCTCGGAATACGAGTGGTGGATCGTCGACCCGGCTGCCGGTCGTTTTGTCCAGAACGACAACCATACGGACACCGTGGTCTACGAGGCCCTGCGTCTTGTCGAGAATACCGTCTACGTCATGGACAGCCGCGGGCGGGCCGCGGTCGTCGATATCGAGGCAACCGCCAGAGCGCTTGCGATTCAGCCCGGCTCCGCCAGCGTACCGTCGAATTCAGTTGTGAGCATCAACTTCCTCGTCGTGAACGGCGCCGGGGGCTACGTGTGGACAATGTCGCACCCCGACCAGGGCGAATTCTCCCCCGCCCCGGCCGTGGGCGACACCATGGCTACCTACAAGAGCAAGAAAGTCGCGTCGGGACAGAATACGATCACCGTCGTGGATCAGCGCGGCACACTTGCTACGGCAACCGTCACGGTAGAGTAGGAAGTCCGCTTTCGCATTTGAGCAAAGGAGCATGAGCCATGACTAGAAGAGCGATAGCAACATCGGTCGCAGGGGTCGCCGCACTGCTGGTACTGCCTCTCGTCAACGCCGACGGTCAGGATGCGGGCGGGGCTGCCCCTCCGCCTGAGGCCGCGGCCACGGCGGGAGCGGACACAACCGCGCCGGCCGCCGATCCCACGACGGGAGACACGACCAACGTCACGGACGCGGTCGACTTGACGGCTGACCCGGCTACAGCGCCCGGCATAGAAGCCACGGTCAGCGAGGAAGCCGACCTGATCAGCGTGACGCTGAACGATGTGCCGCTCGTGGACGTGGTGAAGATGTTCACGAGAATATCCGGCGCCAACATCATCGCGACCTCGTCCAACCTCGAGGGGACGGTCACGGCGAACCTGACCGACGTAGCGTGGTATCCGGCGATGTCGACTATCCTGAGGGAGCATCACCTCACGCTGGAGAAGTCGCCGGAGGCTGAGATCTACCGCATCGTGCCGGTGCCGCCGGATGCGCCCGAACCGATGATTGTGCGCACGCTTTTCCTTCAATACACGACGGTGGGAGAGATCCTGCCGGTCGTCAAGTCAATGACCATGCCGGAGGCCACGGTGCAGGGTTTTTCGTCACGCAATGCGCTGGTCGTACGCAGCACGGCACAGAACCTGAGCGAGATTGAGTTGCTGCTGAGCGAGATCGACATCCAGAGCAAGCAGGTCTGCATCGAAACGAAGTTCCTCGAGATCTCGGACGAGGCGGGCAAGAAGCTCGGCATTCGCTGGGACTCGCTGGACGAGTTCGGCGTCAAACTCCAGACAGGACCTTACACCTCCACATCCAAGCTCAACCGTGACAAACGGCGCGAAGACAAGTACGACCGTTGGGACAAGCGCAACACGGTGGACGAAGTCGAGAAGCTGTACGACATGTACGACGAGCAGCGCGAAGAGGCCAAGACCGAGTGGCAGGAGATTCCGCCGGGGTCGGGGTCGTACGCACCGGTGACCACGATCACGCCCACGCGTACGACGACGGACACGATCGACAGCGGCGAAGAGGCCACGCGCGCCGTCGTGGATACCTTCAACAGGTCCATCACCGAGAGCCAGGCCGCCATCCTGGAAATAGACAGCCTGGATATCGTCCTGAGCGCGCTGAAGAAGACGGACGGCGTGAGCATCATCTCCAACCCGAAGATCATCGTCGACAACGGCGCCACAAACGCGACCATAAGCATCGGCCGGCGCGAACCGATCATCAACGTCGAAGTCCAACGCGGCACGCAGGACAGCCCGGGCGACAAGGAAACCGCGACGCTCGCAACGGAGATCAGCACCGAGTTCATCAAGGAGGGCTACCTCGAAACGGGCATGAAGCTGGAAGTCGTGCCGGTCGTCAAGACGGACGACCTTATCGAGGCCCACATTTCGCCGTCTCTGAGGCGCTGGGTTTCCAGCAAGGAAGTGGGCGGCAACTCCTGGCCGATCGTAGACGTGAAGGAAATCGAGACGAAGTTCACGCTGCGCAGCGGCCAAACCGTGGCGATCGGCGGCCTGATCGACACCACCGACAGCAAGCGGACATCGCGGATCCCTGTCCTCGGAAGCATCCCCCTGATCGGTAGATACCTCTTCTCGCATGAGCAGGACTTCAAGAGCCAGGTCGAATTGATCATATTCGTGACGCTCTCTCTCGCGCAACCGGACTCGCTGTTCGAGGAATCCGGCATTCCCAATGAAGCCAGGCTCATCCACCAACGCATGATCCAAACCAGGGCCGACCAGATGCAGTTCCAACGTGATCTCGATCGGATCAAGTCGGTCGTGGGCGGCGGAATGCGAAACGCGTCCGAACCTCCCAAGGGCAAGATCGAGTAGCGTGGGGGGAACTGACCGGAGACTTCAGAAATGTTCAATGCTCAATGTCCAAGTTCACTTGAGCATTGAACATTGAGCATTTCTGCCGTTTCCACCCCCGAATTGTCCAAGACGCCACCCCTTGCCGCGAAGAGCCGACATCCCGCACCAGGCACTTACATCTCAGCCTTCCTTGACGCGCCTCTAACCTTGGCGCTATCATATGAGTGTAGGTGGAAAGAAGACAAATCTCCAACGGGAAAACAAACGTATGAGTCAGTTCCTGCACAGATCGCGAACGGTAAGCGCGACAGTGGTTCCGCGGACGGCGGTGTTTGCTCTATGCCTCTTCGCGAACTGTGGACTCGCGGATATCGTCATCAACGAGCTGATGTATCACCCTTATGAACCCTATCCGTATCCCTACTACACCAACAACACCGAATACGTCGAAATCCTTAACACTGGTGCAACAAACGTAGATCTGACCGATTACCGGTTCGACAATGGCGTCGACTTTGATTTTCCCGACGGCAAGATCGTCGGTCCCAACCAGTATCTTCTCATTTGCGAGAATCTGCACCAATTCACTAACGCATATCCCGCCGTCACGAATCTCGTCGGGCAGTTTTCCGGCAACCTCAACAACGGTGGTGAGCGCGTTACGCTATCCCGGCTGGAGAACGGAGAGTGGGTAACTGTTGATACGATCAAGTATATCGACGGAGGACCGGCAGACGGCCTGAATCGGTCGCTGGAGCTCGTCAATCCTGGCTTCGCGCATTTGAGAGACGAGTACTATGGAACGTGGATGTCGTCCCTCACGGTGAGCGGTACGCCCGGCATCGCCAACAGCCGCTACGACGCGGAGCCCCCGCCGGTAGTCGGCAACGTCGATCACGACCCGCCCCTCCCCCTCCCCGGTTCGAGTGTCGCCATCACGGCCCACGCCGCCGGCTTCAACGGCGAGAAGCTTAACAGCGTAGTCCTGAACTACCGCATCGATGCCAACCCGGCCAACGCATGGCGACAGGTCCCGATGATGGACCACGGGAAGAGCGGCGATGCCGTTGCCGGGGATGGCGTCTACACCGTCTATCTCCCGGAAGCCAACGATCCACCCATGACGAACGGCTCCAGCTACGAGTTCACGATCACGGCAACGGACACCCTGACGCGTGAAATCACCGTGCCGGCGACGAACACGGCCGACGTTCCCGGCCCCGGCCCGTTCTCATACCTGTGCGGTTTTCTCAACGACGAAGACTACACGGGCGAATACTCAACATTTCACATCCTCATGACCAGGGCCAATCGCCATCTCCTCGAGTACGGGCGCGACAAAAGGAGCAAGGTCCCGATCGATTGCACGTTTATCACGTCGGACGGGGAGATATTCTACAATGCCGGCACGCGCTACAGGGGAAACGGATCGCTCAAGTGGCCCTTCAATTTCAGGATAGAGATTCCCCGCGGAAGGGATCTTGACGGCTCGCGCGAGTGGAACCTGAACTACAAGATGGCCATGCTGCAGCATCTCGGCACGAAGGTCATTGACAGCGCCGGCTATGGCTGTCACGGCCTGAACACGGAACTGTGCCGCGTCTGGCTCAACGAGACCGACAAAACCAAGGCATATGAGCAGACCCCGGGTGAGTGTCAGGATATCTACGTGAAGCTTGAACCGGTCGACAACGACTTGCTCAGCCGCTACTACTCCGGCCTGATCGGCAACTCCTATCGCGGCCAGAACGGCTCGAATGCCGGGCTAAAAGTAGGCACGATACCGAACTACCAGAGCTGGTATTTTGCCACGATCAACAACCCGCTGACCGGCTGGACCGAATTGGACGATCTCTGCAAGCTCCTCGCGAACGATGTGTCCCTTTACCCCACGATCCTGACGAACCTGGTCGATGTCAGGCAGTGGGGACGCCTGTACGGCTGCCAGTCGGCCATGTCCAACGGTGAGGGGGGATTCCACTCTCCACGCCGAACCCAGGGTGACGACCACTTCGTTCACCGCCGCGCGGACACCGGGCTGTTTGTCTTGTATCCGTGGGATCTGGACGAAGTCATCGAACACGGCGTGGAAGGCCAGGTAGACGCGAACCGGTCGATATGGGCCTACAACAACGGAGGCCCCGCCGCGGCAGTCGTCACGAAGTTCCTTTTCAATCCTCCGATTGTCTCCTACTACGTCGGCGACGTGTTGGACATTGTCGAGAACGTCATGTCCCCCGCCAACATGGCGCCGATCCTGGACGATATGGGCTCCATCATGACTCCCGCCTACCGCCAGAAGATCACGTCAAGCATCGCGATGCGCCTCAACAAGATTCGGTCCGAAGTGAACACCAACCTGACGTTCGACATCACGGGCGCGGTCGTGGAAGCAAACGGCATATCGATTGTCAACTCCTCGTCGATTGCCCTGACCGGAACGGCCCCAATGAACTACACCACGGCCGTACTCGTCAACGGCGCCGCCGACACGACCTGGAGCACGCGCAACAACGCCTGGTCGACCACGGCAAACGTCCTCCTGCCCGCGGCCCGCGGCATGCTGGACATCGCGGCCGTCGGCGCTGACGGCAACCGGCTCAAGAGCGTTCAGCAGATCGTCATCAACAAGGCCGACAACGAAACCCACAGCGGCACGGTTACGGCCAACACGACCTGGGACAACCCCGGCGGCGTGCTCACGGTCTCGGGCAACGTCACGATCGACAACGGGGCGACCTTGACCATCGCGGCCGGCAATACCGTCCTGATGGCGCCGGGCAAACAGTTGCTCGCCAACAACGGCACGTTGAAGCTCGCCGGCGACGCAGCGGACAACGTGCACATCCTGCCCTCCGACGCCGCATCGGCGTGGAGCATTGTCGCCGAGGGCAGCGGCACGGTGACGGGGCAATACGCGCGCCTGACCGGCGGACGCGTCGAGTGCAACGGGGGAGATGTCGTCCTGGTCGAGAGCGAGCTCGAATCGTACGCCGGCGGCGCCGGCATTGTCGACGTGAACACGGGCAACGCGCTGATTCACCGCTGCGCCGTGTCGGACTACGCGCTGATGGATTTCAGCTCCGCGCAGGTCACCATATCGGAGTGCCTCCTGCGCGGCATGGGGTCGCACGGAGCTCGTTTCTCCGGCGGAGCGGGCACGGTTTCACGGACGACAATGGAAGATGGGGACGCCGGCGCCACGGGGATTCAGGCCACGGGCGGGGCGGTTGTCAACGCTGCCGACTGTCTCTTCAAGGGCATTCCCGGCAGTGCGTTGCTGGTCGACAATACCTCTTCCGGCTCGCTGGGCAACGGTCTCGTCCGGGACTGCGGCACTGCCCTGGAAGTCGCGGCGGGGGCCACGTCGTCGAATCGCCACGTCACGGCGGCCAACTGCGCCGAGGGCGTTGCGGGAACGAGCGCAAGCCTGCACAGCGCGATCCTGTGGGAAACCGCGGCGAACTTCCCTCTCGGCACGCCGACGGTTTCGTTCAGCGACGTCACGGCGCCGGGGACCAATGCGCCGGCCGGCGAGGGCAACATCAACCGCCCGCCGTGGTTTCGCGACAGCGTCAACGGCGACTACCGCCTGCAGCCGATCTCCCCGTGCATCGGCGCCGGTCATGGCGGCAGCGACATGGGCGCTACGTTCCCTGTGGGCGCCAACCCGGCAACGCCCTCGACGCTGACTGCAAGCAACACGTGTGTTTCCGGCACAAACGCCGTCGAGCTGACGTGGACGGATGCCGGCGACGACGAAACCTGGTTTGACATCGAGCGGTCCGTCTCCGGCGATAGCGATTGGCTGCTCGTGGCATCCATGCCGGCCGACACGACATCGTACACGGACACCAGTGTCGGACAGAACACCATTTACGACTATCGCGTGCGCGCCCGTCACGCTCGCGGCGTTTCGTTCTTAGCCGACCCGGCCACGGTCTCGACCGCGATCGGAGATGCCGGCGAATCGCTGCGCATTACGGAAATAATGTTCCACCCGAAAGACGGCTCCACCGCGGATGCTGACGACTACGAGTTCCTCGAGGTCAGCAACCTGGGCAGCTCGCCGCTGGACCTCTCCGGTTTCACGATCAACGGAATCGGCAACTACACATTCCCAACGGGCACCGTCCTTCAGGCCGGAACGAACTTCGTATTGATCGGCCACGCAGGGGCATTTGCCGAACGCTATCCCGGCACGCCCTACTTCGGACTATACACGGGCTCTCTCAGGAACGGCGGAGAGAGGCTGCGGATCTACGACAACAAGGGGGGAACGGTCCTCGATTTCACGTACAACGACTGGTATCCCTCCACGGAGGGCGACGGTGATTCGCTCGTACTGGTGGGTCCGGACGGCGATCTCGACTCCGCCGCATCGTGGCGCCCCAGCGGCACGATGTACGGCACCCCCGGCACCCAGGAGACGTTGCAGCCGTATGCGCAGGTCGTGATCGGCGAGGTTTTCTCGCACACGGACGAACCGTTCGAGGACGCCATCGAGTTGTACAACGCCGGCACAGCGGCGGTCGACATCGCCAACTGGTACCTGAGCGACGACGACTCCGACCTGACGAAGTACCAGATTCCGGGATCGACGCCGGAGATTCCCGTGGGCGGCTATCATGTCTTCTACGCGAGCACATCGTTCGGCCAGGGCGCGAACGAATTCGGACTGAGCGAGCTGGGTGACAACGTCTATCTCTCCTCGGGCGACGGCGCGCAGATCACGGACTATCGCACGAGTGAGAAGTTCGGAGCATCGGCCAACGGCGTATCCATCGGCCGCTACGTTCGCAGCGACGGCGAGGTTGACTTCGTCGCCATGAGCAGCCAGACTTTCGGCGTTTCCGCGCCGAACAGCAGCGCGGAATTCAGAACGGGTGGCGGGGCGTCCAACAGCTATCCGCTGGTCGGTCCGGTCGTCATCAGTGAAATCATGTACAACCCGGCCGCGGCCGGAAAGGAGTTCGTCGAGATTCTCAACATCGCGTCCACGAACGTCCCTCTCTTCAGCGGAACGAACTGCTGGGAATTCGACGGCGCGATGGAATACGTTTTTCCGACCAATACCTGGATCGCACCCGGCGAACACATCGTCATCACCTCCATCGATCCCGAACTGTTCCGGGACGCGATGGGGCTCACGAACGCCACCCTCACAATTCTCGGGCCCTTCGACGGCGACCTGGCCAACGACGGCGAGAGCGTCAAGCTGTATCGCCCCGGCGCGCTCGAGACCAACGGTTTCGTTCCGCGCATCCGCGTCGACCGCGTCAAGTACGACGACGACCTGCCGTGGCCCGAAGCGGCCGACAACGACGGGCCGTCATTGGAGCGCGTCTCGCCGCCTTCGTACGGCAACGATCCCGCCAACTGGATCGCGGCCACCGTGGGCGGGACCCCCGGCGAATCCAACAATACGGCCGGCGTGCCGTCCGTGGCGTTCGCTCCGCCGGCCTCGAGCGGCCTCGAAACAAACGGTACGGTCACTCTGACCATAGCCTTGATGCCGGCCTCCGCGTCTACCGTGACCGTCAGCTACGCCGTGTCCGGCGGCACGGCATCGAACGGCAGCGACTACGCCTTCACGCCCGGCTCGGTCGTGTTCTGGCCGTACGAGACAAGCAAGACGGTCTCTCTGCAGATTCTGAACGACTCCGATCCGGAGATCGACGAAACCGTGGACATCCAGCTTACGGCGCTCTCCGCAAACGCCCGTTACGGCGGAGCACGCATCCACCGCCACACGATCGTCGACACCGATGCAACCGCACTTACCGCACCCGCAATCGATCCCGCGGGAGAGAGCAGCTTCACTTTCTCAACGAAAGTATCGATGTCCAACCCGGAACCCGATGCAGAGGTGTACTACACGCTGGATGGGACCACACCGACCACGGATGACTACCTCTACTCGTCCCCGTTCGTCCTGAACAGCACCGCGAAGGTCAAAGCCCGTGTCTTTCTCGGGAGCGTCAATGCCAGTCCCGTAACGACAGCCCTGTTCCTGCAACAGAGTCCGCCACCTACCGTCGGAATCATCGAGAAAAGGATCGCGTCGGGCGAAAACGATGCCACGGAACTCAACAGCGGCACGCCAAATGTCGGCGATACTCAGCTCCAGCTCGGTTTCTTCTTCAGGAAGCCGTACGTCGCGACGGGTCTGCGCTTCACGGGTGTGGCGATTCCCGCGGGCGGTGTGTCGATCAGCAACGCCTATATCCAGTTCACCGCAGCCGGAGCCGGCTACGGTGACGGGGGACAGCTCGACATCTACGGGGAAGACGTCGACAGTTCCGTTGAGTTTGCGGACACGAGCGAGAACATAACGGGGCGGGTGCGAACGACGGCAAGCGTGTCGTGGCCCACGTCGCCGCAGGGTGACTGGCCGCCGGGAAACGCGGGCCCCGCACAGCGGACGCCCGACATCTCGGCCGTCATTCAGGAAATCGTCGACCGCCCGGGCTGGCAGCCCACGAATGCGCTCTCCATCATCATCATCTCGCCCGCGGTCAACGTGTACCGAAATGCCTACTCCGTCGAAAGCGACGCCGACAAGGCGGCTCTTCTGCATGTCGAGTACGGAGTGAAGGAGAGCGGGGACGGTGACCGTGACGGGATGCTTGACGTCTGGGAGATCCAGCACTTCGGCAGCACGAATGCGCAAGACGGAGGCCCCCAGGAGGACTACGACCTGGATGGGATGGTCAACGTCGACGAGTACATCGCAGGCACGATCCCGACCAATGACCAGTCCGTCTTCGAGATATCGGCGGCCGCGTCGGCCGCGTCGGGCCGGTACATGTTGTACTGGTCAAGCGTAGCCGGTCGTCTCTACGCCGTGTACCGGGCCACCAACCTGCTGCAGGACTGGCAGGCGGCGGAACCCCTGGCGGGCAATCTGCCGGCCGACCCGAGCGGCACCAACAGCTACGACGACACCACCGCCACCAACTCACCCGCGTTCTATCGAATCGGCGTGCAGCTGGACGAGTAGCCACGGACATCTTGATCTGGGATGTGAGGTGTGGGACGTGAGCGCTATGCTCACCGCCGGGGAACGATTGATCCTGAAAGGAGCAGTTACCGGTGACTACCGTTTCCAGGATCAATGCCTCCCCCACGACTGTAGACAGTGGGCCGGATTTGGAATCCGGCCGAGAGAGAGTTGAGCATGTTGTCGAGGATGAAGAGGCCACGGTCGGGCAACTACCTCGTCATGCTCTCCACTCTGCCGGCCGGATTTCAAATCCGGCCCACTGGACTTCGCTGAACACACGTCCCCACGGCGGGAAACGCGGTCAACGCAGGTTGAAATTCGTCCCGCTGTCGACGTCGGCAATCGTGAACGCCGTGGTATCGAACGGAACGTCCGGGGCCGTGCTGTCGCCGCTCTGATCGCCGCTTCCGTCCTGAGTAATCCAGTTCGCGGCGTTGCAGATCAGCGCGCGGTAGCCGGCGGCATTGGGACCGGTACGAGTTCCATTGTAGGCGCAGATATCCTCGTCGCCGTCGATTTCCAGGGCCGACACGCCGAGTGTCAGCCCCGAACCCGTCAGCGTGCCTCCGCCGGTGGGATCGATCGGTTCCTCGTTGGAGAGCATTGCCACGAACCCGGTCGGCGGAGAATCATGCGCCGCGCCCTGGTAAGCCCATATGGCCTCATTGTCGCCATTGGGGTTGAAACCGCCATCGGGCTCGGTAATCGAACCGACACTGACTCCCATGGTGCCGTTGTCACTCACGTTCGTGAAATTGACTACCGTGCCGGCGCTGATCGAAGCCCCGCCACTGTCCCACTCAATGACCCCTTCCCCGCCGACAAACGCGGTGCCATTCCACTCGTTGTCCGTGAAAAACACAATCGTATTGGCGGGAACGTCCACCAGGCAGACGATGGCGAAGTCATCGTCGACATCGGCGTTGAAGCCCGTGAAGAGCAGATCGCCCGGCCCCAGGGCCAATGCCGAGGTGAGCGAAACCAGACAGAACAGTGCTCCGGCAATTGCAACGCGAATGTTCATGATTCTCTCTCCAAATACAGTTTAAGCCAGACTTCCAAACACCTGTATTATCCCAAATCCCGCCCCGGTACGCGAGGAAAAAGGTGAAGGAAAACACAAATCGAGAGTAGGAAAGGCGGGGATTGGTAAATGCTCGGTGCTCAATGCTGAGCGTTGACCCCCTGGCCGGCCCCACCCCCGGTGCGTTCTGCTTCCGAGACAATTCGCACGGGAAACCGCAACCCCGCCCTCTCATACCGAGGGCGCCAACGGCCAGCCCCTCACCCGCCTCCGCTGCGCTGCGGCGACCTCTCCCCAAGGGGAGAGGTGAATCGCGCGCTCCCACGGGGCTGTATCAAAAGGTCAGAAGTTCCGTTGCGCTCCGACCGGTCCACG
>CAZKRK010000245.1:0-11063 GCA_964555035.1 uncultured Victivallales bacterium | reverse complement strand
CTGAAGCTCGTCGAACTGAACATGGAGCGTCGACCAGAACTGGCGGACCACTTCCGTTCGAACGACGCCCCCCGTGCGATTTCAGATCTCTCGGCCGAGCTTGGCACATCAATCCAGCCCGACACCTCCCTGCTCTTTATTGATGAAGTGCAGGCGACCCCCCAACTACTGCCCTTCCTCCGCTGGTTTCGTGAAGACATTCCAGAGTTGCCGGTCATAGCAGCCGGCTCGTTGCTGGACTTCGCCCTACGTGGCCATGAGTTCAGCATGCCCGTCGGACGAATCACCTACTGCTATCTGGAACCGCTGTCCTTCTACGAGTTCCTTGATGCTTCCGGCGACGACAGGTTGAAGTCATCGCTCGCCGCCGCCGCGGAATCCCTGCAACTGGGCCCCCGGTTGCACCAACGCGCGCTCGAGTTGTTTTCAGAGTACTGCCTTGTGGGTGGTCTGCCGGAAGTCGTCGCAGATTGGATCGCGGCCCGGGACGATAATCGTCGACTGCAACTTCAGCGCGACTTGATCACAACCTACCGGGATGACTTCAACAGATATAGGGGCAGGATCTCCGCCGACCTGTTGCGCCACGTTATGGATGCCATTCCACGGCAACTGGCCAGCCGGTTTGTGTACAGCCATGTCGATGCGGATGCCAAGCATCGCGATATCAAGCGGGCATTGGAGTTGTTGCAGTTGGCCCGCGTCTGCCACCGTGTTGAACACACGGCAGCCAACGGATTGCCCTTGGGCGCCGAAACGAATCCCCGGACATTCAAGTCGATCCTGGTGGACGTGGGGCTGGCTTCCGTTCAGTTGGGCCTTTCGCGCCTTGATTTGCGCGAACTTGATAACGTGGTGTGGGCCAATAAGGGGGGCCTTGCGGAACAGTTCGTGGGCCAACACCTCCGCTGTTTGTCACGGGCATTCGAGGATCCGAGACTCTTCTACTGGCAACGAGTGGGAGGACGCCAGGGCGAAATCGACTATGTCATTCGGCATGGATGCCAGATCGTGCCCGTTGAAGTGAAGAGGGGCAGCGCGGGTGCGATGAAGTCTCTACATGCCTTCATGCACCATAAGAAGCTGCATGGGGCACTGCGCCTGGATACCAACCCGCCTTCGATTCAGGCTCTCAATGTCAGAACAACGACCTCCGAGCCCGTCAAATATCATCTCGTGTCGCTTCCCCTGTACATGGTGGAAAGCATTCCCGCCGCCCTGCAGGCTCACCTGCAATGATCGATCGAATCCGCTCTCGTGCATTGAGCTCTACTTCCCGATAATTCACGAAGCAGACGACGTCGGATCACTTCCCCTGCTTGCGGTATTGGCGCGGAGAGATACCTTCGTGCTTGCGGAAGGCGGTGCTGAAGTAGTTGGAGTCGTTGTAGCCGACCTCAAAGGCGATCTGGGTGATGGGGTGGTCGGTGCCGGCGAGGAGTTCTTTGGCCTTCTGCATCCGCGTCGTCGTCAGGTAGGTGCTATAGGTCATGCCCAGGGATTCCCTGAAAATCTGCTGGAGCCGCTGGGTGCGGACGCCGGCGCGCTTGGCGACGTCGGCGATCTTCAGGTCCTCGGCGAGGTGCTCGTCTATGTAGACCCTGGCGCGTTCGAGGTGATTGACGGAGGTCGTTTCAGCGGGCGGGGGCTGAACTTGCTTCAGCAGTCGGCCGATCGTCTCCTCGAACACGCGGGTCAACTCGCCTATCTCCTTGGCACGCCCCATCCGCTCGAAAGCAGCCCCGCCCTCGGCCAGGATGGGCGACGTCGCACCGCCCCGATCGCTGAGTTGACTCAGCAGCATACCCAGCAGCTCCTGCAGGCGTACGCGGTAGACCGCCACGTTGCCGTCGGCGTGTACGGCCACCTGGTCGAGCAAAACCCGCAGCCTGCGGCGTGCGGCATCCCGGTGACCGTGCTTGAACTCCAGCAGGAATTCGTCACGTACTTCGACCGGGAAGCGGCGTTCCCTCGGCAGTCCCCCGAGATCGGTGTAGCTGACGACCGGCTGACCGGACGCTTCGGCCGCGCGCAGGGCCGTCTGCGCCTCGAGGTAGGAGTGCTGCAGCTCCCGCGGCGGATGCGTGCCGCCGACCCCGACCGCCATGCTCCCGACCGGGGCGTCAGCCGCTATACTGGCGTGCAGCTTGTCCGCCAGCACGCGGGCCTGGTCCTCGGGAAGATCGAGGCAGATGGCAAAACGCCCCGCCCCGACCGGCAGCAGCAGGTAGCGTGTCTGGCCGATGTCTTCGTCGAGAGCAACGGCTAGACGCTGCCGGGCCGACTCCTGGGCCACCAACCACCCCTCGCCGGTGGCGCCGGGCATGTCCGAGCCGATCGCCAGCACGAGCGTCGGGGATACCTGCTTCCCAAGGAGTTCCTTGAGGTCCTGCACCTTCGCGTCCTGATCGGGTCCGCTACCCATGGCATGGAAGAGCTCGTCACGCAGGAAGGGGGTCACCCGCTCCACGGGCCGGCGGACGTACAGCATGTCCTCCCGTACGCCCAGGCCGATGAAGAAGGCGGAGGCGATCTTCTACGACCCCGGATTTGCGGAGATTCCGGATCGCGTCTTTGAGGCCGAAGACTACGGCGTGAAAGCCGACGGCGAGACCATCAACACCAAGGCGATCCAGGCCACCATCGATGCGGCGCACAGGGCGGGAGGCGGTGTGGTGACATTCCCGCCGGGCACCTATCGGACGGGGGCGATTTTCGTCAAAAGCAATGTGGAGCTGCGGCTCGATGAAGGCGTGGCGTTGCAGGCGGTGCAGGACGACAGCCATTATCCGCGGTTGCCCACGCGGATTGCCGACATCGAGATGGTCTGGCCGTCGGCGCTGATCAACGTCTATGAGCAGGAGAATGTCCGCATCTCCGGCAAGGGTGTCATTGACGGCAACGGTAAGTACTGGTGGGACAAGTTCTGGGGTGATCCGGCACGCTCGGGCGGGATGTATCCCGATTACGTCAAGCGCGGTTTGCGCTGGGCCGTGGACTATGACTGTGAACGGGTGCGGGCCATTGTGGTCTGGAAATCGCGTGACGTCGTCTTGAAGGACTTCACCATCAAACGGTCGGGGTTCTGGACCGTGTCTCTGACCTACAGCGACCGGATGCATGTGGATGGCCTCGGTCATGAGCTCCTGCGACTCGTTCATGATCGCTTCTTCAGCCCTGTTCACCGAGAACCTCTACAAGCCGCTCGCACCGAACAGGAGCGCCAAACACTACCTGTGGGTTGGGCGCATCGTGGCACTGTTCATCGTGGCCGGCGGGCTGGCGTCGGCCTACCTGATCGAGGACGTCGTCCAGGGCATCGAGGTATTCTGGAAGATCGCACCTATGCTGGGGATTGCGTTCTGGTTGGGTCTCTTCTGGCGGCGGACCACGACGGCCGGCGCCTGGGCTTCGACGCTGGCCGCGTTTGCCATGCTGGTCCTCACCGGACAGGCGTTCTTCGTGGATTTCCTCGAGAGCTGTTGTCCGTCACTGGTGAAAGCCGACGGCAGCGCCATGATGCTGCACTGGCAGATGATCTTCTACCTGGTTGCCGGCTTCGCCGCCGGCATCATCGTGAGCCTCCTGACCAAACCTCGGGACGACGAAAAGCTCGACCGCTTCTACGCGCTCGTTCGCACGCCGGTGAACACAAACGAGGGTTCACCCGCCGAGCCCTGCACGATCCCCGAGGGTGTGACCATCCCCGAGAAACGCCTGCTGCTGAGGGCGGGCGGACTCGAGGTACTGAAACCGGGCAAGTCAGCCACCATTGGCTTCGCCGTTTGCTGGGTGGCCGTCGGCGCCATGATTCTCGCGTTCTACCTCCTGACGAGGTAGTGACGCGATTCCGTCTTCAACCTTAGCGGCATGAGGAAGTTCAGATGGATGCGCTCTTCAAACCCCCATCCACATAACTTGACAATATTTCCTACGCGTTGCAGTGGGGACTTATGCTAGTATACACCTGTTTTTCGATACTTCTCTTCTGACTGCAAGTCCGATGGTGAGTCAAGGTCAGGAGATAGGCTTATGAACTTGAATAAGGAGCGAGAGATGAAGCATGCCCTGTTTGCAGTGTTGGTGAGCGTCGCGGTGGGGGCGATGAGTGTCCGGGCGGAGATTGTCGTCCGCGATACGGATTGGAGCTATGACTCCGGCACCGGTGATGCGGTCAACACGATCACCGGTTTCACGGTGGATCCCCGCTCTGGCGGAAAGCTGGTGTTGGCAGCCAGTTGGGAAAACGCCAGTAGTGCCATTGGCGCCACGTGGAACGGAACCGAAGCCTTCACGGTAGCCGTGAACTCTGCCGCGGGCAGGAACTCTGCCATCATGTACCTGGACGACCCGACCCCGGGCACGGGTGATATCGTCGTGACCTTTGGCGGGAATACGGGGTCGCGAGTGGGGGTCGTGAACCTGACGGGGGCGGCCGATGGTGTGGCCGTGACCTCCTTCGACCCCAGCGCTCCCGCCAATTCGGGCAGCTTGACCACGACGGTGGGCGGCACGTTCGTGGCCGGCGTATACACGATCAATGCGGGCACCATCAACAGTTCGCCGTTCTCGGGGACCATCTATCCAATCGGGAGTTCCTCCTCGTCTTCGGGGAGCGCCGGTTACCAGACCGAAGCGACCGCCGGATTGAAGAACTACGCGTGGACGGAGACCGGCGCCACGGGTGACAGCCATGCATTGGCCGGTTTCGTGCCCGGTATCCCCTATCCCGAAATCAGTGTGATCAATGCGGATTCGAAAACCGTCATCGATACCGGATCGCCCGGACCGGCCAACCTGGAGGCCAACCCCACGACACTGTCTTTTGAGGCCGGCACCACCGCCGATAAGATCATCGTTTCGGTCAGCTCCGAAACCGGTGGTTCCGGCCCTCCCGTGATAACCTATAATGGCGAGGCCTTGACGCTGGCTGCCGGCACTGCCAACGACAGGCACAAAGGCATCTTCTACCTGGACAATCCCTATAACGGCGGGGCCGCCGATCTGACCGTCGACATGACCTCCTTTAACGTTGTCAACGGCGTCGGCTTCGGAGTCGTCTCGATCTCCGGGTCGGTTGACGGCCTCGCTGCGACCGCAAGCACCTCGGCGAACAGCGTGACGATCACGCCGACGGACCCCGGCAGTTTCGTCATGGTTGGCTATGGTGCGCAGGGCTCTTCGGGTACGGGTGCCGCAGACCCGCCTCTCACGGCTGTCTACGGTGGTGAAATCGGCTCGGCAGAGGGGGCCGCCGGTTACATTCGCGACGTCACTGCGGCACCGCAAACCTATTCGTTCTCGGGTGGGAACGAAACCAGGGGGTCGGGTGCGGTCGCGGTCAGCCCGTACATTACGCAAGGCACGCTCTTCACACTACGTTGAGCCGCGGCCGCGATTCACGGTCCACCGGGCCTGCGATGGTCCAAGCCTGCGACGACGATCTTCCGCGTGCGGCTGTCATATCCGCAGTGGGAGGCCAGGGCCTGGTAGAGCAAGCAGGAGATGCAAGGTGACCATGCGAAAGCAGATCATGGACGTATGGGCCGTTGCGGTCGTGCCGGTGATGATGTTGGCGATCGCCGGTTCAGCCCAGGCGGAGATTGTCGTCCACGACACGGATTGGAGCTATGATTCCGGCATTGATGATGCGACCAACACGATTGCCGACTTCACGGTAGACCCCCGCAGCGGCGGCAAGCTGGTGTTGGCAGCCAGTTGGGAAAGTGCCAGTAGCGCCGTCAGCGCCACGTGGAACGGAACCGAAGCCTTCACGGTGGCCGTGAACTCTGCCGCGGGCAGAAACTCCGCCATCCTGTACCTGGACGACCCGACCCCGGGCACGGGTGATATCGTCGTGACCTTTGGCGGGAATACGGGGTCGCGAGTGGGGGTCGTGAACCTGACGGGGGCGGCCGATGGTGTGGCCGTGACCTCCTTCGACCCCAGCGCTCCCGCCAATTCGGGCAGCTTGACCACGACGGTGGGCGGCACGTTCGTGGTCGGTGTATACACGATCAATGGCGGCGCGATCGAGGCGTCGCCATTCTCGGGAACCATCTATCCTGCCGGGGGCTCATCCTCGTCCTCGGGCAGCGCCGGTTACCAGGCCGAAGCGTCCGCCGGTTTGAAGAACTATGCGTGGACGGCGACCGGTGCCACGGGTGACAGCCATGCCCTGGCTGCTTTTGCACCCATCGCCTCGCCTGTCACCCCCATCGCCGTAATCAATTCGGGATCGAAGGTTGTACCGGATACCGGATCGCCCGGACCGGCCAATCTGGAGAACAACCCCACGACTCTGTCTTTTGACGCCGGTACCACCGCCGACAAACTCATCGTCTCGCTCAGTTCCGAAGCTGGTGGTTCCGGGCCTCCCGTGATCACTTACAATGGCGTGGCATTGACGCCGGTCGCCGGCACGGCCAGTGGCAGACACATGGGCATCTTCTACCTGGACAATCCTCATACCGGCGGGGCGGCCGATCTCACCGTCGACATGACCCGCTATGACGCCGTTAACGGCGTCGGCGTCGGGGTTGTCTCGATCTCCGGGGCAATGGAGGGCGTCGCTGCGAGCGCAAACGCTCCGACAAACAGCGTGACGATCACGCCGACGGCCCCCGGCAGTTTTGTCTTGGCCGGGTTCGGTGCGCAAGGTGCCTGGGCCAATGGCGCCACGCATGCCCCTCTCAGCCAGGTCTACGGCGGGGCCATCGGGTCGGCAGAGGGGGCTGCCGGCCATGTGAATAACGTTGCCGCGGTTCTGCAATCCTATTCTTTCCTGGGGGGCGCCCACCCGATGGGGGCGGGTGTAGCGGCGTTCACTCCGGCGCCCCGGGTGGGTACTCTCATCGTCATACGTTGAACGAGCTGGCGAGTCTTGGTGGGTGGAGATTCCTGTGGCGGCATGGCACTGGCCGACCGCGGCGGCGGGAGCTACCGGGGCACGCCGCACAACTGCATTGTCTACTACAACTCGGCATCGGGCTCGGGCGCCGACTGGGAGCTGTCGACGCTCACCAACTGCTGTTCGCCGGGTCTGAGCGGCTCAGGCAACATCACCGACCGTCCGCTCTTTGCTGATGCAACGGGCCGCCTGTTGCCCGGCTCCCCCTGTATTGATGCCGGCACGACGATGGCGGGCATCACCAACCCTTCCGCCTACGACCTCTACACCTCCAACCAGATCATGGGGGTGGGCATCGGAGCGATGACGCTACGGACGAGCAATGGGTGGCTGCGGCTGCGGTTGCAGCTCGAGCAGACGGAGGACTTGACGAGCGGCGTGTGGAGCAATGCGGGGGATGCGGTGGAGTGGCTGGAGCCGGCGGGGGATGGGAAGGCGTTTTACCGGGTTATGGGGAGGTAATTGATGGTTCTCGGTTCATGACGGATAACCGGGGTGCCTCTCGGTGTGCTCGCGGCGGTAGGTGGACGGCGTGACACCGATGGTGCGCGAGAACACTTTGCACATGCGGTCGGCGGAACTGAAGCCCGAACGCCAGGCGACGTCTTCCAGCTTTCTCCAATCGGTGTCTTCCAGCAGCCGCCTGGCGTGCTCAATGCGGCGCCGACTGATTTCCTCGGCCATGGTCCTGCCTACGTGCCGCACGAAGGCATCGTGCAAACGCCGGTCACTCATCGGGATTTCCGCGGAGACGTCCTTGGCCGTCAACGGTTCCGTGTAGCGCTCCCAGATGATCCGCAAAGCCTTGGCTACATTGGGATGCTCAATAGCCAGGATGTCGGTGCTCTCGCGGGGTGTGACGCCGAGAGGCGCAATGACCAACCGACGCGTGGCTGGAGCGCGTCCGCTCATCAAGTCGTCCAGTATCCGGGCGGCTTCAAAGCCCTGCCTGGACTGGTCGTCATCGATACTCGACAAAGGGACAGGCGCGAACGGGCAACGCAGTTCATCGTTGTCCACGCCCATCACCGCGACCTCTTCGGGAACGGGAATCCCCGCGTTTTCGCACGCCTCCAGAATCTCAATAGCCCGGTCGTCGAACTCGGCGAACACGGCCAGCGGCTTGGGCAGTGCGACAACCTGCCGTCCGAGCCAGTTCAGGTCGATCTGGTCGGATGCGTCCCTTTTCCTCGGCCTCCCCGCATTCCTGCCAAACCACTTAATGCATGACAACCGATGGCCGGCTTCCTCGACACGCCGGCGAAACGCATCCAGGCGCAACTGTTCTGCCCGTGACCCGGAGCGGATGAAGAAGGCAAAGTGTCTGAAACCGCGTTCGAGGAAGTGCTCACAGGCCATTCTCCCGATAGCGGTATGGTCGGGCGTGACGCTCGGGATGTCGCCCAGCGTTATCGGTCCAATGCTGACGGCAGGGGTTTCGCCCGACGCAACGAGGGCATCGACATCCCCGTTCGACCCGAGCACGCAGATGATACCATCGCCCTTCCAACCGGGCGGCGGCCCTCCCCCTCGTTCCATCTCGGTGTTCAGCACCCAACGGACTTTGTGGGCGTAGGAGGCCACCCCGCGGTGCAGGGCCGCCGCGTACCATCCCAAGGCGAGCAGTACCCGTCGGCGCGGCGAACGCTTCGCCGTCTCTGTTCTTTTGCCCAAAGGTGACATCGTCCGGAATCTACCTTCTGTCAGGCGGGCTCAAGGCAGCTCCGTCGGGCCCCTCTGCGTCGTAATCACAATCCTAATCGTAGTCCCAACCCGGCGGAGCCGGAACCAAAGAGATCCGAGTGTACGAGTGCGTGTACGAGTACGGGTGGCACCAGTGCCTCGCACCCTCTCTTTCCATACTCTTACACATACTCGTACACGCCCATCTCTTCCGCTCCCTTACACCAAAATCCGTCGCAAACATGATGGGATTTCAGGAGAGAGGTGCTAATCGAAACTCGTTTTCATGCGCGACTCTGTAGCAGCCGACAGGCAAGCTGGCAAGGAATCGATTACGATTAGGATTATGGCAGGAGGCAACCCCGACTGATTTGGACGTCACAAATCGACGGATGCATGTCGGGAATATGCCTTGTTCCTTTGCCGTCGAAAGGTGCAGAGTGCTGCATTGGCGCGGATGGGAATCCCCCCGGGCTTGTCCTGTCCTTTATACACAAAAAGGGGAGGAGAGGAGCCGGGTTACGATTTCGGGCGACGGGAAGGAATCCCCGCCCCTTGCGGGCGGGAAGCTTCAGGTTCTTCGGCTACCGGACAGACAACCGTCTCAGGGAGTTGAGTCCGAATAGAGCGAGGGGTGTGCTTCGCCCGACCATCGCTCTTGCGGGACTCGGGAGTAGCAGGATCTCGGCGGGGTAGCTCTGAAACCTGAAGCTTCCCGCCCGCAAGGGGCGGGGATTCCGCTAGGAAAGTCCCGGCGGATTGTATCGCTGACCGTTTTCGAGCGGTTGAGGATGTCTCACATTGCGGGAAAAGGGAGTGCGTTGACTTTTGTGTATAAAGGACAGGACAAGCCCGGGGGATCTCGCTTATCCAAGTGCCATTCCAGACTAAGGACGGACAAGGTATGAAACTGAAGAAATACGAAGGGAACCCGATTCTCTCGCCGCTACGTGGATCGAGTTGGGAGAGCCTGGTCACAACCAATCCCGGAGCCTGGTACGACGAGGAGAATGACGACTTCATACTGATCTACCGTGCCGCCGGCGATGACGACGAACACGTCGTCTACCTTGGCATGGCGAAGAGCAAGGACGGGTTCCATTTCGAGAGGTGTTCGGAAAGCCCGTTGTTCTCGCCTCCCGAGAGCGGCTTCGACATGGGGTGCATGGAAGATCCGCGCGTGGTGAAGTTCGGCGAGTACTATTTCATCACCTATGCATCACGGCCGTTCTATCCGGGCAAGTACTGGGAAGCTGAACCTGCGTGTGCGGCGCCGCCGTGTCCGCCGGAGTTTCCGGCCGCATTGCGGGAGAACCTGACGTCGACCGGCCTGCTGATCACGAGGGATTTCAAGTCGTATATCCGTGCGGGTCGTTTGACGGATGCCTGCGTCGACGACCGCGACGTGATCGTCTTTCCCGAGAGAATCGGCGGGAAATTCTACACCCTGCATCGCCCGATGTCCTGGACGGGCCCGGAGTACGGCACGGATCACCCGGCCATGTGGATTGCCGCTTGTGACGACCTGCTGGAAGCCAAACAGCCGCAACTACTGGCCAAGGCCGAGTATGAGTGGGAGTGCAAAGTGGGTGGCTCTTCCCCGCCGCTCAAGACGGCGGACGGATGGCTCACACTGTATCACGCTGTCGGCCCCGATCTCCACTATCGCACCGGCGCCCTGCTGCTGGACCTCGAAGACCCGACCCGCGTGCTGTGTCGGACGCCGGACTTCCTGATGGAACCGACCGAAGAATGGGAGCTGCGCGGGCTGTACAACGGCGTGGCCTTTCCCGTCGGCAACGTCATCAAGGACGACACCCTCTACGTCTACTACGGTGGCGGCGACATCGTCTGTGCCGTCGCCACGTGCAGCGTCACCGAGCTACTGGACTACCTCAAAGCCAACCCCGTGTCTGCAGTGTGAGTACAACGAAGAAGAGAACCGTGGGAAACATGGAAAGAAGCCGAGTCTCATTCGCGGCTCTCGGTTTTCTACTGCCCAATATCCTCGGCTTTCTCGCCTTCACGCTCTTTCCTGTCATCTTGTCGTTCGCCATGGCGTTCACGAACTGGTCGCTGAAACCGGGGCAGGCCTTGGAATGGGTCGGTCTGAGGAACTTCAGTGACCTTCTCGGCATGAACGCCCTCAGCGAAGGCGCAAGCGTCACGATCGCGGCGGTTTACTCTGTTGCCGCTGTTGTCCTTCTCGCCGGCCTGATTGTCTATGTCTGGGCCCGACTCACGGAATGGAGGGGCGTTCGCCCCGCCGGCGGCCTGCTGGTCGCCCTCGGGGTCGGCATTCTGATCGCGTCCGTCCGGTCGCGCGTCGATCACGGGTACGCGCTCAGCGGTCTGCTGCTGTTCCTGCTTGGCTTGTCCGGTGCGCTTCACGGGGAACAGGACTGGCGGCCCGGAAAGGCGCTTCTGCCTGCCGCCATGATTCTCGCCTGCACGGGCGTTCTTTACGTCC
>CAZKRK010000244.1:0-11104 GCA_964555035.1 uncultured Victivallales bacterium | reverse complement strand
AGATCCCTCGACTCCGCTACGCTCCGCTCGGGATGACAGGTCGTCTGCTCTGTCCCTCCAGAGCTCCCCGTTCATCGGGCAAGCACCAATTCCGACAGTCCCCTCATCTCCACGGTTCTGCGACACGCCAGGAAGGGCAACCACCCCACAGAAACACCACGACTACCGCACGGAAGTCGCGGTAGGGACACCCCTCACGGGATGCCCCCCGCACAGATCCGTACGTGCGAAACTACCGCATACGGCTCCTACCTCGAGTGCTTGGCGTCAAAGCGGACATTGGGGTATGGGTGAGCGATACGGGGGCGCGGCAACCATTGCTGTTGCAATCGGCAGAACCGCTCCCACGTCCAACGACGCCGCCCCTTGTGGCTCCGGCGACGCAGAACCCACAGCCACAAGCGGCTTATCTGGGTGTACAGTTCGCGTGGAGCTTTCAGGTTTCCCGGCACCGCATGGTAGTTCGTGAAACCACGAACAACACTGGCCAACCATGCGCCCACGTCCTTCAAAGGGTGATGCATCCGTCTGATCAGCTCCGCTTTGACCTCCTTGAGCTTCCGGCGAAGACGCTTTCTGACGGTTTTGCGGCGAAGGCTGAACTTGCCCCGCCGTGTCACACTACAGATGTGCGTGAAGCCCAGGAAATCAAACGTCTCCGGTTTGCCTTCCCCTCGTTTGCGTCGATTGCTCGCCGCGAAACGCCCGAATTCGATCAGACGTGTCTTCGTCGGATGCAGTTTCAACTCATGAGCTGCCAACCGTTCGCGCAGAGCCTCCAGGAACGCGCGAGCGTCGGATTCGTACTGAAACCCGAACACCGCATCATCAACGTATCTCACGATGATGACGTCGCCTTTCGCCTCTGCCCTTCGCCACGCCGAAGCCCATTTGTCCATCACCGCGTTCGGAAAGACGTTCGCCAACAAGGGCGAAATCACTGAACCCTGTGGTGTCCCAATGGTTCCAGCATGACGCGTCCCGTCCTCAACCCAGCCGACTCGCAGCCACTTCCGGATTAGACGGAGCATCCGCTTATCCGCCACACGTTCCTCCAGGAAGCCCAAGAGGCGCGCCTGCGGCAAACTGTCGAAGAACCCCTCGATGTCACAGTCGAGAATCCAGTTGATCTTCCGGCGGCAGATGCCCTCGTACAGTGCGTCCAGCGCGTCATGTTGCGACCGCCCCGGACGTGATCCGTAGCTGAAGCCGCTGAAGACGGGCTCGAACACCGCATTGAGGATCGTCACGCACCCCTGCTGAACCACCTTGTCCTCGACTGCCATTATGCCCAATGGACGTTGCCGTCCATCGTCCTTGGTGATGTACGTGCGCTTTGCCGGTGTGGCGCGGTAACTGCCGGTGTGAAGCTCACGCTCCAACCCAGGCAAACGCTCCTCCAACGTGCGCTCGTACTCGTACCAAGTGACCCCGTCCAGCCCCGCCGCCGCTTTGCGCTTCAACTCGTAGAAGCTGTCGCGCAACAGGTCGACTTTAAGGAAACTGAACAGGTTGTTGAAGCGGAGCGTTTTGTCCGCTTCGGCTCTTTGACGCACCCGGTCCAGTCCGATCGACGCGCTCGCCCGTCTCTGCGTTCGGTGCGCGGCTTTCTGGTCCGAGTTCCTCTCGGCCGGCGTCCTTTCCTCCATCGACTCCGCCGGGACCGCCGCCCCGTTGTTCGCCGACTTCTCAGGTACTATGTTGCCGTCCGACTCCTCGGGGGAACCGGCGGCGGGATTACGGCTATTAACCTTCCCCACCGTCTCTGCCAAGGCCGCTTCGCTGCCCGGCAGACTCCTTCCCGAGGCCTCCCGATTCTCGCGCGGAGAGTGTCTGCGCATGCCAGGTTCTTTGACTCCGCCGGGACGGTCAGGCACTTGCGTCATATCGCGCCCTCCCATGTGGTCTTCTCCTTCACACCATAGGATCGACTCCCGAATAGAAGTGTTTTCGGAGCTCAGTGGCCCGCCTGCGCTTCCCCCTGTCAACGCTTCCCCACGCCCTCGCGGGCCGTCGAGGCATGACTCGGGGCTCAGATGGTTCGCTACTCCTTTCTGATAGGACTCCTTCATTCCCTGCTCTCCGCCGATTCTAATCGGCGCTTTCGGTGTGTCCCTTCCCTGACCCAGAATCAGCGTTGATAGGGACTAAACTGTTACCCTCTTCACCCTCTTCACCCACGACCCTTCTTCACGTTCCCCGTCACGCTTTCCTCCCGCTCCATCACGTCCGCATTGCGTCAGGCCCCGTGCGCTATGGTCTTGATGAGTCCGGGCAAGGGCCAACTACGGGACTGGCTCACTGCGGTAGAACTCGGCAAGGCGAAAATCGCTTTCGCACTCCACGGTAGCATCTGTGTCACCAAAGGCGCTGAGAAAGAGGGCTCGCTCTCGGTTATCCATCTTCGGTGCAGCCCCCTCGTACCAGACCTTCTGTTCTGCAAGCGCATTGGTGTCTTGCAGGGCGCGAAAGCAACATATCCTAAACGACGCAAACTCCGCATTCCGAATGTCGGTGGTGATAGCCTCCTCGGCTGCACTCAGAGCGGATGTGTAGTTCCCTGCTTGAAACAGATGTACACCTTCCAGCAACCATGTGAAGCCCAGAGCCGTGCGAAGTTCCTGTCTCGCCATTTCGTACATCTCTTTCCTCTTAGGTGCGTCGCCATCGCCGTGGGCCACCTCGGAAAACATGCACGCGAAGTCGGCTGAATCACATGCAATCCTCAATTTCATCCGAAGCTCTTCGTGGAGGTCAGGGGCGACACCATCTGATTTCTTGAAGGTAAATATGGCAATGGCTCCCATGAGGAACAGTACCGCTATCGTAATCACAGCCATCATGCTTGGTCGTTTCACAGTAATACTCCTTCCAGCGCACCACTACTCCTCGTATGGTTTGAGCCAAGCATTGGGGTCTTTGGGTGACTTGTCCTTGTCGCAGTCGTCTCTCTTGTAGTCCTTCAACCAGTCATTCTGGTTGTCCGCCTCACCTTTCCCCTTCCCCTTACCGTTTCCCTGTCGCCGTTTCGCGTCTTGGTAGCCCTTCGACGGTTTCAGACCGTGCGTGCCAACATGAGAGTCAACAGCCGATGTCGTCCAACCATCAAGACTCCTGCTCTTGAATCCTTCGATGATTCCTCTCGCCCCCGTTACATCGGTGTAGTGTTCCTGCAATTGTCTCAGGAGAATGTCTCTCTTTATTACGTTCTTATGCTTAATCACAATGGCTTGGGCTTTGCTTCGCACATACGCTTCCTTTTCCTCCTGTGTCATACGCTTGAGCTTCCTGCGCTCGAAGAAACCGGGCTTGTCTCCCAAAGGGTCTGCGAGATTGACGGGATTATTGTAGCAGAAGACGTACTGGTTTAATCCACCGCTAATCCCGATGGGGTCTTTGGAAAGCCACCGCCCGGTAACAGGGTCATACCAGCGAGCCCGGAAATAGTACAACCCGGTCTCCCAGCTATACCACCGCCCCTGCCAGAGGTAGTGGTTGCCGATGGCGGATTCTTCAAGTGGTGTTCCGTTGCCGTCGTAGACGCCTAAGACTCTACCCCAAGCGTCGAACCTGTAAGACTCCACGATTGAGCCGGATTCATCTGTCACGGCGTGGACGGTGCCGAGATGGTCGGTGAGGTAGTAGTAGGTGACGGGGGATGCGCCGGAGTGGTCGGTCATCGAGAACAGGTTGTCGATGCCCGGGCCGTGCGTGTAGGACGTGAGCAGCCCGCCCGCGGGGTCGACTTCCGCGACAACGTGCATGCCGTCATAGACCAGCGAACGGGTCTCACCGCCGCTCTCAATCGTGGCGCGCCTTCCGAGAGCATCGTACGTGTAGGCTTCGATGCTCTGCCCGCCGGACGACACTGAGTTGAGTTGGTACTGCGAGCTCCAGTCCAGGGACAGGGTGTCGCTTCCGTCATGGGTGAGCGTCACCGTGTTTCCGGCGTCGTCATACGTGGCCGCACCGCTCGTGCCCCAGGCGACCAGGCGGTTGTTGTCCTCCGCCAACGTGTAGGCCGTTTCCTGCCCATCCTCCGTGGCGGTCGCCCTGTTGCCGGCGAGGTCATACGTCCAAGCCAGCGTCTTTATCAGAACGTCCCCGGAATCGTACTGCTTCTCCTCGCACAGTCGGTCAAGGTCGTCGTAAACGTAGGTGGTGCGGGAGCCGTCTTCGTACTGGACTTCGGTTATCATCCCGACATCGTTGAGCGTGTAGCTCTGGCTGCACACAACGGCATCGCCGGGACCTCTCCAGACAATGCCGGTTACTCGATCCAGAGTGTCGTACTGATACTCGACGCTCAACGGCACGGTGGCGTGCGACACTCCCGCCACGAATCCGTTGTAGGGATTGTACGTGAAGCCGAACGATCCGCTGTGCGTGTCCGCCAGGGTGGTGATCCGTTCCCCTGCGTCATAGGAGTAGTCCTTGTCCCCGAAGGCACCGCTGATCTTCTTGATCTGGCCCGCATCGTAGTACTGATAGGCAACCTGGCCGCTGTTGAACGGCGCCACCGACTTGCTCGATGTCAACCGGTTGGCACCATTGTAGTCGTTGTCGACAGTACCGATGGCGTTTGCGCTCGTGTCCGGCAGACCGTTTGCCAGATAGGTGAAGGTGAGGGTGTTGTCGCCGGGATATTCCAACGAAGAGAGCCGGCCCGCTCCGTCGTAGTCGCAGGCGACGGTTGAACCGTCAAATCTCTGTATCGAAACCACGTAGTCGCCCACGCCGTAGGTGACGTTCATCTGCTGGTCTTCGATGTTTGTGACCTGTTCGACACGGTCCTGCATATCCAGACTGTACTGCTCGACGAGTCGTCCCAGCTCATCCTCTATGCTGAGCACGTTCAGTTGATTGTCATACGTCGCCTCGATGGAGACCGGTTGTCCGTCAAGGTATCGAGTAACCGATCCCGGATTGCCACCAGGCAGGTACGTCAAGTCGACGACGCGGTCGGCACGGTCGGTGTACTTTGTGAGGTTCCCCAGTTTGTCGTATTCGAACAACTCGGTGCCCTCGTCAGGGTATGTGATCTTACCGACCCTGCCAAGCTCATCGGGCTCGAAGGTGGTTGTCCGGTCGCCGCCCGCGCCGGGCATTGTGATTGACACCAGATGGCCAAGGCTGTTGAAGTCGCAGCCGACTGCCGGCCCCGCGTCCGGCGTGACGGTGTCGAGGTAGCCGTCGGCATCATACGCAAGGATGACCTTGTTGCCGTTGGCATTTTCAATTCGCACCGGCCGGCCTCCCGCCCCATAGGCAATCGTCGTGTCGTAGCTGATTCCCCCGTTCCAGAGTTTCACCTTTGTCAAAGCTCCGGCCGGGGAGTACTCGTACTCGGTCTTGTGCCCGAGGGGATCGGTGACAGACGTCAGCGTCTGGAGATCCTGATGCCAGGTATATGTCCAGGTTTCACCGCCGCCGGCGTCGTACTTCATGGTTTCCGTGAGCACATTGTGTTTGTCGTCGAACGTACGATCTATCAGGATCGAATCATGGTCTTCGGGTGCCCCGTTGTCAAATATCGTCTGTTGCAGCGGGTCACCGACAGGGTTGCGGGTGTATTCCACACCGTGGTCCCCATTTGGCCCCAGGAGCTTCTTCAATTCGAAGCGATCGGCTTCCTGCATCTCGTAGGTGAGAACCCTGGGCACGCCGGCACGGTTATACGTCACCTGCCGTTTCTTGTCGTCGCCCCCCACGGAATACGCGACGGTGTGCTCGTACCAATCGGGCAGCATCTTCAGAGAAGTGGCCCGGTAGATGGTTTCGCCGTCCTTCTCGTGCGCTTCACAGGCATAGTCAAAGGTCTGGCCCGCGGCGTTCTTGCGCCAGTTCATGCAGCCGCTGACGGGATCATAGGTGTACTCGTCCACGTAGTTCCCTGAGGACGTCACCCGCGTGGCCGATGCAACCGTGCCGTTCTCGTGATAGGTATACGTCATTGCCAGGTCCGGTACGTGCGTACCGATTCCCGTCATCCGGCCGCTCGCCGCGTCGTACGAGAAGGTCAAGTACGGTCCGGAACCGTGTGTCACCTGTTCGAGTCGTGCTTCCGCGTCGTAGGTGAGGGAAAGGCTGTTGCCGAAACCGTCGGTGACGCTCTTGAGAGAACCATCGGCGTTGAACCTGTGCACGATCGCCCAGGGAGTTGTCACTTTGTAGCCCGCACCATCCTGTTGCAGTGTCAGCTCGTTGCCTGGAGCGGGATCGAAGCCGCCGGACGCCAGCTCCCTGAACCAGAGCCGCTGCCCCTCGGGCAGGCAGAACACACGCCAATTGGCAAACACGCCGTCGTAGACCGCGCCGGGGATGCGGAGCAGTTTTTGCTCGTAGGTCGAGCTCCAGCCGGCTCCGAACAGGCCGTCTGAATGGTCCCGCCGAGTGTTGTAGTAGCGCCTGAGCATCAGAGACGGACCGACGGGGCACGAGATGAAGATGTCCGTCTTTTCGATCATGTTCGCCCCGTTTGCCACGTTGATAGGCTCCTCGGTATCCGTGTCCTCGGTACGACCGTCCGCTTCTTCGCCTTTGCGCTCGCTCGTGTCCGCGACGAGCAGGACTTCGTCCGCCACAAGTGATTGTCCGTTCCCTTCGTATTCGAGAGACACGACGACCGAGTCGGTCGCCAGCCACTCCCCGTCGATCTGTACGGAATAGGTCTGCGGCCAGGTCGCGCCGGCGCAGGCTATGTCCTGGAACGTCGCGCTGGTGGCCCCGCCTATCAGGAGGCGCCTGGCCGGGTCCGGGTCTTGCCAGGCAAGCCGCAGAACGCCGGAGGCGACACCAGGATCCTCCACGACCAGAGTCGTCTGCCCGCCTTCCGTCGTGCGGATCGCGGCGCCCGAGGTCATTTCGTCTTCATCCGCAACCACAGAGAAGCCGCACCTGTGACGGTTGGGAACCTTGGCATCCAGATCGGCGCTGAGCACGGTGACCAGGACTTCGTCGCGGCAACACTCGTCGCCTGAATCATCCTCGTAGATCAGTGCCACGGTGACTTCGCCAGGCGCGACGCCCTCAAGCAGAAAATCCAGATCGCCCGCGATGATGTCGGACAAGGGGACCTCATACGAGTCGGCGTCCGGTCCCGGAGAGGGACCAATTCGCGCGGTGTCGTTATTGTCGAAAATGCGGAGCTTGCCCTGGTCACTCACCGACAATGTCACCGTTCCGCTTGAAACGTAGGAGGGATACAGTTTCCGTAGTTTCAACACCGCCATATCGTCCTTATCGTCAGTAGTGTCGATCTGATCGTTGCCGTTGTCTGCTCCGTTCGGCGCCCCGTCGTCATCGTTGTTGAGACATACGCAAATTCCGGGCGATGCAGTCTCTTCCGGATCGTCTTCCGTGAAACTCCCGTCACCGTCGAGATCCACGTCAAGGTCGGGATCCACAAGGTACAGGGTCCCGATTTTCCCGGCGCTGTAGTCGAAGTCGCTTTCGCGGTGTTTGCCGAGAATGTACTGGCGGTCGTGAATGACGACTCCGTTCCCTTCCTGCCATTCGACCGACCAAGATCCGGCCTCGGGCATATTGGCGATGCGGGCGAGGTAGTCGTAGTCGGGAGTTGCGCGGCTGCTGGCGATCCATCTGACGTTGAAGGAGTGCGACTTGCCTCTCACGAAGTTGTACGTTTTGGACTCGACCTCGCCGAACTGAGTGGCCACGTGCCGCACGTGGCCCACGATCAGGGCATAGCGTTCGGAGTTGCTGTTCGAATCGTCGCCGACCTTGAGGTTCACCTGTGTACACCGATCCGGATTGCCTTCGTCGTCGGCGTCGCACGGGTCGCTGCCGGCGCTCGCTTCCTCACCATCCGTCGTCCAGTCGTTGTCGGTGTCCGTGTCGTTGGGGTCGGCACCCCAGCGCATTTCGTCGAAATTGGAAAGGCCGTCACCATCGGCATCGTCAGTGGGGTTGCCCCCTGGACTGGCTGCATTGTTGGGATCGAAGCCGTAGGCTACCTCCCAGCCATCATCCATCATGTCTCCGTCCGTGTCCCAATTGGTCGGATCGGTGCCGTAGAGGCTCTGCTCGTCCGCATTGGATAGTCCGTCGGCGTCGATGTCGCCCTGACTGCCATTGTCACCGGAAGGGTCGGTGGGGTCGAGGCCTTTGTCGACCTCCCATCCGTCGAACAGACCGTCACCATCCGTATCTTGTGCCGCGGGGTTCGTGCGGTTTGCCACCTCTTGCCCATTGTTCAGACCGTCCCCGTCGGAATCGACGGTCGCATCAGTGCCGAGACCTTCGAAGTAGTAGATCTCCCAGTCGTCCGACAGACCGTCACCATCGGTGTCGGCGTAGTTGTTGGGCTGGGGGTCCAGGGCATCGCTGAGTCCGTCCTCGTCGCTGTCCCACTTGGTCGGATCCGTAGCTTCCTTGGGCGGGTTCGCGGACGGTCTCTCGACCAGTTCCCAGTCGTCAGACAGACCGTCACCATCGGTGTCGGTGCCGAGATCGCTGCTCGGATCGGTACCGTTGTCGTATTCTTCGATGTTGGTCGACGAGTCGCCGTCAGAGTCACCAGAACTCGAGTCATGCGTGGCGGTCGAACCGAAGTGCCGGATCTCCCAGCCATCCGCCATGCCGTCCTGGTCATCATCGATGTATTCGTCCCACCCGAGGTCGGGCGTACTTCCGCGTTGCTCGCAATCCATGTCGCCGGCGGGTTCGCTTTCCGTCCCAGCGTTAATGCACGGGGAGTCGGCCTTAAGACGGTAGGTTTGCGCGGTTAGCTTGGGCTCCTGGTCCAGAATCTGGGTGCCGCCCTCCCAGCCGCCCTCTACGTCACACCATTCGACGGTCAGATCGAGGTCGACATCCAGGTTCACGATTTGTGCAGGTTGTCCGGCAGAGAGGTTGCCCCAGACGATGCTGTTCTGAATCAGGCAGGCGTCGTTATCACTGGCTTTACGAAGATCAATGCCTGCACTGCTTGTTCTGCCGGCAGTGTTGTTCGCGATGGTGCAATGCAGAATGCGAAGGTCGTCACATAAGCGATTGTATACTCCTCCGCCGTAACCGGGATAGCTCCCGGTGCCCGTGGCGCCGTTCTCGACGATAGCGCAGTTCTCAAGCGTCACCGAATGGCAGCTACCAACGTAGAGTCCGCCGCCTGCCCCGTTGATGCCAACCATCTCGTTTTGCGCGATCATGCATCCTGAGAATGTGATGTCGCATGAATAGCAGGAGACGCCACCACCCTCGTCTTCGCCCTGGTTCAACGTAATGGTGCAGTCCCGAACGGATCCTGCGCAGCCGTAGAGGGCGACTCCGCCTCCTTTGTCCGCTTCGTTGCCCACGAAAGTGCAGTCAAGCAGGGCCAGTTGTCCGCCACCCCCTGCAATGAGGCCTCCCCCGTCGCCATCGGCGCAATTGCCATCAAACAGGCACTGTTGAATCTCGACGCATCCCGCTGGTGCACCACCGACCGCAACACCGCCGCCACCGCCAAAGTACATTGCGTGGTTGTCCTCGATAGTGCAACCCCGGATAAGCGGCGCAGCACCATTTACGCAGCGAATACCGCCGCCCCCGCCCCACTCTCTTGCTATGTTGTACCTGATAATGCAGTTCTCGATTACGGGACTGCAGCCGTCGCATAGAATGCCGCCTCCGCCTTCGTCCATGTAGTGGTCACCATTCCGTACCGTGAACCCTACGAGTTGCTTGGTACGGATTTCGGGGCACCAAGGCTCAAAAGTGATCACGCGCCCGATTTTCGCCGCATCGAGGATACAGTTCTCAGGTCCGTTGAGGGAACGCAGCGCTACCGGGTGTTCAGGGAAGACGATGCCGCCCATTCCCGTGCCTTCGTAGCCGGTTGCCAACGAATAGACGCCGTCGGCGACGAGAACCACATCGTAGGGCGCCGTGGCAGCCAAGGCCGCCATGATGGTCCTGGAAGCGTTGTCCCAGCTATCGAACGGCGGAACGTGCAAACCGAGGGGCGAAACGAAGCGGGCCGCCGTCGGCACGGTCGCATGGTCGACAGGATCGCCGTTCCCCCTGGCCTCGTAGACGTTGGCGTACCCGTCTTGGTCGAAGTCATCGTCGGGGAGCACATCTCCGAGCGTCTGGATGTCGTCGTTCTGGTCAGCATCGACGATGCGCCGCTCGATCCAGTCATACATGTCATCTTCATCCGAATCCGCTGTCAGATCGAAACTGAACACATTCTTCAATTGCCCCAGATTGCAGGCAGCGAAGTCGTTGTCGTCGTCGGTCGTCTCGGTCCAGGGGTAGGCGTTGGTGTAGCCTTCCTCGATCAATCGGTCGTACACCTTTGACGCGACGTTCTTCAGCTGGCCGAGGTTAATGGCAACGTAGTTGCCGGAGAGAGAGAAGCCGGCGACAAACTCGCCCAGGGTCGTGCCGGCCCCACCGGAGAGGTTTTCGTCCAGCTCGTCACGGGCCCTCGCGGCAAAGCACTTCAGCTGGCCCAGGTTGGCGGCGGCGTAGTCCGATGGCTGGGCGCCGTCAATGACCACTCCCCGGTCGGTCCACCAGGGGGGGTAGTCGGCGGCGGTCACACCAAGACCGAGGAGGAGCGTTGCGCACGCCGCGGCGAGCGCCGTTTTGCGGTAGCCTCTGATTCCTCTCACTGTACTGTCCCTTTCTCTATGCCGACGTCACGGACGATTGGTGAATTCCCCCATCGATACATCGCCGAGCGGGGCAACATACTCGATCCCGTTGTCGAACGTGGCTTCGGAGGCAACGTGGACGGACGACATCGGAAAATCCGTCCCGTTATAGGGATACAGGCAGTTTGCCACCTCGTTGCTGGACAGCGCCCTGTCGTAGATCAGCAACTCGTCGATCGCGCCGTCGAAGCAGTAGTTGCTCGCCTTCGGCATGTTTGGATAGGCGGCAACCTCGAGGGGGGTGTTGTAGCTGGCCATATCTCCTGACGGCGACGTGTTGGTGCCGATCAAGACGCCATCCAGGTAGAGCCGCATCGTCTCTCCGTCGTAGGTGCCGGCAACGTGATTCCATGAGCCCAGCGCCACGTCGCAGTCGTTAACGACCACGCTGGCGTTGGCCGCTCCGAAGTTGCAGACGAACTGCAGGTATTCGGACGAGCCGT
>CAZKRK010000243.1:0-11270 GCA_964555035.1 uncultured Victivallales bacterium | reverse complement strand
CCGGATGGCTCAAAGGTGGCAAGGGAGACATCTTAACATATAACAATTGGCGTACAGCACAGACGTCGACCATACGTCCAATTGTTACTTGTTAAGATGTCTCCCCTGTCTCCCTGACCCCTCTCCCCCTCCTCTCCCCCCTCCCCTCAGGAAGCACAAATATGTGACAAGTTTCCTGGCAGATTTCGTGCGAGGGCGGGTGGGTAAAGGTGATATGGAGATACCAGACGTCCGAGGCTACTTCTTCCGTGGGTGCTGCTTGAACTCGACGAACGTCGGCTTGACGGGATTTTTCAGTAACTCCTGCCACGCTTGCGAAGTGCCGTGCTTCTTCATCAGGTCTTCGATCAGCTTCTCATTGCCACCGTTCGTTATGATTTTCAGGCGGAAAGCATTCTCGGGGATCGGGAACTCCATAATGTAGTCGAGCAAGAGCTTGCCGAGTTCGTTCGGTTGATACGTTCCTTTCTCGTCGTCAAAGGAATAGCCGTCGACGATAAACAGACCCATGATAGTAGCGGCGAGAAAATGGTTCTTCTGGGGCTTGCATTGCCTGCACCAAGTACAAAGGTCTTTCACGACTTCTAGGCGATTCGTCTGGCCCCCTGAAAGGGCCAGATAAAGCCACACCTCGAGATTCTCCTTCCTCAATGGCAGGGCTCGCAACTTCGTTGTATTTCCACTCGTATTGAACTCGGACACTGCTTCAGCAAATGACTTGCCCTTCAAGAAGACAGGCTTCGCGATGATCGACGCGCCATGCCTGTAGATTTTGTCGGAGAAGACAGTATTGAGATAGGCTTGCGGAATCGACTCGTAGAAGAGCTTCTCCCTGTAAGCGTGCGGAGAAGTGAGATTTTCCCCGAGAAACGGCTTCGTGTACTTCTCAAGGTCGCTGTCCCAAAGGGCCTTGTCATGTTTCTCGAGCGGTTCGAGTCGCAAACGGCAGGGGAAGACCGATCCATACTTGGTCCTGTCTGGTGTAGCCTGAAACCAATGAATATAGAGCAAGGCGGCATAGAACGAGTACCTCGGGTCTCTCAGGTATTGCGGGAAGTTGGCACGAACGAACCGCGACTGATAACTCTCAACCTGCTTAGCGATCTGACGAGGAAGCTTTACTCGATGGAGATAGTCGTCGTAATGAAATCGACCGAATAATCCACTTTCCCAACCCTCTTTGTGTTCGACTTCGATATCGTATTCTATCTCTTCTTTGGCGAGACGCTCCATGAGTTCTCTCAGATCTCTTTCCTTTTGGTGGTATGTCGATTTGAGTTCGTCCACAACCGCTGCATTCGCGGGCATTGAAAATGCCGCGCACAATGTGATGCTCAGAAGTCTGCAAAGAAAACGGTTCTTCATGGTACTTCCAACCTGTCAATTCTGCATATCAAAAATATCCTCTGGGTTCTCCCCGAACTCGCCCGGAAAGAGCCCCGGATCGAAATAGTCCAACTCGTCAGTACCGGAATTCAGATTCAAATCGGCCTCCGTGGTGATCGGGCCCCAAGGGTTGCCGTTCTGGTCAAGAATGGTCTTGCCATCAAGGATGCCTAGGAGATCCTCGCCCAAAGAGCCGGGGCCCGTCATCGGGACCGTCGCCCCCCAAGCCACGCCCGAGCAATGATTCTTGATCGCATCAAAAACGTCTTCCACTACAGTAGCTGGTTGGGACGCACGCGTTCCAATTGCGACGCGCCAAACTGACTTGTTCGCGGTCGTTGGCAGATTCTTCAGGTGGCAAGGGAGACATCTTAACATATAACAATTGGCGTACAGCACAGACGTCGACCATACGTCCAATTGTTACTTGTTAAGATGTCTCCCCTGTCTCCCGGGTCAAGTCAACGCCGATGACACTCAGTTTGACGATGTCCCACTCGTCATCGTCGTTGGGGGCCGGCGCCTGGTCGGGAGTCTGGTAGTAGGCGAGGCGGAACTCACACTCGTCGAGGGTCGTACTCAGGTCAATGCCCTCCAGCCAGAAAACAAGGTAGAAGTTGTCGCGATCAGCATCCAAGCACCACGGACTCACGGCAGCGGCGGGATCGTTAGGTCCGCTCCCTCCTGTTCCTATCTGGTCCGCCGTGTACGTCACTGCGCCTTCGCCTGAGTAGTACTTCGCCGCGGCGGGATCCGTAGTGCCACGTTTCCCGTTCGTGTCGGACTTCCATGCTCGGATTTTGCTCCCGAAGGTGGCAAGGGAGACATCTTAACATATAACAATTGGCGTACAGCACAGACGTCGACCATACGTCCAATTGTTACTTGTTAAGATGTCTCCCCTGTCTCTTCTTCCTTGCAGGAAGAACGCGGGATGCTGTACCCTCGGCACTATGAAAAGGTCCCACCAACGCATAGTCGTCAGCATGACTGTTGCGGTGGTGTTGATGGCCATGGTGGGCATCGTCGATCATGCACTTCTGACTTCAAGTTACAGCTACCGGTGTTGGCGGGTCGCTCATCCCTATGGCCCAAGTGTAAAGCGGTTCCAACATGTGATTCACACGACGACGGTAAATGACATACCAATGCTGATCGATCGGATGGACAGAGAGGACGCGTGGTGGGTTGATGAACTGCTTCAAGCGTGGTTCGGACAACCTACCGAAGTCTTGAACGCCGATCCCTCCAAACAGGCCGCGTGGAAGTCATGGTGGAGAGAGAACAAGAGCAACGTCAGCGAACTCCGGCTGGTTACGGACCCTCAGTTCTAGCTGCGGATTCCTGTTCCTCACGCTGGATGCTCTTCAAACGGCGGCTTGCCTTCTCCGACCATGGTGATGAGGGATACTCCTCTATGACCCTCTGCAGCGCCTTCTTCGCCTCGTTAGTCCTTCCTTCCATGTGGAACAGAGCCGAAAGATCCAGGTACAGCCTCGGGGTGAACTTGTCAGTGTCACTTCCCAGCGCACGTTGCTTGAAAAGTGAAGAAAGATCACTCGCGTCTTGGTCCAGTTGTCGCGTGTAGGGAAGGGCTGCGTTGACGGCCTCGCGAACGGCTGCGATATGCTGCTGGCGTGAAGGGGCATCTGCTTGATTCCTGAGTGTCAGTAGCCGCAGCTGAACCTTTGCAAGAGATCCTTCAACCGTTTCTGGATGGTTGGTAACGATCGCTTCAAAGTAGGGCTTCCCCTGTGCGACTTCGCTGGGGCGACCTTCGCTGAGATACGCATTGCCGATCAGGAACTTGGCCCGCAACGCTTCACGCGTAGTCGGATGCTCCCGAACGAAAGCGGATAGCGCACTGATCTCGGAGATGCGCACCCCTCTTTGGTAGTGTCGTCGCCGAGCAGCAAGGATGGATGACAGCTCTTCTGCTAGTGCTTTTCTGGCTTGAACGGATACCTGAAGATCCCTGATTTTCGGGACCGACGGCTCGGACTCTGGCTGGTTACCTGCATACACCGAAGAAGCGGTGAGGACTGTAGCAAGACATGTAAAAAGTGCTTTCATTTGGAGACTCCCGTCACCTTAGTAGTTGTAAGACGTCCACATGGGGATATATAGACCTCGGTCGAAGTAGAAGTATGTGCTGTCGCTCACGCGAATGAAGCATGCATTATATGGGCTATCACTCCATCCCCCCGCCATGTCTGCATTCGCACGTTTCCATGATTCCCAGTACGTGTAGTAGACGCGGTGTTGGAAGTACTTCTCAACGATCTTCGCCGTGAACATCGGATCACCAGCGTGAGTGTCGGCAGGAGCATACCAGTTGTATCCGAGGAAGTAGTCCGGACCTGTCACAGCCCAGTCTTCACCGGGAGATTGCCCGTCGCCATAGTTGCCGTTGAGGTCATCGATATCGCAGGCTGAGCACCCTGCCATGAACACCCACCGCAAGTCCTTGTTCCAGTCGACATCGGCAGGAGCCACTCCACATATGGTACCGGCAGAATGACTGCCATGCCCAGAGATGTAGAGCCAATCAGCTTGGTCTTGAAGTAGGCCTCTATCCGACTCGCCTCCTGCCCGGACTTCCACATAAACGCCGCCACCTGCTTTGAGATACTCGCTGTCATCATCGCCGTCGGCTGACCAAGCCGGGACTGTCTTGCCGCTCCAAGTGATGTCAGTGTCGGTCCAATTGCCAGGGCCACGCGCATTCACACGGGGTTTACGGAGTCCTCCTGCGATGTCAGTGTCAAACTGGTCCGAGTCGTTGAAGTTGCCTGAGCCCGTCGACTCAAAGGAGCAGTGTTCCCACTCTGAGTCTTCCTCAACACTTGGAATGAATCCATAGCTCTTGAGTTCACTGTTGAGGACGGTCATCCACAGCTCTTTCTTATCCGGCGAGAGCTTGTCATCCCCGTTGATGGGGATCGTTACCCACGACGGGGCCTCGTCAACGAATGCGTCGGCCTCGATGTCGCACGGGAACTGATCCTTACTGTCAATCGCTGGCGTGAACTTGATCTTGAACTTGAGGTCCTCGTCGCTCTCTATGACCTCTTTCCAGTCCATGACGTTTGCCGCGTTCTGCCATTCAGCATCAGTATCGGTCTCCGGTTTGTAGATATCAACGGAGTCGACCTTAATGATGGTCAGGCGGCACGTAGCTTCACATACGGGGCCGTCTTCGCTTTCTAAAACGAACGTATTGCCTGTGAAATCACGGAGGGTTAGCGTTGCGGTTACTTCGGTGTCGTCATCGTCGGGCCAGTTCGCGAGGTCTCGCTTAACTTGAAGTACGTAATCGTAGCCGTGCGGATTGTCGCTGCAGGGCGGCGTGTCATGCGGGACGCGGAAGCCCAGCGCGGGAACTGACCACCAAGCTCCCAGCGGGGGGCGGATCTTTATCTTGTTGGGGTGCGAGAACTGTATCCAGCGATACCAGCTGCGAGCGGAGTCGGTCGGGATGCTCTCGGCAACGAGCTCAGCAAGTGGCGAAGGTTCCGCTGTGTTCCCGGCGGCGTCCACAATTGCCGGATCGGCCGAATGGCGTTTCCCGTTGACCATGTCGAAACCGAAAGCGTGATAGCCGGTAAGAGTAAGAGCAAGCGTGTCAGACAATGCCTCCGTCTGCGGACCTCCGCTTCCGCCGGCGCCGGTCGTGCTGTTTCCGAGAACGACGGACCCTGCCTGGGCGACTGACGCGACGCCGAGGAGTGCGGCCTGATACAGTGTAGTTGCGTTCAACGCGGAAGCTGACAGGGGCGCGAACCCGCCCCCACCGTCGTCCTCGCCTTCGAGGCGGAGAACTTCAAAGATCAGCCCGCCGAAAGGGCTGGGATCTGACGAATCAACGCAGCCGGTGCCGAAACAGGCGGTTCCGCTGATTCCGCCGATTCCCGCGCCGCCGGTGGCGCTGGTGGGAGATATCGCCACGGAGCCGACCGTACGCCCGTTGACACGAGACCCGATGCCGTCGGTCTGGGTCACGAACTGTACGGTGTACTGCATCCTCGGGGCGACTTCCACTTCCAAGGGCGCCGGAGCCTCCCCGGCGGTCCACGCCTTCAGATAGAGCGTTCCTTCTTCGATGTAGATGTTCCGGCCGGCCGACGCGTCACCCTCTTCGTACACGACTTGTCGTGAGGTTACGTCGGCCCCGGTGCGAAATGCCACGGCGATCATCCTGTTCGCGGCGTTGAGAGTCGAACCTATGACAAGCACGTCATCCAAGCCGTCGAAGATCAACGCCTCTCTCGACCGGAAAGCCGCCTGCGAGCTCAGCAGCGGCCTTTTGCCCGCGTCGGGCGGGACGGCCGAGAACGTGCCGCTGCCGTTTTGCCATTCATACACTTCGCCGCCGGAGGCCGTGACTCCGATATCCGATCGGAGCCAGCACGAGTCGTCGGCTGGTGCGGGCACTACCGCAACGACCGTGGCGGCCGAAGCGGTCTGGCCGTCGTCGGCGAGCAGACTGAAGACGTATGTAGCGGGCTCGTGAAACGTCATGTGACAGTCCCGCTGAGTCGGATCGGAAATCACGACCCCTTCGGGTGTGCCGCCGGACACGTGCTCCCATGTCCACTGAACAGCGGCTTCGTTGACACAAGCCACGGAAGCCTGGATCACGTGTTCTACGGCCGCCGAGACCATGACGACCACCTGCGTTCCGGGGAGACCGATGGCAGGCGGACTATCAGTTCCGCCACGCGAGAAGATGTCCGCCGCTCCGGGCGAACCCAGGCGCCAGGCGCTCGCGCGCCAGTTGTCGGAGTCATCCTCGATAACCGGCCGGTAGGTGACGGAATCGATCAGGACAAGGGAATAGCCACCGCCGTCGGTGTCGGCTTTCGGCCAGCCGTTGCCCTCATCATCGTCGTATGTCAGGGACACTACGTCACTCAGGCCGGCCCCAACCTTCCTCTTCAGGGTGACAGGTTCGCCACCATTGTCGAGGTTCGATGGTGCGTAGCCGGGAACGCCGGGCGTGAAACCGTATCTCTCGACGAAAGCATCGGGGTTGCGGGCAATAACCAGATACTGCCCTCCCTCGATGAGTGTGCCCTGCGGAATCTCATAGTTGCCGATGCCGGCTACTTGCCACTGGGAGATGTCCACGGACTCCGAACCGGAATTGAACAGCTCGAGGTATTCGTACTCCTGCGCGCCGTAGCCGTCTCCGGTCAGTGCAGGCGGATTGAACATCAGTTCGGAGATATGTACGTTCTTCCAGTTCTCGCCGGCAGACGGCGGCCGCAACGTCTGCTCCGCGAGGGCGCTCCAGACCCCCTCGGACAAGACCCGCGCCCTGAACGTCTTCTCTGTGTCGTAGTTGCCAAGCGTAGTCCCCGATGCAGCGGTCTCCCCGCCGAACCTGGGATCGCCCCCATCGATCCAGTAGTGGATCTGGCCCGCATCGCATGTGAGCGTCACGGTGTATTCGGCGCCGCCGTTGACTTCCGTGAATTCGAGGGTGGGGGGATCGATGATGGGATAGAGAGGGTAGCCGTGCACAGTGTTGCGGCGGCACGAAATGAGGAGGCTGGCCACGTTGCCGTCCATCAGGCCCAATACGTAGTTGCGCGCCTCGTACCAATGCGCGCCGCGTGTCAACGTCTCCTCCCGGCCCCCGGCGTCACCCCAGCGGGCCGATTCGGCTACGACAGCTTCCTCGATGAAGTTGCAGAGCTCGCGCCAGCGCCTCTGGCAGGCGGCGTCGGTGAGCGCACCGCCATCGCGGACATGGGCGTAGAGCCGGTCGGCGAAGAGCATGCGGAACTCCTCGTTGTGCCACAGGGCTCTGAACACTCCGGCGACGACGCGGCCATGCTCCGTTGTTCCGGGAGAAAGAAAGGCGGGGTGGACTCGTCCTCCTTCGCCGGTAATCGTCGAGTTGTACCAGGCCAGTTCCATGTCCCAACAGAAGTATCGGATTGGCGTGGTGGACTCGTTGCGGTTGAGTGCGAAGAAGTTGTTGCAGTAGATCGCGGACACCTCGTCCCAGTCGCCGCCGCCGCACGCCCACCACGTCAGAACATAGTCGCAGAACGTCGGCATGTCGAGGTACTCCTGCGCCTGTACATAGTTGGCCGGCACGGTGAAATCCAGAGGGTCATTGTCGCACATGTCCATGAGCGCTTCCCAGCGCTCTCCACTGGACGGGAACTCCGCGTAGTCTCCTACGGGACCGTTATGGTTGTGGGCGTACCAGTCCTCTTTCTCCCCATCGAAGTACGTCGATCCGAACCAGGCATCCGGCCTCTCGCTCAGATTGTAGAGGCCCCAATAGAGGCCGTTCAGGAAGAGGTGTACGTACGTGCCGTGTACTCCAACCCCGGACATGGCTGTCTGGGTATCCCGCCCCCACTGGTCGCGGGCATAGACGGTCCACTCGGCGCTGCCTCGCGCCACACCGGCGTAGCTCATGTTGGAGCCTGCCCTCAACACGAGGCGGTCAAACTTGCGGGCTGCACCGGCGCTGTTACAGGGCGCGCTTTCGAGCACGGGGAAACGCAACTTCGAATCGCCGTATTCGCTCTTGAACGCCAACCGCAGGGAGCGTTTGCGGTTTACTTTCGGTCCACCCTCACTGCCGCCTTCATAGAAGCGCGAGTGGGGCTCGACCGCACAATGGAAAGCGACCCCTTCGCGGCCGCCCGGATACATCAGCTCACCCGCGACCTCGCGTTCGTTGCCTTGGGACGTGTCGGCATCGTAGATACCTGCCTCTCCGAAGAGATCCGCCGGGTCCATGAGGAGCGAGAGCGACGGTATCGACCCAAATGACCGATTCAGCGCCGCTTCGTTAGCCACGGTGTGATCCATTGCAAAATCGGCGGGAACCGTCGAATCGCCTGCATCCCACTCGGGGGTCGCCCCCGACGGAATCGACTGGTTGGGAACCTGGCCGGTGAAGACATACGTTCTCGCAGCTATCGCTGAAACCCACTTGCCAGGCGCGTGAGCCACAGCTCGGACTATCTTTGTGCCGCTGACTTGGAGCGGCTCGCCATACGCCGTACCGTGGTGCGGCGTGGGTTCGCTGCCGTCCAGAGTGTAGTATACGGTCGCGCCCGGGGTACTACTGGATAGCGTAACCGCGAACACGTTCGTGTAGAAACCACTTCGACTGGACGCTCCACCGAACTCCACATCCTCCGTGTAACCCTGCATCGTAGTCAGGTCGAAGCTGAAGCAGTTCTTGAGCTGACCGATGTTGGCGGCGGCGTAGTTGGCGTCGTCCGCGGTGGTTTCGGTCCAGGGGTAGTCGTCCGGGTAGCCCTTGGCGCGCAGGCGGTCGTAGAACGGGGCTACGACCCGCTTGAGTTGGCCGAGGTTGACGGGGACGTTGTTGCCCGTCTTCGAGAAGCCGCGCACCAGCTCCCAGATCTCGGGACCGGCGCCGCCGGGGACGTGTTGTTCGAGCTCGTCGCAGGCGTTGGTTGCGAACCACTTGAGTTGGCCGAGGTTGGCCGGGCTGTAGTCCGCCGGTTGGGCGCCGTTTATGACCACCTCGCGGTCGGTCCACCAAGAGGGGTAGGTGGCGGCGGCCGCGGTCAGGGCCACGGCACATAGCGATAGGGCCGTGATCGTCCGTAGCGGGTGTATGCGGTTGTCCATACGGTTGTCTCCCTGTTATTCGTCTGCCGCTGGTGGGGGACCCGCCTTCGCCCGGCTACGGCGTGACGAGGCGGACTCCCGCGGAACTGCCACCAGTATGTCGGCACTGCCGGGCATTGCGGTCGCGTATTTCCGTTTGAGCAACTCGGTACGGCGGGCGAGGAGGCGTTCGCCTGGCGCGCCCCCGCGTGCTGCGCGGAAGTAGGCGCTTTGGGCGGCCTCGATCGCCTCGCGCTTCGGTTTCAGAACGGCCGCGTGCCGTTTGAGGATGGCCGCGCGTTGGCACTGGAGGCTGGCCAGCCGTTCCTTGGCGCGCTCAATCTGTCGTTCCAGGGCAGCTACGCCGGGGAGAGCGTCTTCGGCGGCTTCGCAGGAGGCGTTCGCGGTTTCGAGCCGTTGCCACAGAGCCCGGGCGTGCGCCGATTTCGCGGCGGCGCGGGCTACGGCGCGGAATTCGGCGTCCACGGTTTCGATTTCGCGGTCGAGCGCGGTCTGGGGTTCGGCGCCCGCGATTGCGGTTGCGCCCAGGAGCGCGATGAGCAGGAGTTTTGTTGCGTTCATCTTTGTTCCCTCCTCGTCGAAGTGGGGAACGGCGCGGGAGCACCGTCCTACGGTTGGGAGCCTTCGTCGTAGTCGCCCATGCCGATGTCGCCCATGGGGGCGATCAGCATGTTGGCCAGCGTGGCGCCGTTGAAATCGAACGTGTCGGCGGTTGTGCCGATTGTCGCGCCGTTGGCGAAATGCAGCTCGGTTCCGCCGCCTTTGCCGTTGCAGTCTTTCAGGCGCAGGTCGCCGTCGAGGTAGCAGGAGTTGGGTTCCAGCTCGGAACCGGAGATGTTCTCGCCGATAGCGATGACGTTGTTGGCGTCGTTGTTCTCGCCGGCGCACGTTCCGGCGAAGAAACAGTAACTCCCGGAGTTCCCAGAGCCGGCCGTGTGTCCGAGCATGGTCACATGCCCCCCGCCGTTGTTCATGCCGGCGTTGTACCCGATCGCCTGCACGCAGTTGGCGTGGTTGCCCATGGCCGCGGCAGTGCCGATTCCGATCGTCTGCGATCCGGTATTCCCCTTGCCCGCGTCCAGCCCGATGCCCGTTGTGGAGCCCCCGGCATTCTGCTCCAGCGCGTAATGGCCGATTCCATTGACGAAGTAGCCGGTATTCGCACGCGCCGCGAAGTAACCGAGTGCGTTGACGAAGCTGGCTTCGTTGAGATAGGCCGCCGTTCCCAGCGCATTGACATACGATCCCTTGTTTCCACATGCCGCAATGTACCCAAGACCTACGACTTGACTCCCCTCGTTGTTCTTGCCCGCGGCCTGTCCGCCCGCAAACACCGCGCTTCCGGAGTTTCCGCGAGCGGCCTGGTTGCCGAACCCGATGACATTCTCGCCGCTCGCCCCATCACCTGCCAGCTCGCCGCTGAAGCGGCAACCGATGTTGCCGCGCTCGATCGCGACGGACCCGTCGTCGAAGGTGATACTGCCGACGCTCGTGAGGTCCCCTCCGCCCATATTGCCGTCGAAGGAGATCACGATGTCTTCGCCGTCGTAGTTGATGGTGACGTTTGCGCCGGCCGTGATCTGGTCGGCCGAGATGACGAAGACGCGCTTGCCGGCGTCGGTTTCGATGTCGAACTTCCTGGGTTTGAGGGTGAGCAGGTCTTCGTTTGCCAGGGCGTCGCCCGTTTCGGTCGCGACTCCGGCCATTTGGCCGGCAGTGACTACGATGTCACGCACTTCCTCGTGCGTCTGGTCGCCGTCCCCCCAGAGCGGGTCGTCGATCGGAATCGTGCCGTGACCCACGACGTGCGACCCCTGCATGTCCGCGCCGTCGGGCAAGGGCGTGGGATCGGCGTAGGCGCCCTGCGCCAGGACGACGCAGATTACGACGAGCGTGGTGACCGCGGTTTGTGGTTTCATGTGATGTGACCTGCCTTTCTTTGGTTGGATGTGGCTGATACGTGGAAAGTGGCTTTGTGTGGGTAGGGGAATTCCCGACACGGAGGACTCGGCCTGGACATCCGCTGGAAGGGCTGCCAGACAGCGAGTGGGGACACGCCTTCTGACTTTGTCGGGGTCCGCCCGCCAGATTGATGTAGCCTTGGCGGGGGCGACCAGAACCGGCGTGGATTGGGCCGGATTGCAAATCCGGCCTACGGCGGCGTTGTCGCCGTCGCAGGAGTGGGAGGGCCGGACAATCAGGGAATTACTGATAGGGGGGGGGCGGAACGTCGGGTAAAACCTTATAGCGCG
>CAZKRK010000242.1:0-11372 GCA_964555035.1 uncultured Victivallales bacterium | reverse complement strand
AACCCCAGGGAGAACGGAGCCAGGAGAATTGAGCCAGCCCCGGAGGGGCGACATAATAGAGCCTGGGGTGGAGCGCAGCGGAACCCCAGGGGGAACGGACCCAGGAGAATTGGCGCAGCCCCGGAGGGGCGACATAGGTGGAGGACGGTGAGATGAACAGATGGATGACGTTGGTTGTTGCCGCAGGTCTGCTGGCGGCGGGTTGTGGGGAGCAACGCGAAACCCCGGCAACGGGGACGGGTGAGTCCGAGGGGGCCGTGAGCTATACGATCGGCATGAGCCAGTGCAACTTGGGGGAACCGTGGCGCGTGCAGATGAACGCGGAAGTCAAGGCGGCGGCCGACAATCACCCGGAGCTGAAAGTCGTTTTCAAGGACGCCCAGAACGACTCCCTCAGGCAGCGCGCGCACGTCGAGGAATTCGTCAGTGCCGGCGTGGACCTGCTGATTATCAGTCCGAAAGAAGCCCAACCGCTTACGAAACCGGTCGCGAACGCGATGAAGGCCGGCATCCCGGTCATTGTGCTCGACCGCGCCATACTGGGCGACGAGTACACTTGTTTCATCGGCGCCGACAACGTGAAGATCGGCAAGGCCGCCGGCGAGTGGATCAAGAAAACCCTCGGCGGCAAGGGCAAGGTGGTGGAACTGAAAGGCCTGATGACGTCCATCCCCGGACAGGATCGTCACAACGGCTTTCGCCAGGGAATTGCGGGGAGCGACATCGAAGTCATTTTCGAAGCCGACATGAAGTGGCTCGAACCGGAGGCGCGCAAGGAGATGGAGTCGGCCCTGGCACGCTTTGAGGAAATCGACCTCGTGTACGCGCACAACGATCCCGGCGCCCACGGCGCCTACCTGGCGGCCAGGGCCGCCGGACGCGAAGGCGACATCGGGTTCGTCGGCATCGATGCCCTCCCGCACGAGGGGGTGGCATATGTCAAGCAGGGCATTCTGGCCGCAACCTTTCAGTATCCGACCGGCGGCGCGGAGGCGATCGACAATGCCCTCAAGATCCTGAAAGGTGAAGCCGTTCCGAAGAAGATCGTTCTCGGTTCGCGGATATTCACAAAGGAGAACGCGGCCACAGGCGGCGAGGCTATTCCGTAGGTTCAGACAACTTGCTATGTGGGATGCGAGGTAAGGGGCTGAGGTTCATCAGAGCGCACGGAAGGGATTCACGACCCGTATCCCGCCGTAGTCCTGCTCGTCGCTGAGGTCTTCGCTCCATACGGTCTCAGTTCCCACGCTTCTGGCCGCTGCCAGGATGAGTCCGTCCCAGAACGAGAGTTGCCAGCGCTCCATTTCGGCCATACCGGACCGGAGCAAACTCAGATCGTTTTCGACCACACGCCAGTGTGTGTAGTCCTCCACGGTCTGCCGTGCGTCGATGGGGGCGACGCCTTTGCGTCGTAGCGTGACCAGCAGTTCCTGGAGGACTTGTACGCTGAGCCACGGCAGGGGCTTCGACTGCCAGGCGTTCGTCAAGAGCTGTTTCGCGGTCAGGTGCTTCTCGCCGGCGTCCGTGTCGTGCGCATAGACGAGCACATTAGTGTCGACGAAGATATCAGCGGGCATGGATATCTTCCCTTGTCATGGGCTTGCCGCCAAGATGAAAGCCCTGTTCCATTCGCGCGATGGCACGCGTACGTGTCGCTTCCAGCTCACCCGCCGACGGCACAAGACTCTCCAGCGTTGTCGCTATCCAAGCGGACAGAGACATCTGCGCGTCAACAGCCCTGTGCCGTAGCTCGGACAGCAACTCCTCGTCCATTCGCAACGTCACGTTCTTTGTCATGCAGTCAGTCCTCCTAGTGCACTGTATACGTGTAGCACATTTTGTGTGCATATGTCAAGTTTGCATTTCCGGGTGACTTGGCGTATCGTCATGCCTGATGACATCGTGGAGTGGCAGGTCTACACCGCCACGACTGAGGGAGGGCAAACGTGTTTCGAAACACTGACGATTTGCGCATCGCGGCGCTGAATCCGTTGATTCCGCCGGCGATTCTCATGGAGGAGCTGCCGATTTCGGAGCAGGGATCGCAGACCGTGGCGGATACCCGTGAGCTGGTCGGCAGATGTCTGCGCGGCGAGGACCGGCGGTTGGTAGTGGTGGCGGGGCCCTGTTCGATCCACGACTCGGACGCGGCCCTGGAGTATGCCGCGAAGCTCCGCGAACAGGCTGACTGTTTTCGGGAGGAGCTCGTGCTGGTTATGCGGCTGTACTTCGAGAAGCCGCGGACCACCGTGGGCTGGAAAGGGCTTATCAACGATCCGTTCATTGACGGCAGTTTCCATATCAACAAGGGATTGCGGATGGCGCGGGGGGTGCTGGTGAAGCTGGCGGACATGGGGCTGCCGGCGGGGTGCGAGTTCCTCGACACCATCATGCCCCAGTTCCTGGCCGACCTGGTGAGCTGGGGCGCCATTGGCGCGCGCACTACCGAGAGCCAGGTGCACCGGGAACTGGCCTCCGGCATGTCATGCCCGATGGGCTTCAAGAACGGCACCAACGGCAACGTGCAGATTGCGGTGGACGCGATCGAAGCGGCCGCGTACGCCCACCATTTCCTTTCGGTCACCAAGCAAAGCGTAGCCGCGATCGTGTCGACCCGCGGGAACGAAGACTGCCACATCATCCTGCGCGGCGGGGGGCACGGGCCGAACTACGATCCGGCCAGTATCGAGAAGGTGTCCTTGATGCTGGAGGAACGCGGACTGCACCCGCGGGTAATGGTGGACTGCAGCCACGGCAACAGCGCGAAGAAGCCCTCCTACCAGCGCAACGTAGTCGCCAGCATTGCCGAGCAGGTGGGCGGCGGGTCGCGGATATTCGGCGCCATGATCGAGAGCAACCTCGTGGCCGGGCGACAGGACGCCTCCTCCGGCGAATCGCTGGTTTACGGTCAGAGCATCACCGACGCCTGCATCGGTTGGGAGGACACAGTGCCGCTATTGGAACGCCTGGCTGAGGCGGTTCGGCAGCGGCGGGGGTGAGAAGAACCGGCGGTTGGCTTCTCGCGCCGAACCGCACACCCGCCCCTCACCCGCCTCCGCTGCGCTGCGGCGACCTCTCCCCCGGGGGGAGAGGTGAATCGCGCCCTCCCACCTCTCCCCTCGGGGGAGAGGTCGCCGCAGCGTAGCGGAGGCGGGTGAGGGGCAGGCCCGCGGTGTCCTCGGGACGATGACAGGGCGTATGCTCCGCGGCCTGTGCCGAGTGTGGCTAGGGTCGAGAAGTGTGTGGGTCGAAAAATGCCGGATCCAACATACACATTCTTCGACCAACCCATCTTTCGACCCACACCTCACATCCCATATCCCACATCCTGTCCGAGACTATTGCCCAACAACGAATGGCCGATCGACGCTACAACCCCTTGACCTGGTACCCGTCGCGGTAGTCGCGCTTGAGGAGCTTGTTGGCTTCCGCCAGGTTGGTGACCCGTATGTTGGCGGCGTCCCAGATCAGCTTTGTCTCCGGGAACCGGTTGGCGACAACACCCAACAGCAGCGCCTCCGTCAGCCTGCCGGCGTAGGTGAAGTTCGCGTCCGGTTTGCCTTTGCCCAGGCAGGCGTCGATCCACTGGTGGTAGTGGTTGAGCGATTCCAGTTTCGGCCGCTCGATGGCTCGAAACGCTTCCACCGGGAAGAACTGCGGGCCGCCTACGTGGGGCAGGAGCATCCTGCCCTTTTCGCCGACGAACATCGCGCCCTGCTTGGGGAGTTTGCGCTGCTTCGGCTCCTTTGAACCACTGCCCTTGAGCGGCGGCAGCTTCAGGTCCTCGTTCTCGGGTGGCGGGAAGTAACTGCCGTCATACCACGTCCACAACAGCGAATCGGTCGTGTATTCGGTCCCGGGGAACTCGTACTCGACGATGTTCTTCTCGGGATGGCCGATTCCCGTCGGGGCACGGCAGGTGGTCTTGACCCATTTCGGGCAGGTCAGTTTCAACGCCCGGTAGGGCGTGTCGAAGATGTGGACGCCCATGTCCCCAAGCGTGCCGGTACCGAAGTCGATCGTCTTGCGCCAGTTCCCGGGATGGTAGACGCCGTTTTTGAACGGGCGCATGGCGGCGCTGCCGATCCACAGGTCCCAGTCCAGGTTGGGGGGGACCGGATCCTCGCCTTCAAACGCGGGTCCGTCGTAGCCCCAGTTCTTGAACGACCAGGCATAGACGCGGCTGACTTTACCGACGGCCCCGTCCTGGATCATCTGCGTGGCCATCCGGTAGCCGATGTGCGCGTGGCACTGAATCCCCATCTGCGTGGGCAGTCCCTTCTTCTCGGCCGTCAATCGCAGTTGCCGGGCCTCAAACACCTCGTGCGTCAGCGGTTTCTGGCAGTAGACGGGCTTGCCGCGGTTCAGTGCCGTCATCGCGGCCGGCGCATGCGTGTGATCGGGGGTCGAGACGACGACGGCATCGATCTTGTCGCCCATCTTCGCAAAGAGCTCCCGGTAGTCACGAAAGGTCTCCGCGTTGGGATGTTTCGCCTTGGCCTGGTTCAGTTTGTTGAGGTCCACGTCGCACAGGGCCGCGACCTCGACGTTCGGGTGCGAAGAGACCGACCTGAGGTCCGATCCCCCCATGCCGCCGGAACCGATGTGTGCGGTCCGCAGTTTGCCGTTGGGCGAAAGCGCGTATGCACCGGGGGACAACAGGCTGACCGTGGTAAACGCGGCCCCGGCTTGCAGAAATTCACGACGACGGATGCTGTGGCTCATGATGGGTGCCCTCTGTTTGCGGCCCGGGCGGACCTGATGCCATGTGTCAAATCGAGACACGCTTCTAGCATATCGGCCCGGATACCACAACGTAAACATCGCAGCGTCTCTTGACAGCGCAACGTCGGCCGCGGATACTTCTTAATAGTACAGGAGATGAGCTATGAAATCGGCACGCACCGGCGTGAAGAGTGTGCTTGCACGCCACCCGGACATTCCACTCGCAATCCTGTTTGGCTCCAGGGCAACAGGTGGGGGGACGGCTTCGAGCGACTTGGATGTTGCTGTTGCGGGCGAACGTTCTCTCTCCGCCACGGAAAAGATGGCCCTGATCGACGAGCTGGCCGAGGAGTTTGGCTGCCCTGTCGATTTGGTCGACCTGCAGGCCGTCTCGGGCCCCATCCTTCAGCAGGCGTTGTGCAAAGGCGTGGTCGTAGTGAACGACAAGCCGGCTCTTCGGGCCAGGTTGATCCTGCGAATGTGGTACAATCAGGCCGACATGATGCCGAACTACAGGATGATCTTGAAGAAGCGCGCGGAGGCATTCGCTCATGGATGAGGACATGATTCTCGCAAAACTGGAATCGCTACGGCGTTGCGTGGGGCGAGCTCGACAGAAGGCGCCGTCATCTCGAGAGACGTTGGTCGAGGACTACGATCTTCAGGACATCATTTCAGTCAACCTGGAACGGGCCATTCAAACGTGTGTTGACATTGCCGCGCATCTCCTCGCCGGTACGGATGCATCCGCACCGCAGTGCATGGGGGAGGGATTCGATGCGTTGGCGGCACAAGGAGTGTTGCCCGCGGAACTGGCTGACCGAATGAAGAAGGCCGTGGGTTTCCGCAACATATCCGTCCACAGGTATCAGAACATCGACTGGTCGATTGTCTATTCCATCGTTACCGAGCGGCTGGATGACTTCAGTGCGTTTGCCGGGTGTATTGCCAGGCAGCTGGAGCGCGAGGAGGAGTAGGACCGTTCTCCTTATTGGGAAGAACAGCATGAAAGAGCATCGTCGTTTTTCATCCGATTTTTCTCGTCGCGACGTGATGAAGTCGCTGGCGCTGGCGCCGGCGGCGTTGTCGGTCGCGGGCGTTGCGCGGGCGGAAGTCGCCGCGCCTTTACCCAGGCTCAAACTCGGCATCGACAACTTCGCCGTTCGCGCCTTTGGCTGGAACGCGAAGGAGTTGATCGACTATGCGGCGTCGCTCAGAGTCGATTCGCTCTTCATCAGCGATCTCAAGCCGTTTGAGAGTTTCGAGGACGCTTATCTTTCAGACCTGCGCAAGAAGGCGGCTGACCGGGGGCTGGGCATTTGCGTCGGATCGTGGAGTATCTGTCCGACGTCTGTCTCTTTCAAAGAGGACTGGGGCACGGCGGAGGAACATCTGGCGCTGGGCATCCGCATGGCCAGGGCGCTGGGATCGCCCGTGTTTCGGTGCATCCTCGGGAGCGGCAGGGACCGTTTCAGCGAGGGTGGTATTCGCGCCCGCATCGCGGATACGGTCAAGGTGCTCAAGGCCTGTCGGACGCAAGCGCTGGACGCGGGGATCAAGATTGCGGTGGAGAACCACGCCGGCGATATGCAGGCGCACGAGCTGGTCGACCTGATCGAAGAGGCCGGGCCGGACTATGTCGGCGCCAACCTCGACCCGGGCAATGCCGCGTGGACGTTGGAGGACCCGGTGGTGAATCTGGAGATCGTCGGCAAGTACACGGTTTGCACGAGCATTCGCGACACGATGATCTGGCTGACCGACGAGGGCGCCGTGGCGCAGTGGACGGCGATGGGCGAGGGCGTCGTCGATTTCAAAACCTATTTCGAGAAGTTCGCCAGGCTGTGTCCCGCGACGCCGGTGCACATTGAGACGATCTCGGAGTACTCAAAGACCTTCCCATATTTCAAGCGCGATTTCTGGCGTGTGTTTCCCGAAGCACGCGCGAGCGATTTCGCGGCATTTCTGGCCCTGGCGAAGAAGGGGCGTCCGATCGAGCGTTTCAAGCGGCCGAAAGGCCCGAATCGCCAGGAAATCCTCCGCGCCCACCAAAAGGGCGAGCTCGAACGGAGCATCGCGTACTGCCGCGAAACGCTTGGGCTGGGGGTACGCGCGTGACGTAGTGCGGGTATCTCTTGGTATCAATTGGACCCCATGGAGCCGGCGGTCCTCCGCCGGAAGAAGGGCGTCGCTGAGGCCCGCCGGTCCGAAACGGCCGAGGACGGCCGTCTCCATTTCGTGCCAAGATGTTCTAGAGGCTGTTACGATTCCATGTTGCCCTTCGTCGTTGTGTCGTGTAGAAACCTCGCGTGGCCAAGTCGCACGTCGCGGCTGCCGGCAGAAGAGGAGGTTAGTGTCATGGCGGGTGTGTTTCGTTTCTCGTTCGGTCCCTGGAACATTCACGAAGGCGCGGATCCGTTCGGGCCGACCGTGCGGCGTTCAGTGAGTTTCAACAGGAAGCTCGGCCTCTATAAGAAGTTGGGCTTCGGCTATGTGCAATTTCACGACGACGATGCCGTACCCGAGCTGGATGCGCTGAAGCCCGAGCAGATCGTCAAGAAAGCCGCCGCGGTCAAGCGCGCGCTGGACGGTCACGGGCTCAAGGCCGAGTTCGTGGCGCCGCGTCTGTGGGAGGGGCCGAAGACGATCGACGGTGGCTACACCGCCAATTCCGCGGCGCACCGCAAGTACGCCATCCAGCGCAGTCTGCGCTGCATTGACGTGGCGGACGCATTGGGCACGAACCTCATCGTGCTGTGGCTGGCTCGCGAAGGCACGTATGTGCGCGAGGCCAAGGACAGCAAGGTTGCCGTCGACCGCCTGGTGACAGCGATCGATGCAATGCTCGAGCACAATCCGAAGATCCGCATTGCGATCGAGCCGAAGCCCAACGAGCCGATGGACCAGGCCTACGTTCCGACCACGGGCCACGCCCTGGCCCTGGCCGCGCTAACCTGTGACCCGTCGCGCGTCGGCGTGAACATCGAGAGCGCGCATGCCATCCTGGCCGGGCTCGATCCCTCGGACGAAATGGGCTTCGCGCTGGCCTTCGACAAGCTGTGGACGGTGCATCTCAACGACCAGAACGGCCTCAAGTTCGACCAGGACAAGACCTTCGGGTCGGTCGATCTGCGTCGCGCCTTCAACCAGGTCCGCATCCTCGACAAGCACGATTATGGCCGTCGCGGCGAGGTGGTCGGCCTCGACGTCAAGGCCATGCGCACGCAGAAGAGCCCGGCCGTGGAGCATCTGAGCAACAGCCGCGAGCTGTTCCTGGCGCTCCTCGAAGTGTCCCGCGGCCTCAGCGACGACAAGATGGCGGCCATGGTCGCCGAACGCAACTACGAGGCTTTGGAGCTCTACATCGTCAAGGCGCTGATGGGAAAGTAGGGCGTCCGAGTCCGACGCGTCTTTCCAGGGGCTTGCGTCGGGCCTGTGTCCCCTCGCCCCTCCCCCGGCCACGGCGGGACGAGTCGGATGTCAGCGTTGCGCGCGGAAGAACAGCCTCTCAAACCGTTCATTCGGGATGCGGCGGGTGGCGCGGACGATGACGGCCATGAAGAGGAGGGTGAGGGCCAGCCTTCCCCAGAAGACACCGGACATGTGGCCACCGATGGCCATCATCAGGAACGTGTCTTCGATCAGGGCGTGGCAGATGCCCATGGAGGCGAGTGAGTAGACGATATCGCGGCTGCGCAGGTGGCCGGCCTGCGACTCGCGAATGATGAGTCCTCCGCCGTAGCTCAGTCCCATCGTGATGCCGATGATCGTGAGGGGGGCCACGTCCTGGCTCATGCCCATGGTCTCGAGCACGGGTTCGAGAAAGCGGGTCATCACGCGGATGATGCCGAGCCTGTTCAGCAGACGCATCAGCACGAGCAGCGTGAGGATTACGCAGAAGATCAGGAGGAGGTTCTGTCCGGTCTTCAGCGCCCACGCGCCCCAACCAATGTCGGCGTCGATCGGGCGCAGGATCGTCCGGTTGGCGGACTGGAGCCAGCCGCCCCAGCGGTAGACGAGCAGCATGATTCCGGCCATGGCGATTGCGCCCAGAAATCGGACCAGGAACATGGGCAGCAGCCGCGCGCCGGCCTTCTGGGCGACGCGCAGCTCGATCGGCAGAGAGTGGGCCGTGAGCATGAGCAGAGAAGTGACCGTGGCCTGGGCGACCGTCAGTTCCAGCTCGGGAGCGAGGGCCGCGAAGATGGCCATGCCGCCGTAGAGGTTCGTGACCATGGCCGTGGCCCAGACCAGGCCGATCTCACCGGGCAGGTCGAGCAGGCCCATCAACGGTGCCAGGGCCACGCCCAGCCAATCGACGACCCCGAGCTCGGTCAGGACGCGTGTGGCGATGCTGACGGGCACCATGATTTTGGCCAGCTCCCAGCACGTGAGCGCGGCTTCACGGAGGATAGCCAGGAACTTGGCCGATAGTCTGTTGCTTGTTGCGTTCATTCGTTTCTATCGGTCCGCTATTCCGGGGACACCGGCGTCCGCCCCCTCACCCGGCCCTCCTGCGTCGGGCCGACCTCTCCCCCGAGGGGAGAGGCGAATGGCGCTCTCCCACCTCTCCCCTCGGGGGAGAGGTCGGCCCGACGCAGGAGGGCCGGGTGAGGGGCGGACCGGTGGCGACCTGGGGATGGCAGAAACGCGGTCGTCATTCCTTGGCCCAATCCTCTAGCGGCTGAACGCGCGGGCGTTCGACCTGTGCGCCGGCCGGGTGCAGGAGGATGGCGATGCGCGTTGTGCCCTTGGGGTCGCCCTTGGTGCGGAACGCCAGCATGCGGGTGCCCTTGTTGTCTCTTTCGCGTTCGGTCGGCGGTTTCGTGGAGACGATTTCAAACGTGATTCTGAATCCCTCGGGTTTGAGGATGGTGGCCTTGAGGGTCTTGCCCTTCTCCTTCATGATCGCCACGCCGTTGCGCTGTATCTCGACATCGGCATACGTGACCATGCCCCAGCGGATCTCTTCGCCGCGGTTGGTGACTTCGTCCTGGATCAGCACGGCTTTGCGGTCGAGCATGGCGACGCCACGCAGGGCGCGCACGGCTTGTCCCTTGTAGGCGAGGGTCATGTCGGCGATGGCTTCGACCCGTTCGGGTGTTGAATCGAAATGCGTGATCTCTGATTCTGCGCGTGGGTTCTGAATCCGATCGCCGATGACCAGCGTGTTGTGGCTGCGGTTGTTGAGGCGGTAGTAGGTCCAGCGTTTGCCGCCGAAGTAGCCCGGCATGTTGTAGTTGTCGCCGCCCAGGTCGCTGGCCCAGCGTATGCCGTCGACGTCCAGCACGAACGATCCGATGTCGAGATGCCCGTGGTTGGCGTCGTTGTCCCCGCCCTTGAAGCCCACGAACATGGCGTTGGGGTCGTCCCAGGCGCTGCGCATGGTGACGACGTCCTGGATGCCGTGGAAGAAGCTGTCGAGCGGCAGGTCTTTCGCGGCGTCCCCAGCCGGCGGCCGGTACCAGGCAATTTCCATTGCCGCGAACCGGTTCTTCAACTCGCGCTTGTCCATCCACGCCCGCAGCTTGCCGCGGTGCCACTGCGAGTAGATAGGCTGATTGTAGAGCTTGTCGAGCTGGAAGAGGATTGGCGCCGGGGACCAGCCCTCGCCGCTGTCGGCGAAGTTGAAGAAACGTCCCGTCGGCCCGACCATGTGAATCCAGAAGTCGCCTGTTCGGTCGAGGGCTTTGCCGCGGCTGATGCCCAGGTCGTCGTTCTGGGCGGTTTGGAGCGCGTTGATCGTCAGGACGGTGTAGGCCGTGCCGTAGTGCCAGTAGCTTGGTCCTTCGGGGTAGGCGCCGTCGGGCGGATAGACGTCCAGGCCGTTGGGGATACTCCTTCGCGCGTGCCGGACCACCTGGCCGCAGAACGCTGCATCGTGCTCCATGATGGCGAGCGCGCCGATAATCATGCCGCCGTTGCAGACCTGGTTCCAGTTGTTGTGGCCCCTTGTCCACCACCCGCCCTTCTCGTAACAGGCCATACCCGCCTTCAGACCGTGGCGGGTGATGGCGTCACGGATCGTCTTCTTCTGCTTGTCCGTCAGGACGTCCTGCAGCCAGTCGTAGCCGATGGCGAGTGCGGTCGCCATCTCGGCCGTGTCCAGAAAGTGGCGGGGGTTCCAGTCCTTGAACGCGGCCGCCGCGAGCATGTCTTCGATCGCGCGTTCGGCAAAGCGCTTGTCGCCGCTCAGGCGGTAGGCCATGGCGGTGGTGGCGACCGTGCGGATGCAGGTGCGGCTCTCGCTGAGGAGCCGCTTCCCGTCCGGGATGCGGTACTGCACCGGGGGGTTCTTGAGGAGCTTCTCGGCAAGTTCGTGATTGGCGTCGATGAGCCGCCTCAGGGTTTCATCCGTCTTGGCCAGGTTTTCTATTCGCGCCTGGTCTTCGGCCGTGAAGAACAGGCGAGGATGGGGCCGCAGGGCAGCGGTTGAGGTCGTCGGCGAGAGTAGAATCGCGGCCAGGGCAAAAAGGGAAAGCGTCAGCAGTACGTCAGAAAGATCGGCATGCATCGCGGGAGTCTCCTGTTGAGGTGGAATCACGTGCCGGTACCATAGATAGACCGTCGTCTCCGTGCAATGCGGAAGCTTGATTCCTACGCAAACGTCTGCAAACATTGACGATGGCGACGTCACACGACGCACC
>CAZKRK010000241.1:0-11391 GCA_964555035.1 uncultured Victivallales bacterium | reverse complement strand
ACGTCACAACACGGCAGAGAACCACCAATCGCAGATCGCTCAACGTGAGAAGGTGTCACCGATAATTCCGAAAGGTCGTCTGAGCCTGGGACGAAGCAAAGCGGAACCCACACGGCCCGAAGGACCGCCATAGGCGCTGCATTCGCTTGCGCCCTGCACTCGCGGAAGCCGCGCCGCCGGGCTTGTCCCGTTCTTCCACACATAAAGGGTATCTCCCGCCTTACCTGGGCATTCACCAAGTAGCCTTGGGCACACTTTGCGAAGTGTGCCCTCACCTCGCTTCATTGACCAAGGCCCTCAATTCCTGCCCGGTCATTCTGCGACACCGACGCCCTCCCCACCTGCCTCCGTTGCGTTGCGGCGGGCGGGGGAAACAAGCGGGATAAAACCGTTCCCCTGCCCGTGTCTCTTCGTTATGCTCATGGGAATTCGAGACACATGGAAACTACCTGGTCCGATCGCACCCGAAAGGAGTCCCCTCCGTGCCACGACCCACTATCCTGATCGCCGCTGTGCTGATTCGTCTCGGCGCCGCCGCATTCGCCGCCCCCTCCCCCGTCGCCTCGTGGACACTGGACGATGCCGACGCGTGCCCGCCGGGCATGACCGTCGCCCTGAACGGCGACAGGTTTTTCTCCGTCAAGCTGGCGGAACCGCGCAGGGCCCCCGCCCGCGCCGTCAGCATCTTTCACGCCTGGAACGGGATGCTCTCCCACGTCCACGTCTACAACCGCGCCCTGACTGCCGTCGAGATTGACGCGGTCATCAAGGCGGAGTCGCCGGCCGACGATCTTGATTCCGCGGCATTGGCCCCCAACATCCCCGATATGACGCTGGACGAAGTCGCATTCCGCACCGGCTACATGGTGAAAGAGATCAAGGCCTTCTTCCCGCCGATCGAACAGTGGGGAGCACTGGGCATTGAACCGAAGCCGGAGACGATCGCGGACACCTACGCGCGCGAGCGCTTCAAGAGACCGCCTGCGCCATACGTGCACCCGCGCGTCTACTTCGGGCCGGAGGACCTCCCGCGCCTCTTGAAGCACCTGCAAGAGTCGCAACTCGCCCGCACGCAAATGGAGCTCATGCGCGGACGCTGCCTGCAGATCTCGCCAAACGAAAAGGACTGGCTGGAAGTGCCCTACGGACAGAAACAGATGGATGCGGTCTACGACGACTACCTGGCCAAAGGTATGCGCATCAACCGCCGCATGGGCTACCACGGGCCGTGGGTCGGCGGATGGATCAACGAGCTCGCCGCGGGCAAAGACCCGGAATACCTGGCCGGCAAATGGCAATGGAGTAGCCGGGAACTCGAAGGCGATAGTCCGCCTGCCCCCCGCCCTCTGTTTTGGAACAGGAAGGCAGCGGAGTCGAGGAATCCGGGAAGTTGCGATACCGTCCGGCGTGATACTTGTCCCCGAGATGTCGCGATTTCGCTACGCTCCCAAGTTCATTGGTCAGACGTCGTTCGAAAATCGATCCTACGCCGGCGACACGCCCGGCTTGACCGAAGAATCGGCATCTGGTAGGTGTTGGGCATGGTCACTCTTAAGGAAATCAGTCGATATGCCAACGATGTGGCGAAGAGGTTCCTCCCTGAGCGCGTCGTCCTTTTTGGGTCGTACGCCGAAGGGCGGGCGACGGAGGATAGCGACGTGGATCTTCTGGTCGTCATGGACCATCCTGGCAGGAACGTTGAACAGGCAGTCACCATCAGACGGGCGATCAGAAGGGATTTTCCGTTGGATCTCGTTGTTCGTACGCCCGCCGAGTTACGCCGTCGCCTGAGCCAGAAAGACACTTTTCTCAGTGAGATATGCGGCAAGGGAAAGACCCTGTATGAGCGAAGAGCTTGACGAGTGGATCAGCAAGGCTGAAGGGGACTTTTTTTCGGCCTTGCGCGAGTACCGTGCGCGGAAGAACGTCAACAACGATTCGGCATGTTTCCATGCGCAGCAGTGCGTCGAGAAGTACCTGAAAGCCATGCTCGTCAGTCGCGATATCCCGTTCACCAAGACGCACGACCTTCTGCCGCTCCTGAGCAAATGCCTGGACGAGTCTCCACTTTGGGAGAGTTGGTCCGACAACGTGGAATGGCTGACTCAATATGCTGTGCTGTTCCGCTACCCCGGAGAGTCTGCCACCAGGGAAGACGCGCGCAAGGCTGTAGGAATCATGAGGAAACTCGTGCCTGAATTGCGTCGAACTTTGGGCCTCAAACCATAGTGCGTTGCCACAGCACTTCCTCTGGACAGGCGGCGTCGCCTGTCCTACCGTGCAGCAGCAACGTTCAAGCAAGGAGGAGCGAGCATGAGCAGACGACTGTGGTCATTGGTGTTGAGTGGTTGTGTCCTGACGGGCGTCGTTTTCGCGGTCTGCGTTCCACAAACCGCGGCGGCGGAAAAACCCAACATTGTCCTGATCTTCACGGACGACCAGGGGTACCAGGACCTGGGGTGCTACGGTTCGCCGAAGATCAAGACGCCCAACCTCGACCGCATGGCCGGCGAGGGCATGCGCTTCACGGATTTCTACTCCGCCAACTCGGTCTGCTCGGCTTCGCGCGCGTCCCTGCTCACCGGACGCTATCCGCCGCGCACAACCATCACCGGGGTCCTGTTTCCACGCAACACGAACGGCCTTCCGCCCGAGGAGATCACGATCGCGGAAGTTCTGAAGGAGCAGGGCTACGCCACGGCCTGCATCGGGAAATGGCACCTGGGCCACAAGCAGAAGTTCCTGCCGACCCGCCAGGGATTCGACACCTACTACGGCATCCCCTACAGCAATGACATGTGGATCGACCCGCAGGCGCCGCTGGCGGACGACATCCTGCTGCGCAACGGCGTCACGGTCGAGGAGATCCGCGCCGGAAAACACAAGAAACCGAAGTCACCGCTGATGCGCGATGAGGAGGTCATCGAATTCCCTGCCGACCAGGTCACGATCACCAGGCGCTACACCGACGAGGCCATTGCGTTCATCCGCAAGAACAAGGCGAAGCCGTTCTTCGTCTATCTCCCCCACACCATGCCGCACATCCCGATCTTTGCGACGGACGAGTTCAAGGGCAAAAGCGCGCGCGGTCTGTACGGGGACGTGATCGAGGAGCTCGACGCCAACGTCGGTCGCCTCCTGGGCGCGCTCAAGGAGCTGGGGTTGGACGAGAATACGCTGGTCATCTACACCTCGGACAACGGCCCCTGGCAGCTACGCAACGGCCACGGAGGGTGCGCCCTGCCCCTGCGCGGCTACAAGTTCAGCACCCACGAAGGCGGCCACCGCGTGCCCTGCATCATGCGCTGGCCCGGCAGGATCCCCGCCGGAACGGAGTGCAGAGAAATCGCCGGCACGATCGACATGCTCCCCACCCTCGCCGGCCTCGCGGGCGGCAAGGTCCCCAACGACCGCCCCATCGACGGGCTCGACATCGGCACGCTGATGTTCGACTCGAAGGAGGAGCCCAAGGTCTCACGCGAAGTGCTCTGCTACTGGAAAGGCCGCAGCCTGCAGGCCATCCGCCGCGGTGACTGGAAACTGCGCCAGGCCGGCAAGATGACCGAGCTCTACAACCTCCGCAAGGACATCGGCGAAGCCAATAACCTCGCGACCCAAATGCCGGACAAGGTCGCCGAGATGATGGCCGTGCTGAAGGACGCGCAGCAGAAGGTGCTGCAGAAGAAATAGCCCTATCCCGCACTTCTCGGAAACAACGGTGACACCTTCTCGTCGCCGGAGACGGGAAGACGGGCTCGCCGAAGGCGAGCAACATCACAGCCCGGCGAGGATCGCCGGGTGCAACGCGCACACCAGCCGAAGCCCCGCTCCCTGAAAGGGAGCTACATCTGAACGCGGCGAGAGGAACGTTGCTCCCCTTCAGGGAGCCTAGGTGGTTGGGTGTCTGACCGGGCCCCAGGGTTTCACCCTGGGCTGTGACGTGTGTCCCCGTTGGGGACTCTCCCTGTCGACGCAGGGATCCATGCAATCGACGGAGCAACAAGGGAGAGGTCGTCTGAGCCCTCCACTGGTGGACTATCACGCAGTACCTACCTACCGCACGAAGTTGGTGTACTTCTTCTGCACCCGCTCGGGGGCCGGGATGGCGGTCGCAGCCATCACTTTCATGACCCAGGCCATGTTTCGCCCGAGCGTCCGCATGATCTGCACGCCCTCTTCATCCTGGTGGATCTCGCCGGGACTTCTGCCGTGCGCCACGTTCCAGTAGTTCGACGTCGGCAACACCATCTCGGCGTAGTTGAGATAGTGATACAGCCCGTCAACCGTGGGAATCCCACCCGAACGCCGCACCGCCGCAACCGCGGCCCCAACCTTGTGACGCAAAAGCGAACCGTTCGCGCCGCACACGAAAAACGCGCGATCGAGGAAGCACTTCATCGTGCCGGCAACGCCGGAGTAGTAGACGGGAGACCCGATGAGAATCCCGTCGGCCGCCTTCATCTTCCGGATCCACTCGTTCACGGGGTCGTCGTCCTGAACACACCGCTCGTCCTTCTTGCGACCGCAACCGTAACAGGCGGTACACCCCCGGACCTTCTCCTTCCCCACTTGAACCAGCTCGGTCTCGATCCCCTCTTGCTCCAGCTCGTCCAGCACGAGACGCAACGACTGGGCCGTATTCCCATCCGCATGCGGGCTACCGTTGAATGCGACAACTTTCATGTCTGATGACTCCGTTGGTTTGCGGAAATGCTCAAGAGCGAAACACCCCTCCTGATCTTCTCCCTAATCGTTTCCCTGTTCTCTCTTGACCAGGAAAACGATCAAGGAAAAGACCAGGAGGGGAAATCCCCGCCCTACACCCCTTCCCGCTGCCGCCGCACCATCTCGCCCAGCGTCTGGTTCGTGCCGACCTGGTGGCCGTCCAACGGCAGGATGCGTTCGTGGATCGCGTCGACGATCCAGTCGGGCTGCGGGAAGAAGGCATCTTCCAGCTCGGCCGCCGGCGTGATCCAATTGCGCGAACCGACCACGACCGGCGGTGCGTCGAGATAGTCGAACGCCAACTGCGACAGGTTGGCGGCCATGTTGTGCATGAACGACCCGCGCTCGCACGCATCGGAAGAGAGCACCACGCGCCCGGTCTTCTTGATCGACTCGACCAGCGGCTCGTAGTCGAGCGGGTTGACCGTGCGGCAGTCGTAGACGTCGCATGTCAGGCCATGCTTCTCCTGCAGCGTGTCCGCCGCCTCGAGCGCCCGGTACAGCGTCGCGCCAACCGTGATCAACGTAATGTCGCTGCCGGTGCGACGCTGCGCGGGCGGTCCCAGGGGCACTTCGTAGTAGCCTTCCGGCACTTCGGGCTCGAACAGCTCGCCGATGTCGTAGAGCCGCTGGCTCTCGAAGAACACGACCGGATCGCTGCCGCGCAGCGCGGCATTCAGCAGGCCCTTGGCATCGTACGGCGTGGACGGGAAACACACCTTCAGACCGGGCATGTGCGCGCAGAGCGAAACCCAGTCCTGCGAATGCTGGGCGCCGTACTTCGACCCCACCGACACGCGCAGCACGACGGGCATCTCGAGGATGCCGGCCGACATGCTCTGCCACTTGGACAACTGGTTGAAGATCTCGTCGCCGGCACGGCCCATGAAGTCGCAGTACATCAGCTCGACCAACGCGCGGCCACCTTCGAGCGCGTAGCCGCACGCCGTGCCGACAATCGCGCCCTCGGAAATCGGCGCGTTGAACAGCCGGTTGTACGGCAGCGCTTCGGTCAGACCGCGGTAGCACGCGAACGCCCCGCCCCAGTCGCGATTCTCTTCCCCGTAGGCGACCAGCGTGGGATCTTCGTAGAACCGGTGCAGGCAGGCCTCGAAGATCGCGTCGCGCAGCTGGATGACCTTGTTCTTCGGGACCGGCTTGCCGTCCACGACCCCGGCGCGCGAACGACGCTTGAGGGCCTTGACGCGCGGGTTCTCTTCCTTCGGGATGAGCACCTCGGGCTCGCGGTCGTCGTAACGCTCGCGCGGCCGGTTGGAGAACATGACGTCGCCGATGAATTCCGGCGCAACGCGCGGCGAGACGTCTTCGTCGACGGCGAGGCGCGTCGCCTTGGTAATCACGTAGCGCACACGCACCTTGATCGCCTCGATCTGGTCGTCGTCGGCCACGCCCGCCGCCTTCAACTCCTCGGCGTACGCATTGATCGGGTCGACCGCGCGCCACAGGTCCATCTCGTCCTTTACGCGATAGGAAGAAGCGTCGGACGGCGAATGGCCGGAGAAGCGGTACGTGATCGTCTCCAGCATCACGGGGCCCTTGCCGCTCTCGATCAGCGCCTTCTTGCGCTTGACGGCATCGGCCACGGCCAGCGGGTTGTAGCCGTCGACACGCTCGGCGTGCATGGCCTCGGGATTGACGCCCATCGCGACGCGCGCCACGGCATCGTAACCCATGGTCTCGCCGGAGGTCTGCCCGCCCATACCGTAGAAGTTGTTCATGAAGTTGAAGATGATCGGCAGGCCGCCCTTGAAGTCGTCGCCCCACAGCTCGTCATACTGCCCCATGGCCGCGAAGTTGAGCCCTTCCCAGACCGGGCCGCAACCCATCGACGCGTCGCCGATGTTGCCGATGATGATGCCCTTCTTGCGGTTGCACTTCTTGTAGAGGGCCGCGCCGGCGGAGATGTCGCCGGAGCCGCCGACAATGGCGTTGTTGGGATAGATGCCGAACGGTGTGAAGAAGGCGTGCATCGATCCGCCCAGGCCGCGATTGAAGCCGGGCTTGCGCCCAAAGATCTCGGCCAGGGCGCCGTAGATCAGGAAGTCGCGCGCCAGCTCCTTCACACTGCCTTCGAAGTTCTCTTCGACTATTCCCAGGCACTCGCCTCCCATGAACCCGCGCATGATCCCGTCGAGCGTCTCCTCGTCGAGCTTCTCGATCGCGGACAGGCCCTTGGCAAGGATCTCGCCGTGCGAACGGTGCGATCCGTAGATGTGGTCTTCCACGCCGAGATAAAACGCCTGGCCGACGGCCGCGGCTTCCTGGCCCACCGAAAGGTGCGCCGGGCCCTTGTGGTTGTACTCAATGCCCTCGTACACGCCTTCGGTCTTGATCGCGTTCAGCATGCTCTCGAATTCGCGCAGCACGAACATGTGCTCGAAAACGGTGAGCAACGCTTCGTTGCCAAGGCTGCCCGCCTCGTCGCTGACACTCTTGCTGTACTGGCACAGCGGAACCACCGGCGACTGAATCGAGCCGGCCTTGCGTTCATCCGTCGGGTTGACAATAAGATTCTTCGGCATTTTCTATCTCCCTCGTTAGTGGTCAGTAACGGCGGGGACCGCCGTCTCCAGTCGGCCGTCCTTGGCCGGTCCCCTGGAGCCGGCCGTCCTCGGCCAGTCCCCTGGAGCCGGCCGTCCTAGGCCGGTAAGTTGACCAAATCGTTTAGTGAATCGTCAGCAATGTCTCTCTCATGATCTCGCACGCGGCCGGATGCGGGAAGACAACCTCCTCGATCTCGGCTACGCGCAGTTCCGTCTCAATCATCGTCGCAGCGCCATAGATCATCTCGGAACATGCGCCGCCAATCATGTGCACGCCCAGCAAGACGTTCGTCTCGGCGTGCACGACAACAACGGCCATCCCGCGCTCGCGGGCGTGTTCCGCCAAGTAACGGCCGTTGGCCGACATCGGCATCTTGGCCGTCTTGACCGGAATGCCCTGCTCCTCGGCCTGCGCCGCGGTCAGCCCCACCGATGCCACCTCAGGGCTGGTGTAAATCACCCCCGGAATCGCGTCATAGCGCATGCGGTCGGGACGACCGGTGATGTTGTGAACGATCACCTCGGCCATGCGCGAGGCGGAGTGCGCCAGCCACGTACGCCCGGTCACGTCACCCGCCGCCCACACGTTCGGGATGTTGGTCGCGCAGCGGTCGTCGATGCGGATTCCGCGACGATCGAAATCGACCCGCAAATCCCCGAGCCCGAGGTCATTCACGTTGCACATGCGCCCGGTCGACAGCAATACGAGCCCCGCCTCGACCTGCTTTGTCTCGCCGCCGATGGAAAACTGCACACTGTCCGCCGTAATGGCCTCCACCTTCGCACCGAGCTGGAACGTGATGTTCTTCTTCTCGAGTTCCTTGCGCAGGATCTTGGCCAGCTCGCCGTCCACGGACGGGCAGATCTCCGGCAGCATCTCAATCACGGTCACCGGCACGCCGATCGAACCGAAGAAGCAGGCGAACTCGCACCCGATCACGCCGCCGCCCACGATCACGAGCGATTCGGGGAGTTCCTCGAGGCTGAGGAGACCGGTGGAATCCACGACGTGCGGCAAGTCCGCGCCGGGAATCGGCGGTCTGGCCGGAGACGAACCGGTCGCGATCAGGATGTGCTCGCCTTCGTAGACGTCGTCGCCGACGGTCACCCTGCGATCGGCCGTCAAGCGTGCGCGTCCCTCGACGACCGTCACCTTGTTGCGCTTCATGAGACCGGCTACGCCTTTGCGCAGAGTCTCGGTCACCTTCTGTTTGCGGGCCATCACCTTGGGAAAATCGAAGGCCGCGCCCTCCGTCGTCACACCGTAATCGTCACCGTGCGTGGCGTAGTAGTAGATCTTGGCCGAATTGAGCAGCGTCTTCGACGGAATGCAGCCTACGTTCAAACAGACCCCGCCAAGGTGCTTTTCTTCAACCAGCAGGACGTTCAGTCCCTTCTCCCCGGCACGCTCGGCCGCCACATACCCGGCCGGCCCGCCGCCGATTACTATCAGATCGTGTGTCATGTTCACTCCTTACGTTCTTTCAAAGCCGACAGCATACGCTCCTGTCTTTCGGTTGACGATAGCGGGCGACGATAGGGGTGGACGATTAGGACCGGTCCCATCGTAATCCGCTATCGTCGACCCCTATCGTCAACCGGTTCCCCATTTCTGTTCTCTCGCAAAACCCTGACAGTTCCTGATGCGCGGAACAGATTCCCCGACAACCCCTGCCGGGGTCACACACCCACACACTCCCCTCACTCTCCCCTACCCCGCCAACGCCAATTCAAAATTCGCCAGCGAACGCGTCAGCGCCTGCAGGAACCGTGCCCCGTCGGCGCCGTCCACGGCCTGGTGGTCGACCGTCAGGCTGAGCGTGATCGAGCGAACATGCTCTACGCCGTTCGCCGTCTCGATCGCCTTGAGCTGAATGCCGCCGACACCGAGGATGGCCACTTCGGGAGCGTTGAGCACCGGCGTGAACGTCTCCACACCCATCATCCCCATGTTCGTGATCGTGAACGTGCCGCCCGTCAGCAGGTCGGGATTGATCGCACCTTCCCGCGCGGCGGACGCCATCGGTTTGATCGCCTCGCAGAGTTGGCTCAACGACAGCCTCTCGGCCGCCCGGACCACCGGAACCATCAGACCGCGCGGCGTATCCATGGCCACACCGAGGTTGACGTTCGGATACTGCACGATCTTGTCGCCGAGGAAATGCGCATTCAAGGCCGGGAAACGCGTCAGCTCACGCACCGTGGCAAACGCGATCAGATCGTTGATCGTGATGTTCGGCAGGCCCAGCGCCTCGCCGTTCTCCTTGACCTTCTTACGGTAGGCCAGAATCGACCGCGCATCGAAGCTCATCGTGGCCGTCAACTGGGCCGTCGTGGCCAGCGACTGGTGCATGCGCTCGGCGATGATCTTGCGGATACCGGCCATCGGAATCACGGTCGGCTCCGCGGGCGCGGCGGCCGCGGCCGGTTCCGGTGCGGGCGCGGGCGCCGCGCCGAGGTCCGCACTGACGACCATGCCGCCAATACCGGAGCCGATCGCGGGCACGGCCAGACCGTTCGCCGCCGCCTCGCGGGCGGCAGGAGACATGCGCAGGCCGGCGGCAATCACTGCCTTCACATCGCGCTCGATCACGCGTCCCCCCGGGCCGGTACCGGCAATGCCGTCCGTGTCCGCGCCGCCCTCCTTTGCCAGGCTACGGGCCCGCGGACTGACGCCGACGGGCGCCCCCGTTGCGGCGGCGGGTACGGGTGCGGCGGCAGGAGCGGCGGCAGGAGCAGCAGCTTCCGCCACGGGCGCGGGGGCCGCTTCCGCCGGAGTTCCTTCCGCCGGCGCGAGAGCCTCCGCGGCACCTTCGCCGCTCGGCCGCAGCGCGGACGCGTCCTCGCCGGCCGCGCCGATCGCGGCAATGTTCGTCAGCACCGGAATGTCGGCGCCTTCCTCAAAAAACAACTCCAAAACCGTGCCGGCAGCGGGCGACTCCAGCTCAAACGCGGCCTTGTCGGTCTCGTAGTTGCCGAGAACCTGCCCCTCCGTCACCTGGTCGCCGGGCTTCACCACCCAGTCCACCAGAATACAACTCTCTACGGACTGCCCCTGCCGGGGCATCATTAGCGGTGTTGCCATTCGTTGCTCCTGTATGCTCTTGCTGTTTAGACTCGAATCACGTTGACCGACTTGCGCTGAAGCTTGCGACAGAGCGCCTTCTCCGCCGCCTTGTCGGTAATGAGTACGTCAACGTCGTCTACCGCCCCGCTATGGGCGAAGGCCACCTTGCCGAGCTTGCTGCTGTCGGCGAGGAGGTAGACCTGCTCGGCGTGTTCCATCACCATCTGTTTCGTGAACGCCTCGTTGGGGTCCGTAGTTGTCAGACCGTGGTCAAGCGTAAGACCGATCGTGCCCATGAATGCCTTGTCGACGTGTAGCTGGTCCATGACCGGTCCGGTCAAGGCGCCGACAAAGGTCTGGCTCAACCGTCGCAGCTCGCCGCCGACCAGGACCAGGCGCGGTCCGCCGCCCGCAAACGTCATGGCCACTCGCAACGAGTTGGTGACCACGGTCAGGTTGGCCATGTCCGTCAACAGCCGCGCCAGGGCCAACACGGTGCTGCCCCCGTCGAGGTAGATGCAGTCGTTGCTGGTGACGAACGTCAGGGCCTCTTCGGCAATCGCCTGCTTCTTCTTGGCGTTGGTCTCAGCCTTGTCTTCAAACACCGGCTCTTCCAGCCGCCCTTCCACGGCCACCGCCCCGCCGTGTACTCGCCGTACAACGCCGCGCAGATCGAGCTCGGCCAGATCGCGCCTGACGGTCGCCGCCGAAACGCCAAGCAGCTCGCCCAGCTCGTCCACGCGGACGACCCCCCGCTGACGCATGATCTCGCGGATCTTCCCCTGGCGTTCAGCCGCCAACCCACACATTTCACTTGCGTTCATTTCTGCTCACTAATGATTGGATATGCGCAAAAGTAATCATTCCCGATCAGGAACGCAAGCAGAAAGATGACAAATCGTCAATCGACCTGGGAGAGAGAAGGGTCGAAAGATGGGTTGGTCGAAAAATGTGTCTGTTGCATCGGGCGTTTTTCGACCCTAACCAGACCCCATCCGAAAAGGGTCTACGTTTGCGAAACGCCCGTCAATTGAA
>CAZKRK010000240.1:0-11436 GCA_964555035.1 uncultured Victivallales bacterium | reverse complement strand
CGACGTTCAGCTTGGGAAGCTGACATTCTGCCACTGAATTACTCCCGCACCGGAAGAACTGTGTAAATCTATAGCGCGGATGGGGTAGGGGAGGCCAGCAAAAAATGCGGATGTGTTGCAGACGGGGCGCCTGCGATTCGTTGCACCAGACCCGTAGGGCCGTCATAGTAGAGTCAGGGGTGGAGCGTAGCGGACCCCCAGGGCTCCGGTCAGAACGCCACGAGTCCCGGAGGGGCGGCATACGGGCCGTGTTCGGTTGCGTCGTGCATTTGCGGTAGTCGCGCAGCCGGGCGGGAGTGCCCATGTCGCCCCTCCGGGGCTTCGCTATCCGGCATCCAGGCCCCTGGGGTTCCGCTGCGCTCCACCCCAGGCTTTACTATGCCGCCCCTCCGGGGCTTCTCGGTCCTTGGCAGTTGGAGTAGGCCGCGTCCAGGTTCAGGAATCTTGATGTGGGAGTGGTGGCGAAGAACGGCTCTCACTCACGCTTTCGCAGGTTCGCCGAATTCGGCCGGCGGGAGACCTTCGTCGTCGTCGTCGTCCGCGTCGACTTCCTCTACGCCGGTCTCGACGACGGTGGCGGAAACCAGGGTGTCGCCGTCATCGAGGTTGATCAGGCGTACGCCCTGGGTGGCGCGGCCGATGATGCCGACGTCGCTGACGGCCATCTTGATCATCTTGCCGTTGGCCGTTATCAGCATCAGCGCGTCATCTTCGCGCACGGAGTGGGCGCCGACGACCTTGCCGTTGCGGTCGGTTGTCTTGATCGCGATGATACCGATGCCGCCGCGCTTGGTGATGCGCCACTCGTCGAACTCGCTGCGCTTGCCGTAGCCGTTCTCGGTGCAGACGAGGAACGTGCCTTCGGAATCGACGATTTCGAGGCTGCAGACGCGGTCGCCTTCGCGCAGCTTGATGCCGCGCACGCCACGCGTGGCCCGGCCCTGTTCGCGCAACTGCTCTTCTTCGAAGCGTACGCTCATGCCGTCGACAGTGCAGAGCATGACGTGGTCGCTGCCCCCGGTCTGCTTGACCTCGATCAGTTCGTCGCCGTCATCGATGTTGATGGCAATGATGCCGTCCTTGCGGATGTTGCGGTACCCGCTCAGAAGGGTCTTCTTGATGACGCCGTTGCGGGTGGCCATGACGAGCCGCGTATCGTCGTCGAGGTCGCGCACGCAGATGGTGGCGGCGACGCGCTCGTCGTCGCGCAGGTTGAGCATGTTGACGATGGCTTTGCCGCGCGAGACGCGCCCCGCTTCGGGGATCATGTAGACCTTTTCCCAGTAGACCCGTCCGCCCTTCGTGAAGAACAGCATGCGGTCGTGGGTCTGGGCGGCGAAGAGGTGCTCGACGTAGTCCTCATCCTTGGTGGCCATGCCGGCGACGCCCTTGCCGCCGCGCCGTTGCTCCTTGTAGGTGTCGATCGGCACGCGCTTGATGTAGCCGGTGTGGCTGATGGTGATGATGCAGGGCTCGTCGGCGATCAGGTCCTCGATGTCGACGTCGTCCATCGCCATCGTGATCTCGGTGCGGCGCGCATCGCCGTACTTCTCGCGCAGCTCGCCCAGCTCGTCCTTGATGACGCCGTAGATTTTTTCGTCGTGAGCCAGGAGGTCTTTCAGGTAGGCGATACGTTCGAGCAGGGCCTTGTGCTCCTCTTCGACCTTTTCGCGCTCCAGGCCGGTGAGCTGATAGAGGCGCATGTCCAGAATGGCCTTGGCCTGGGCGTCGCTGAACTCGTAGTTGCCCACGAGAGCGGCATGGGCTTCCTCGCGGTTCCGGGAGGCCCGGATGGTCTTGACGATTTCGTCCAGGATGTCGAGCGCCTTGAGCAGGCCTTCGAGGATATGGGCCCGGGCTTCGGCCTTTGCCAGCTCGAACTGCGTACGCCGTGTCACGACTTCGAAGCGGTGGGCGATGAAGCAGGACAGGAGCTCCTTGAGGTCCATCAGCTTCGGGCGACCGTCAACGATCGCCAGCATGTTCGCGCCGAAGGTCGTCTGCAACTGGGTGTGCTTGTAGAGGTTGTTGAGAATGACGTCGCCGATCACGCCCTTCTTGAGCTCGATGACGATGCGCACCGGCTCCTTGCGGTTGGATTCGTCCCTGAGGTCGGAGATGCCTTCGACGACCTTGTCCTGCACGAGCTGGGCGATGTTCTCGATCAGGCGCGCCTTGTTGACCATGTAGGGCAGTTCGGTAACGATGATCGTGTCTTTGCCGGAGTCCTTGGGGATGATCTCGGCGCGGCCCCGGACGCGCAACTGGCCGCGGCCGGTCTTGTACATCTGCTCGATGGGGTACATGCCGCAGATGATGCCCTCGGTGGGGAAGTCGGGGCCCTTGACGAACTGCATCAGGTCCGAGACGGTGGCGTCCGGCGTGTCGATGAGGTGCACGACGCCGTCAAGGAGCTCGTTCAGGTTGTGCGGCGGGATGTTCGTGGCCATGCCGACGGCGATGCCGGTCGAGCCGTTGAGGAGCAGGTTGGGGAGCTTTGAGGGCAGGACCAGGGGCTGTTCCAGCGATTCGTCGTAGTTGGGGCCGAAGTTGACCGTGTTCTTGTCGATGTCGGCCAGCAGCTCTTCCGCCATGCGGTCCATGCGGACCTCGGTGTATCGCATGGCGGCGGGGGAGTCGCCGTCGCGCGACCCGAAGTTGCCCTGGCCGTCGACCAGCGGGTAGCGCATCGAGAAGTCCTGGGCCATGCGCACCATGGTGTCGTAGACGGCGGTGTCGCCGTGGGGGTGATACTTACCGATGACGTCGCCGACCACGCGCGCGGACTTCTTGTAGGCGGAGTTGTGGGTGTTGCCCAGTTCGCGCATGGCAAAGAGCACGCGCCGGTGTACGGGTTTGAGGCCGTCGCGCGCGTCGGGCAGCGCCCGCCCGGCGATCACGCTCATGGAGTAGTCGATATAGGAGGAGCTCATCTCCTCTTCAATCGCGATGTGATCCGTGCGGGGAAATTCGGGAGAAGGGATGGGTTTGTCCATTGTGGCAGCGTGTTCCGGTTAGATGTCCAACGTCGCGTTGAGCGCGTTCTCTTCGATGAAGTTGCGGCGCGGCTCCACGTCATCCCCCATGAGGATAGTGAATATCTCGTCAGCGCGCACGCCGTCTTCGAGGACGACACGCAGAAGCTTGCGGGTGTCCGGATTCATGGTTGTTTCGTAGAGTTGTTCCGGGTTCATTTCGCCAAGGCCTTTGAAGCGCTGGATGCGGCGTCCTTTGCTGCCCTGTTCCCGGACCGTCTGGAGAAGCTGGGGCAGCGAGAAGATGTCGACCGGTTCGCCGCTGTTCTGCAGCGTGCAGATCGGGGTCTCCGTGGCCTCGTAGTGGCTGAGATCGAAGCCCTGCGGGGCAAGTCTTTCGGCTACGCTTTTCAACCGGCTGCCCACGTGAATCTCGACGGTATTGGGCGCGCCCTTCGGCTCCGGAGCATCCTCGGCGTCGTCGATTGCTGCCGGGTGGCTCTCGATCTCCTCCTGCAGCGCCACGAGCTCGGCTTCGGTGTAGAGGAAACGGTCCGGCTGCTCGGACTCTCCCCGCACGAGATACTTTGCGAACTCCCCGGTTTCCGGGTGTTGCCCGAGCAGGTACGCCTGAACGTCGATGCGCTTGCGGCGCAGGAGGCCGACCACTACTTCCAGCTCCGTCAATGCCCCCAGAATGGCCTTCAGTTCATCGGGTTCGAAGGCCGTGTCGCCGTCCACGCGCCGAAGCTCCATGTCTTCCGCTCCCAGGGCCAGGAGGCGGCGGGTGAGGGCTTCGTCGGAATCGATGTACTCTTCTCGCTTGCTCTTGGTGACCTTGTAGAGCGGCGGCTGGGCGAGGTAGACGTAGCCTTTTTCGATGAGCTCGGGCATCTGCCGGTAGAAGAAAGTCAGGAGAAGTGTGCGGATGTGGGCGCCGTCCACGTCGGCATCGGTCATGATTATGATCTTGTGGTAGCGGACCTTTTCGATGTCGAATTCGTCCTGGCCGATGCCGGCCCCGATCGCCGTGATCAGCGTGCGGATCTCCTTGTTGTTGAGGATCTTGTCGAGGCGGGCCTTTTCCACGTTCAGGACTTTGCCGCGCAGCGGCAGGATTGCCTGGATCATGCGGTTGCGGCCCTGCTTGGCCGAGCCGCCGGCGCTGTCACCCTCGACGATGTAGAGTTCGCACTTGGCGGGGTCCCGCTCGGAACAGTCGGCCAGTTTGCCGGGCAGCGCCGCCGAATCGAGCGCACCCTTGCGGCGTGTCAGGTCGCGCGCCTTGCGGGCCGCGGCCCGGGCGCGGGCGGCCATGACGGCCTTATCGACGACGGTGCGGGCCACCTTCGGGTTCTCCTCGAAGAAGTTCCCGAGTTCCTCGTTGACAACCGATTCCACGATGCCCTGGACTTCGCTGTTGCCGAGCTTGGTCTTGGTCTGTCCCTCGAACTGGGGGTCGGGGACCTTGACGCTGACGATTGCGGTCAGCCCCTCACGAATGTCGTCGCCGCTCATGGCGTCGCTATCGTTCTTGAGGAGTTTGTTGGCGCGGGCGTAGCCGTTTACCGTGCGCGTCAGCGCGGAACGGAAACCGCTGAGGTGGGTGCCGCCTTCGATCGTGTTGATGTTGTTGCAGAACGAGTGGATGTTCTCGTTGTAGGCATCCGTATACTGCAGGGCGATCTCCACGACGACTTCATCGCGTTCCTTCTCGAGCGAAAAGACCTTGTCCCACAGGGCCTGTTTACTGCGATTGAGGTGCTCGACGAATTCGACGATTCCGCCGTCGAACTTGAACGTCTCGGTTCGCTCCGAAGCTTCCTCCGAGAGCACGATCTCGATGCCCTTGTTCAGGAAGGCCAGCTCGCGCAGCCGCGTGGCCAGGATGTCCCATTCGAACTCGCTGGCGGAGAAGATCGTGCTGTCGGGGAGAAAGGTGATCTTGGTGCCGGTTGTTTTGCTGCGGCCGATGGTCTCGAGCGGGGTGACGGGGTTGCCGACCTCGTAGCGTTGGTGGTGGACCTCGCCGTCGCGGCGGATCTCTACCTCGAGCCAGGAACTGAGAGCGTTGACGCAGGAGACGCCGACACCGTGCAGGCCGCCCGAAACCTTGTAGCTGTCGTTGTCGAACTTGCCGCCGGCGTGCAGGGTGGTCAGGACAACTTCGACTGCCGGCTTGCCTTCGGTAGCGTGTATGTCGACCGGAATGCCGCGGCCGTTATCGGTGATCGTGATCGAGCCGTCGGCGTTGATCGTGACCGTGATAAGCGTGCAGTACCCGGCGAGGGCCTCGTCGATGCTGTTGTCGACAACCTCGTAGACGCAGTGGTGGAACCCGCGCACGGAGGTGTCGCCGATATACATCGCCGGCCGTTTTCTGACCGCCTCGATCCCCTCCAGAACCGTAATGTTGGTGGCGTCGTAGGAGGCGCCGCCCCTGTTCTCAGGCATACTTCGCCCCTTCCTTCCTTCTTTAAGCTGCCAAGTATAGCAGACGGTTGGGGGGGTGCAAGCGCCTAGGGGTGCTTTTCGCTAAAAAAGATGAGAAAAATGGGGGTGTTTCGTTGATTGAGTGGCTATTTGAACTCCGGTATGTCATCCCGAGGGCAGTGATCACGTCCCGGGTGGTTTCCAATTCCCGAGATCCCGAGCGCAGCGTAGCGGAGTCGAGGGATCTCGGGAATTGGAAACCACTCGGGACGTGATCGCAAGTCACGAGATCTCCATATCACCCGATCGCCTTTCGGAACAGGGCCGCGTCTTCCTGGCTCAGCGGGGTCCAGCGGCCGGTGCGGACCCGGAATTCGGTGCTGCCGGGTTTGAGGGTGAAGCTGGTGACGTGGCGGCCGTCGAAGGTGAACACGTGGGCGCGGCCCTGTTTGCCGCAGGCAACCCAGGTCTCGCGTTTCTCGTCGCGAAAGAGGGCATCGGCGTCGGCCGCGCGGGCATCCTCGAGAGCCTTGTGGACGGGGCGTTCCTGGCGCTTGTGTTCCTGCGCGTGGCGTGTGCGCCGCTGCCGCCGGCGCTCGCCCTGCTCAAGGCCCCGCTTGAGCTTGAGCAGCAGGCCGGGAATCGTCTTGAGAAGCTTGCGGGCCTCGCCGTGGTTTCCTGCCGCGCGTTGGACCCGGACATCCGCCTCCAGGTTCCCCAGGGCCGTGTGCGCGCTCCTGAGGGGCTTCCCGACGGTGTTTTCCCAGCCGGCGACGAGCAGCTCCTCAAAACGGTCGCCCGCGATGCGTCCTACGATCGGGTTGAGCCTCAGCTCCATGCCGCGGCCGCCGCGCACCTCGACGAGCTGTACGGTCAGGGCTATGCGGTCTCCACATTGCCACTTCTCACAGCGGTTTTTCGGCAGAGGAAAGTACCCGGCAACAACCTGGCCGAGGATGGAGTAGGTGCGCGAGGCTCTGCCGAAGTAGGCCATCTGCTGCTCACGCAGTTCGCGGCCGAGCTGGAACGCGGCCAAGATCTGAGGCGGGGTGGCGTAGAGTTGGTCGACTCTTTCGTCCCGAAGGTCCACGAACGCCTGCACGAGCTCCACCCAGTCGGGGATGCCGGTCTGGGTGTAGCCGCGAAAGACGGCCAGTTCGTCGGGCGGCAGGCTGTGCTCGCACAGGGCAGTGCGGCAGCGGAAACAATAGACGTGACCGCGCTGAAAAACGTCTTGTTCGGCCAGGGCGTTTTCGAGTTGCCCGTGAATCTGCTCGGCGAAGGGCGGGTCAAAGGTCACATCCCAGCCCGCGCGGGGGTCCAGGTTGCATTGAAGGGTGATCGGCAGGCTGCCCGCGGCCGGTTCCTGGGCGCCGAAGTTGTAGAGGAACCGGTCCCGAATGAAGGCGCGCATGGCGTCGCGCAACGCCTGTTCGCGCCGCTCGGAGCGGGGGCGCCTGGGTTCCTGTAGAGGGGTGGGGAAGTCGGGAGTCTCTGGACTGTCGTCTGGCATCTGATTCTGACCTATGGAGCCGGCCGTCCTCGGCCGGTAAGCGGCCCAATCGGCAATCGTCAATCTACAGAATCTCCGTATGCAGATCGTACAGCACGTAGCGGGGATCGCTGCGCAGGAATCTGGTGATCTCGGAGATTCGCTTCTGCACGATCTCGCCCGTGGCGGCAACGGTCACGACCGCCATTTCGGCGTACTGCCACTGGTCCTGCTTGCCGACTTCGGCCACGCTGACGTTCATCTTGTTCAGCGCGCGGTCTTTCATGCTGCGGATGACCGAGCGCTTGTCCTTGAGCGAGCGCGCTTCGGGAATGCTGATGTGGGCGGTGACGATGCCGATTCGCATAGCTTGGTGTCTCAATCCGATCTGGTTGTGGTGAAAACAGGAAGTCGCGTGGACGTATCGATAGTGGGCCGGATTTGCAATCCGGCCGAGAGAGCGGCGAGCATGTTGTCGAGAATGGGTAGCCCACGGTCAGGCCATTCTCGCGTCATGCACACTACTCTCTCGGCCGGATTGCAAATCCGGCCCACTGTTTGTCGCTCGTGCATCAAACCTCTCCTCTTGCGAGGTTCAGCCAATCCAGTTCGTTCTGCGTCAGCTCCAATTCCAACGCCGGGAGAGCCGTGCGCGTTTCGGAGACGAGGCGCGGACCGATCAGCGGGAAGGTCGGGAAGGGCTGGCACAGCACGTAGGCCAGGGCGATGTTGAGGGGAGAAACGCCCTTCTCTCGCGCCAGCTCGCGCGCCCGCGCCTGGCGTTTGAAGTTGTGCTCACTGTACCAGCACTCGGCCAGGCTTCTGTCGTCCAGAAAGTCCGGTTCGCCCCTGACGAAGAAGCCGCGGGCCTGGCTTGACCACGGGAAGAGCGGCATCTGCGTCTTCTTGAACCACGCGTGCTGGTCCGGCTCGGAAGCGGCGATGCAGCCGTCCCACACGGCCTTGATCATGCGGGCTAGGCTGAAGTTGTTGCTGATCGCGCCGAAGCCGGTGAGACCCTTGTCCGCCGCATAGGCGTTGGCCGCCTCGATGCGTTCGGTCGACCAGTTCGAGCCGCCGAAAACCGTGATGCGGCCGGCGTTCTTGTGCTCGTTCAGCACGTCGACAAACTCACCCACGGGAATGTCCGGGTTATCGCGGTGCATGAAGTAGATGTCGATACCGTCGAGTCCCAGGCGGTCGAGACTTTCAAGCAGCTCGCGCGTCAGGCTGTCGGGATCGCAGTGGGGCGTGTGGGCGCCCTTGTCGATGATTACCATGTCGTCGCGTACGCCCCGTGTGCGCACCCAGTGGCCGATGAATCGCTCGTAGCAGCCGGCGCCGTAGATGTAGGCCGTGTCGACACAGTTGCCGCCGCGCTCGAAGAAGTCGTCCAGCATGACGCACCAGTGGCGCATGTCGGGCGTGTTGTCCAGACCGACGACCACGCGCGATATCTCTTTGTCGAGGCCCGCGATGCGGCCGTAGCGCATGTCGTCTGCGTAGCGTTTGACGAGGGGGCGGTTGGCGACTGTCGTGGTGAGGCGTTGCGGCTTCTCGCGGTCGTAGGTCAGGCCGACCGCGGCGCGCCAGCGGTCGAGTACCTGCATGTTGCCCAGGGAGTCGGCGTGCGTCATGGCGGGCGACGGCGCCTGCCGTTGCGCGATGTGTGCCGCAACCCTGTCTGCCTCCATGCCGTAAAGCCACTGATCCGTTTCGATTGCCTCGTCGCGCGGTTCTTCGCCGTGGCGCTCAACGCGGATGATTGTCGTGCCGCCTTCGCGCGGAGGGACCCACGGCGACAAGACGGTGATGACGCCCTCGGACCCGAAGAGGATGACCTTGTTGTCCTGGTTGAGACCGACGCTGGTCGAGAGCTGGGCCAGGATTCCGCCGGGGAACTTCAGCGAGGCGGTGGCGATGCTGTCCGCGCCCGATTCGGGGTGCAGGACCGCCGTTCCGGTTACCTCCAGCGGCTCGGCCAACTCCTGCCCCAGGGCTGCGCCGGCAACCAGGCGCGACATGGAGACAGGATAGCAGCCCACGTCGAGGATGCCTCCTCCTCCCAGGTCGTTGCTCCACAGGCGGCTCTCAGCGTTGAAGCGCGTGCGGAAGCCGAAAGTGGCGCGGATGGAACCGATCTCGCCAATCGCGCCTTCCCGCACGAGCTCGACCAGCCTGGCGGTCTGGGGGTGGCAGCGGTACATGAAAGCTTCCATGAAGAAGACATCATGCCTTTGGACTGCTTCGATGACGGCCATGGCCTCGGCGTGGTTGAGGGTCATGGGCTTCTCACACAGGATGTGCTTGCCGGCCTCGGCGGTCTTGATGGCCCATTCGGCGTGCATGGGGTGCGGCGTGGAAATGTAAACGGCGTCGATATCGGGATCGGCGAGCAGAGCCTCATAGCTGCCGTAGCAGCGGGGGATGCCGAACTGCTTGCCGAACGTATCCGCCTTTTCCCGCGAGCGGCTGCCGACGGCCAGGAGCGCGCCGCGCTTTGAGTGCATCACTCCGTCCGCAAAAGCCCTGGCGATATTGCCGGCCGCGAGCAGTCCCCATTGGATTCGGTCTGACATGGTCTTGCCTCCCCGGTTGACAGATCGAGAGTCAGCAGCTAATCAACTGAGCGGGGACGTTAGCAGAGGCGGGGGTTGGGTGTCGAGTGTGGGGTGGGGATGTGAGATGTGGGATGTGAGATGTGGGATGTGGGATGTGGGATGTGGGATGGAGTGATGGAGTGGTGGAGTGATGGAGTGATGGAGTGGTGGAGTGATGGAGTGGTGGAGTGATGTGGGATGTTACTGTGGGTCGAAAGATGGGTTGGTCGAAAAATGTGTCTGTTGCATCCGGCGTTTTTCGACCTTGACCACACTGCGCACCCCGTACCAATGTGTCGCTACGGTAGGAAGATGTGTTGGTAGGAAGATGTGTTGGTAGGAAGATGTGTTGGTAGGAAGATGTGTCGGTAGGAAGATGTGTCGGTAGGAAGATGTGTCGGTAGGAAGATGTGTTGGTAGGAAGATGTGTTGGTAGAAAGATGGGAAGGGAGGAAGATGGGAGAACTGAATGCATCATCTTCCTACCAGCACATTTTTCGACCCTTCTCTCTCCCCGCAACCATGCGCATGTCTTGCCCACGAGCCAACGGGATTTCGCCCGTGACAGGCCTCGGGATGACAGGCGGGGGTTGAAGCGTGGGGCTAGTCCCGCCCCGGGGGCGCTGCGCTTCCGAGGCAATTCGAGGTGGGAACGTAGAACCGTTCTCCAGGACGGTTCAGCGGAGCCCAGGCGGGGTAGCGGATCCCGCGCGGTTCGGAACCGTCCTGGAGAACGGTTCTACGGAACGCCGCGACAAGCCAGGTTTCCGGTCAGGAGGGACGATGTCAAATCACAATGAATGCAAGCGTACGGCGCTTTGGGGCAGGCACGAGGAGCTCGGGGCTCGCATGGCGCCGTTTGGCGGGTTCGTGATGCCGATCCAGTATTCGGGTATCCTCGCGGAGCACGAAGCGGCGCGGTCGCGCATCGCGGTCTTCGACACTTGCCACATGGGTGAGTTTCGTCTTTGCGGGGCAACTGCCCTTGACGACCTGGAGCGGCTGGTAAGCTGCGACGTGGCTCCGATGGAGGTCGGTCAGTGTCGCTATGGTATGTTGTGCAATCCGTCGGGCGGTGTCATTGACGATCTGCTTGTCTATCGCCTGGGCGCGGAGGAGTTCATGTTGGTAGTCAATGCCGGCACGCAGGAGGGAGACTTTGAGTGGGTGGCGTCTCACGCGTCAGCGGGCACGACCCTCCGCAACATTTCAGACGAGACCGCAAAAGTCGACGTGCAGGGGCCGGGAGCGCCAGGCATTGTACAGCGCCTGATGGAACAGCCGATCGAGGGTATGAGATTCTATCGCTTTCGGCACAACAGGTACGGTGGCAGTGACGTTCTGCTGAGCCGGACGGGGTACACCGGCGAGATCGGGTTTGAGTTCTACGGGGCGCCGGAGTTGACGTGCCGGTTTTGGGACGACTGTCTTGACGCCGGCGCAGTTCCCGCCGGCCTGGGGGCGCGGGACACGCTGCGGCTCGAGGTCGGTATGCCGCTCTACGGACACGAGCTGAGCACCGGCCGAAACGCGTCTTGTCTGGGGCTTGCCCGTTCCATTTCCCGGACAAAACAGTTCATTGGCGCCGAGGCTGTACGAAGCGGGGGGAGTCCGGCAGAACGCCTGGTGGGCGTTGCGTTCGAAGGGCGTCGAACCGCTCGTGAAGGGGACCGCATTGTCGATGAGAGTGGCGCAGAGCTCGGGGTTGTGACGAGTGGTAGTTTCGCGCCGTCGCTCGGGCATGCGGTCGCCCTCGGGTACGTTGTTGCGGCGGCTGCTCTGCCCGGCGTGCGTGTTGTCGTGGAGGCGCGCAGGCCGTTGGCGGGAGAGGTCGTGGGAACGCCGTTCTACAGAGCGGGCACTGCGCGCAAGGCGTTGGCGGGGTTCCTGGCGTGAGTCGGGCGCATCTGCGATTTGTTGCACCTGCAGAGTGGCC
>CAZKRK010000239.1:9161-11740 GCA_964555035.1 uncultured Victivallales bacterium | reverse complement strand
TCCAAAGCGCTTCAGGCCGGCAAATGCGCCAAGTGCGGAGAGGCCATTCCCGGGGCGTGGCCATAATGAGAATTGCCGGGGCGTAGCGGCCGGGAATTCTGCCGACCGGCCGGAAACTTGACTCCTCGCGGCGTTCCGTAGAACCGTTCTCCCTTGGCCCGCCGCAGCCTGGCAAAGGAGGCAGGACGGTTCCAAATCACGCGGGATCCACCGCCCCGCCTGGGCTCCGCCGAACCGTCCTGGAGAACGGTTCTACTTCCTCCCCGACGCCAGCATCAGCAGCGACATGAGCTTGAGGCCCATGAGGATGAAACAGGTCGGCGCAATCCCCATCACCGGCACAAGCAGTACGCCGGTCAGTACGCAGCCAACCGCCGCGCCCAGGTGATCGGCGGCATCCGTGAGTGCGGCCGCCGTGGGGGCGCTGCCGCCGGCATCACAAAACAGCCGGTTGGCAAGTGGAAACTCGGCGCCTACCATCCACCCCGCGCCACCCAGTCCGAGGTAGATCCCGATCTCCATTGCCCGTTCCAGGAAACCGGCGGCGGCTCGCGCCGCCACACCCACCAGGCCCAGGACCAGCAGTGGAAACAACGCCAGGGCAACTTCAATCAGGAAGAGCGAACGGCCGGCGGAGCGGCCGCTCTTTCCGAGACTTTGACCGCTGCGCGCGCCCGCTACCAGCCCGGCCATGAATACCGCCACAATAATCCCCATGCGCGTGTAAACGTATCCGTAGAGCCCCTGAAAGACAAACACCAGCAACAGCTCGTAGGCCATGCCGCAGAATCCCGTCGTGGCAATCGCACCCGTCAGCATCGCTCGCGGCCAGACCGTCCCCATGCGCCTGCGTGCAAACCTCCCCACAAGGCAGAGCAACGCGCCGCAGACCAGCAGAACGGCAACGACCCTTTGCCATCCGAACCCGCGCACACGCGACAAGCCGCGCGCGTCCGACCCGCTGTAGCGCAACCAGAGCCGCAGGTTGTGGAAGTAACTCACCGGGCGCGATACGGTGTTGAGCTCGGCGACGCGTTCTTCGAGACGCCGCACCGTGAACGCCGTCTTTTCAGGATCGTAGCTGTCCGTGGCCAGAAAATACTCCGGCCGGTAATACTGCGAAGGCACTCCCGCCGATGCGCTCCGCTCCCGCAACACCATGCGATCGAACGTGATCCCCGCGTCGTGGTCCCCAACGAAAAAGCGGTTCTCTTCCCCGGCAGTGACCAGCACCGTCGGAAAGACCTCCCGTACGGTGCGATAAACCGACGCGAGATAGTCCGCCGAGGTGTCCATCAACCGCACGGACGATTGCACCGAAAACGTGGCGAACCCGCCGGGCGCCAGACGTTTCCGCACGGACCGAAAGAACTCCAGGGTGTAGTAGCGGTTGGCGGCAGCGGTGGACGGCGTGGGCGAGTTGATGACGACCGCATCGAACACATCAGCCTCGACGCGCACGTAGCGCACGCCGTCCTGCGTGACCGGCTCGATACGTTTGTCGCGGAATACAGCGTCGTACCGTTCCGGCAGAACTTCGCGCAACACGCGTCCGATACCGGCGTCAAGTTCCACGTACACGAGGCGTTCAACGGGGTATTTGAGCAGCTCCGGAATGTCCCCCAGGGGGTTGCCGCCCAGGAGCAGAACGCGCGCGGCGGCAGGCTTCTGTGCCATAGTCGAATGGATGCGGTGCTCGTCCTCCAACGGATCGGGGAACTCCCACATGATTTCGCCGTTCCCGTAGAGCTCGTACTGTCCCGCCCGCTCGACAACGGCCAGATTCCGGTAGACGGAATCGGTCGACGTCACCAACCGGGCGGCCGACTCCCCCAACACGCCGAAGCCCTGCCACCGCTTGGCCGTCAGGTCCGCTTCAAGTGAAGTCATTGCCGGGCCGAAATGGAACGCGATGACTGCGCCCACCCCGCCCGCTGCCAGCAAGACGCCTCTCAGCAGCCGGTACGGCGCAACGGCCGCGGCCCCGCACACGGCGGCAACCTGGGCCAACACGACGAGCTGCAGCGGACTGAGGCGCGGCAGCAGAACGAATGTCATCAGGGCGCCGCCCACCATGCTGCCCACGGCTTCGATCGCATACACGCGGCTGACGGCGCCGATTCCAACCGACCCCGCGTCACCCGCGCCGGCGGAAGCGTCTTCGACCATGACGCGGCAGGCGCAAGGGAAACAGAACCCGATCGGCAGACAGGTAGGAGCGCAGATGCCGATGGCGCTGACCACGATCGCCCACAACGACGCATACTCGCCGACCCCCGTGCCGAGCATGGATCGTATCGAACGCACCCACGACACCTGCTTGAGGAGAACGCCGGCCAGGACGAGGAGCAAGACGGTCAGCACGAACCGCACGGAGCGCGCGGACGAAAGGCGCGGGACCACAAACCGCGCCGCGAGCGCGCCGGCGCCGACGCACACAAGCCAGCTTCCGAGAATGGAACCGATTGTCAGCTCGTTACCGTAGAAGACAACCAGCATCTCGCGCAGAAGCGTCACCTGCGTGAGCGCCGAAAAGACGCCCAGGCACCCCATCATGACGAGTGTGGAACGCCCCCTGC
>CAZKRK010000239.1:0-9061 GCA_964555035.1 uncultured Victivallales bacterium | reverse complement strand
CCCCTGCACTCCCACCTACTCCCGGGACAGCACGACGCTCGAAAACGTCTTGTAACGCGTGCCCTCGCGCCAGGCGTTCGGGCTCATGCCGGCCTTCATGCTGAGCGAAGAGAGGGTCTCTTCCTTGGTCCACTTCTGCTCGACGGCCACTTCAGGCAGGTAGACCGCGCAATGGCCGCCCTTTTCGATGATGATCCCGTGCTCGCCGATGCCGAATTCGTCGAGAGACGGGATTTCGACAATCGGGCTGAGGATAGAAATGTGCACGTCGATCTGCCGCAGCTCGCCCGGCGTGACCGGCCGAAACCGGGAGTCCCGCATCGATGCGTTGATCGCGTTGCCGTGGACCGACCGGTAAAGGGCCTCCCGCGGAACCAGCGAGCCAATACAGCCCCGCAGACGCCCCCCGATCTTGAGCGTCACAAAGGTGCCCGTGTCGGCCTTGAGCTTGTCCGTCAATTCGTACTTGTCGAACGAGAACTTGCCCTTGCCGCCGCCAACGCACCATTTCAGCGTATCGTCGGCAATCGCAAACAGCGTCTCCTTTTCCTTGTCCGTCAATTCCGGCGTCCACTTGCCGCTCTGATGCTCCTTCACCGTTGCCTCCTTCTTCGCCTTAGATTCCTCGCCATGGCCGTCCACCACCAGGGTGACCAGCAGCACGGCCGCAAACAACAACCTGCCTGTTCTCATACTCGACTCCCTGAACCATTCTCGCTTCGCGCACGCTTACAATTACAGAACTTCCTCCGAAAGAGCACACACTGGAGCCTCCGCCGTTGCGGACAAGCGTTGAGCGCCCGAGGAGACAAGAGCGGACAACGTTCCCAGTTCTCTCACAAACCGCGCTCACGCTTGCACTCCACCGGCGGAGGACCGCCGGCTCCAGATTCGTTTTGGAGTGGCGTTCAATACCGCGGAGATTGTAGGATTCGGACCGACCAAAAGAAAGGACGAAACCCATGAAGACTCACAGTCGCGCAACACCGCTTGTCACCCTGGCACTTCTCGCGACCATCATGTGCGCACCGCGCTTGCACGCCGAGACCCTGACCAGTTCGACTCAGCCGGCCGGCACGATCCACGAGTCGCTGCGGCGCGAGGTCGACGCGGCCATCGACCGCGGCCTCAACTGGCTCGTGGCACAGCAGAAAGAGGATGGTTCCTGGTCCAACGGCTCGTTCCCCGCCCTGACGGCGCTTCCCGTCCAGAGCCTGATCGGCGGCAAGCGCAAGGGCGACGCGGAAGCGCTGAACAAGGGACTCGGTTACCTGGTCTCCTGCGTTCAGGAGGACGGCGGCGTCTACAGGGCAGTCGAGGGACGCAAGGGAGGCGGACTCAGCAACTACAACACCGCGATCTGCATGACGGCCATTCACGCTGCGCGCCGCCCGGAGCACCTGCGGATCATCCTCAATGCCCGCGAGTTCGTGGCCAGGGGCCAGCACCACGGCAGCGACGTCTACAAGGGCGGCTTCGGCTATGACAAGTCCACCAAACGCGCCTACACGGACATGCTGAACACCTACTACTCGGTCGAAGCCATGCGGCTGACGCAGGATGTCGAAGACCGGCGCAACGGTTCCCGCGTCGATATCGTCTGGGACGAAGCGCTCAAGTTCATCGAGAGCATGCAGAACAAGGCCGAAAGCGGCGACGACGCCGGCGGGTTCGTCTACAACCCGAGCGATCCCAAAGCCGGCGCTACGACCAATGCCGCCGGCGTGGTGGTGTTTCGCTCTTACGGCAGCATCACCTACGCCGGCATGCTGGCCATGATCTATGCCAACCTGCCCGCCACCGACGCGCGCGTCGTGTCGGCGCTGGACTGGACCGCCAAGCATTGGACACTGGACGAGAATCCCGGCATGGGCCGGCAAGGGTTGTTCTTCTTCTACAACATCCTGACCAAAGCCCTATCCGCTACCGGGCGTGACCTGGTCCCGCTCAAGTCCGGCGAGCTGCTCAACTGGCGCGAGTCCCTGGCCCGCAAGCTCGTCGCCACCCAGCGCATCGATCCCAAAACCGGCCACGGCTACTGGATCAACGACACCGGCCGTTTCTGGGAAAACGATCCGGTCCTGGCCACCGCCTACATCCTGCTGGCACTGGAGATGCTGTAGACGGGGCGTTGACCGACGCTTCACTTATCCCGCGGACGCCGGGGCAGCCGGCAACATCGGGAACCCGTCGTCCGGCAATACGCCCTTGCGATTCCCGGCGTTACCACCTACCCTCTCCGGCATCATGCAAATCGAAACCATCGTTGTCGGTGAATTCCAGGTGAACTGCTTTGTCGTGTGGGGCGCAGGCAAACAGGCAATCGTCATTGACCCCGGCAAAGAGGCCGACCGCATCGAAGACGCGATCGAGGCCAACGGGTTGACGATCGGTGTCTACCTGCTGACCCACGGACACATGGACCACATCTCGGCTTTGGCCGATCTCTACGACAAATGGCCCGCCCCCATTGCCCTGCATGCCGCGGACGCCAAATGGGCATTCGACGCCGCCAACGAAATGCCCCCCTTCTACCCCGTTCCGCGCAAACCGGCCGACATCACGCGTCTGCTGGACGAGGGACAGAGTTGGACCGACGACGGCCTCGCGTACCGCATCCTGAACACGCCCGGCCACACTCCCGGTTCGGTCTGCGTACTCTTCGAGGCGGACAACACGCTCTTCTCCGGAGACACCCTGTTCGCGGGTTCGGTCGGACGCACGGACTTCCCGGGCGGCGATCCGCGCGCGCTGAGGCAGTCCCTGGTCAGACTGGCCGAGCTGCCGGACGAGACCATCGTCCACACCGGCCACGGACCATCCACCAATATCGGCGTCGAGAAACGCACGAACTTCTTCATGCAGGGAGCCTGGTAGACGCACATGAACGACACAACGGAACAAGCTGACGCGGCTACCGACGGGTTGTTCACGATCGGCGCCCCCGCCATCGACACCGGCAGACTCGTCGAGGAGATCCGCGCCACGGTTGCGGCCAAACGCAAGCAGGGCGTCTACACCGACGCCCGCATCGCCCGCGCCGAACGCACCAACCTCATGAATCTGCGCGACGAAGAGGACTTCCTGCCGTTCTATCTCGACTGCCTGCGGGACGCCGTCTTCGTCGACATCGGCGACTTCGAAATCTACGAGCAGCGCCACCGCTTCACACGCGCCCTCGTCTGGCTGAAACGCACCATCTGGAAACTGCTCAAGTTCTACACCTATCGCCTGTGGTCCCAACAGAACCAGGTCAACGGTCTGCTGCTCTCCGCCGTGGAAAGCACCGAAGAACGCTACCGCCGCAAACTCGACGAGCAACAGACACGCACAAAGGAACTCGAGAAACGTATCGCCCAACTGGAATCGGGGGGATGCGATGCGGGGGACTGACCTGGAGACTTCAACCCCCGCGCTGTCATCCCGAGCGCAGCGGAGCGGAGTCGAGGGATCTCGAGAACTGCCAAGCACGTCCGGCGTGGTTGCCAATTCCCGAGATCCCTCGACTCCGCTCCGCCACGCTCGGGATGACAGCGTGGGTCTAACCCAATGAAAAGCCGCATCGCATTTGTCTGCCCCCGTTTCGCCGAAGGCGCCACCGTTGGCGGCGCTGAGACGTTGATGCGCAACCTCGCCCGCGAGGCAGTCAAAGCAGGCCGCGACGTAACGTTCCTCACGACCTGCGCCCGCAATCACTTCACGTGGGAAAACGATGTGCCCGAAGGCGAACAGGTGTTCGACGGGCTCAAGGTCCGCTTCTTTCCCGTCGACCAGGACCGCGATATCGGCGGGTTCCTGCGCGTGCAGGAAAAGATCGGCCGTGGCCGGTCGGTATCGGAGGAAGAGGAGCTGTTCTGGCTGAATCATAACGTCAACAGCCGCGCCCTGTGCGACCACCTGACCGCGAATGTCGACCGCTATGACCGAATCCTGGCAGGCCCCTATCTCTTCGGCCTGATCTACCACGCGGCACAGGTCTGTCCCCGCAAGACCCTCCTGGTGCCGTGCCTGCACGACGAAGCCTTCGCCTATCTCCAGGCGTTCAAGCGCATGTTCAACTCAACGCGGGGCTGCCTGTTCAACTCCGCTCCCGAACGCGAGCTCGCGATTCGACTCTACGGTCTCGAAGAGCGGCAGCTTGCCGTGGTGGGCATGGGGCTGGAGCCTTTCGAAGCCGACCAGGCAGCCTGCGCCGCACGCCTCGGAATCGGTTCACCGTACCTGGTCTACTGCGGACGGCGCGAACCGTTGAAAGGCACACCGCTGCTGATCGACTACCTGCACGCGTTCCGCGAGCGCACCGGGATGGACCTCAAACTGGTGCTGACCGGGTCGGGACGTTTCGACCTGCCCGCCGAGCTGGCGCCACACGTATACGATCTCGGGTTCGTGAGCGAGCAGGAGAAGCACGAGGCCATGGCCGGCGCGCTGGCGTTCTGCCACCCTTCGGTCAACGAGAGCTTCGGGATAGTCGTGCTGGAAGCGTGGCTTGCGCGTACGCCCGTACTCGTGCACGGCCGCGGCGAAGTCCTGCCCGACCACTGCCGCAAGAGCGGCGGCGGACTGTGGTTTCGCACTTATCCCGAATTCGAGGAGGCGCTGAAGCTGTTCCTGGAGAACGAAGATCTAAGACAGCGAATGGGCGCCGCCGGCCGGGCCTACGTCGAACGCGAATACTCATGGGGTGCCGTCAGCAAACGGCTGTTGACGGCGCTGGAGGCGTGAGCCCGAAAGGAGCAGTTACCGGTAATCCGTGATCGGTAATCTGTGTGGCACAAGGACTTCCGGTGTTCTCTCGCCGCACCTATTGGGTGTCGCCTCTGTCACGTCCTGATTTCCGTTTGACACCTTCTTGCCGTTGCGATGGACCGCCCGTCCCCAACAGGGACGCACATCCACGCCCAGCGTCCCCAACGGGGACGCACATCCACGCCCAGCGTCCCCAACGGGGACGCACGTCACAGCCCAGGGTGAAACCCTGGGGACCGGTCAGCCCCCCAACCATCCAGGCTCCCTGAAGGGGAGCAACGCCCCTCCCGCCGCGTCCAGATGTAGCTCCCCTTCAGGGAGCGGGCCTTCGCGTAGTGCGAACGTTGCCCCCGGCGATCCTCGCCGGGCTGTGATGTTGCTCGCCTGCGGCGAGCCCGTCTTCTCGGTGGTTGGCATCGCATCGTCCGCTTCGGCCGGGCTGTGGCATTGCCCGCCTTCCCGTCTCCGGCGACGAGTGTGGCTAGGGTCGAAAAACGCCGGATGCAACAGACACATCTTTCGACCCTTCCCACCGATCACCGATCACCGATCACCAACTACCGCCAACTGCCGTTTCCAGCGTGAGAGAGGAGGCAATGTTCGTTGCGCGCCGTTCAGCTCTCAACTCGGGAATTGAGAATTGAGCGTTGGAGATGGTGCACCCGGAGGGATTCGAACCCCCACGCTCTCAACGAGCACAAGGACCTGAACCTTGCGTGTATGCCAGTTTCACCACGGGTGCACTGTTCAGGATTCGGCGCAATATAGGCGGGCAGGCTCCGCGAGTCAACACAAGAAACGCGGATTCACGGCGCCGCCGAGACGACGTGACGCGGTGGGGGATTCTGTCTTGCATTGCAGGCGCCACGGCACTAGCCTTGTGCCATTCTTGCTCTTATGATTATCAAGCCACTCCAGCTGAGAGGAACGCGTCATGATGTCAGCCAAGTCCGCCGCCAAATTCGATAAGCTCGCCCACAAGAAACGCCGCTTCGCCAAAACCCCGCGCGCCTTGGTGGGGCATGTGCCGACTATCGCGATCACCCCCGTCGCCGACGGGCGAACGGGCGCCTACGAGGGCAACGTCGAAGGCACGTGGCGTATGGTCGAACGTGTCGCCGGACTCATCACGGACAACGTGACACTTCCCGACGGCACACCGGTACGCGTAGTAACCGCCCCGGAAATAGTCTACGGAGCCCGCACCGGGGCCCTGGCCCAGGAGTACTACACCAGGCAGGGCGTATCCGCAAACATCTGGGTAAGCCGCTCGTGGGCCTACAGCGACGAGCTCATGAGCGCCTGCCAGGGCATCGGCAGCAGCGAATGGCTCCAGGCCGCCTACGGCCTCAACCAGACCGACCGCCCCGGCGCGGTCTGGCTCAAGGCCTTCACCGCGGCTATGGATGAAAAGGGCCGCCCAATCTTCTCGATCTACAACCCTGACCTCGAAGGCGAAGGCGACGAAATCGCACCCTACGTAGCCGAACGCCTGCTGCGCTTCTCCCGCTGCGCCGCCGCCGTCGCTGAGATGCGCGGCAAAAACTACCTCTCGGTCGGCTCGGTTTCCATGGGCATCATCGGCTCCGATGTCCGCCGCAACATCATGCTGCAATACCTGGGCATGGGTTCCGTTTCGGTCGACATGGTCTCCGTGCGCGGCCGCATGGATCGCGGTCTCTACGACCACGAAGAACTCGAGGCCGCCTTCAAGTTCATGAAGAGACGCTTCGCTTTCGATTTCGGCGAGGGCGAACGCCCGCAGTCCAACGACGAGCTTCTCAAGGACTGCATCAAGATGACGATGATCGTGCGCGACATGATGATCGGCAATCCCCGCCTGGCCGACCCGCGCGTAGGCAAGCTGCAGGGCTTCAAGGCCGACGTGGAACACGCCCAGGGCTACAACGCCATCGCGGCCGGCACCCAGGGGCAGCGCCAGTGGACCGACCTCTTCCCCAACTTCGATATGACCGAGTCGCTGCTCTGCAGTTCCTTCGACTGGAACGGATACCGCGCCCCGCTGATCGTGGCCACGGAGAACGATTCCAAGAACGCGATCGGAATGCTGGCGGCAAACCTGGTTTCGGGCATGCCCCAGCTGTTCGCCGACATCCGCACCAACTGGACCGCCGAGAGCATCCTGAAGGCCACCGGCGTTGACGTCAGCGATATTGCGCCGCGGGGCTTGATCGACAAGCGCAACTCCGGCGCCGGCGCCCTCGACTACGCCCTGGACGTCCCGGCCCTGGTCAAGGGCGACAAGGACCTCACGATCCAGGAAGTCGCCACCAGGCTAAGGGGCAATGTGAACCTGCAGAAACGACTGGTCAAGCGGGCAATCGAAGGCACGCGCTACGAAGCCGCCATACTCGAGTACTTCCCGGGCGACGGTCTGTCGAGCAGCTACCGCACACCGGGTGGCGTGCCGATGACGGCCTACCGCTACAACGTCGTGAGGGACAAGCTCACCTGCTCCGTGGTCGAAGGCGAAACCGTCGAGTTGCCGGAAGAGGTCGCAAAACACGTCAGCGACGTAACCAATCCGACCTGGCCCGAGAGCTTCTGGGTTCCGCGTGACATGTCCTCCTTCGAGTACATGTCCCGCATCGGCCCCAACCACGACGCCAACTCCTTCGGCCTGATCGGCGCGGACCTGCTCACGCTCAATGCGATGCTCCGCGTCCCGGTCGACATGCACAACGTTGCCAGGGAAGACATATTCCGTCCCACGATGTGGGACCGCTTCGGCGGCGATGACTTCCGCGCCTGCTCCGAGCTGGGGCCGTTGTACGGGTGAGCGTTTCAGGGAGCCGGCATGGGCGAGTCTGGCTTCAGTGGGCCGGATTTGTAATCCGGCCGAGAGACATGTGAGCATGTCGTCGAGAATGCACAGGCCAAGGTCTGGCGATTCTCCTGCTATGCACCGGATTCTCTCGGCCGGATTGCAAATCCGGCCCACTGAAGACACGCACCGTGCTTGGGTTGCGGGCGAAGTTCGCGCCGGGTTGTAACATGCGTCCCCGTTGGGGACGGGCGACTCGCCTGAGCAATCACTCGGCCTTATCGCCGCCCTCGCTCGGGCCTGCCTCGACCCCAGCCCCTTTGCGAGCCAGGTTGGCGATCTGCCCGAGTGAGTCGCTGATGCTGCGCGTGGCCTGTTCGATGCTGCCGACCCGTTCCAGGATCGCGTTGAACAGGTCGCGACCGGTGCCGCGATAATCTTCCAAGTCCTTGCGGCCTTCACTGAGGTCGTCGATTTCAGTCTGAAGAGCGTCGATCCTGGCCTCGGCCGTGCTCAAGGCCTTGCGGAGATGGATGATGCTGATCTCCTGCTCTTCGGACGTCTTGTCGAAATCCTGTAGTTCCATGCCTTCCGGGATCGGAACCTCCACCAGCTTGCCGCAATCGGTGCAGGGGATGGTCAATCCCGCTCCGCGGTAATCTATCGCCAGACTCTTGGAACAGAACGGACAATCGAAAACTATGTCCGTCGCTTTGATTTCGTCGGTATTCGGACTCTTCTCGTCAGCCATGTTCTGCTCCCCCTCACACTCGGGAGAACCGCACGATCTAGGCGTTGGCAGCCTTGCCGGCCTTGATGACTTTGCCCGCCTTGATGCAAGCGGTGCATACCCGGCGACGTTTCACGCCTCCGTTCTCCAGTACGCGTACGCGCTGGACATTAGGGAGAAACCGCCTCTTCGTCACACCCGTCGTGTGCAGACCGATCCCACCCTTACTTTTCCTCAAACCGTGCCGGACAATCGTATTGCCGGAACGTACGCCTTTTCCACAGATCTCGCATACTCGCGCCATCGTCCCACTCCTGGTTACCTAGACAAAAAACCGCATCACTATAGGGCCGACCCCGCGTGAAACAAGCAAAAAAGCCCTCGTTTTCTACGTTGCGTGATACGTCCCGTCCGGCATCTTCTTCCAGCGGCGGTCCAAATTGTCCTGGGCAACCTTCTCCAACTCCTTGAAAACCATATCCACCGTGTATCCACGGTTGCGCGCTGCCAGCAACAGCGAAAAGACGCAGTCGGCAATCGGGCGCACCGCCCCCCGGTTGTACTGCGCTTCGTCCAGTTTCTCTTCTATCTTGCGCCGCTCGACCTGGAGATCGCTGCGCTCGAACACCTCATGCAGTCTCTCGACGCTGTCGTGAATAACCTCACTCATCGTAACCATCCTCCAAACCCGCTCTGCCACACTGGAATCGTGTCACGATTCGCCCGCGCGGTCAATCATCATTCGGGCAGCAATTCTCATTATGGCCACGCCCCCTGCGACCTTGTGTCGCAGGAGC
>CAZKRK010000238.1:0-11771 GCA_964555035.1 uncultured Victivallales bacterium | reverse complement strand
GAGCGGAAGGGCAAGGGCGGGCGGAGAGTGAGCAAAACGCGCAGAGATGTGCATAAAGGTCAGGGCAAGCTCGCGGGGAGGCACATGGCTCCTGCGAAGGGGGGTTCCCTCTTGTCGCGGAAGGCCACTTGTGGTTTCTGCGGTTTCCGATCCGGGAAACATCGTCATGATGAACATCACCAATCCGGACGGTTTCAAGGTGATGCAGGTCTAACCGAACTGTCCGGCAGCAGCCAGGATGGGCGATCTCTCGGTCGAGTTCGCCGAGGCACTGGACGAAACGGCGAGTGACCCGAAAACCACACCGGCGCTAAGGTACCTTCTTCTTGATGGGCCGGCAACCTATGATCATTACGTTGTGGCCGGGGCCACAAGTCTGGAAGGGCACTCCGCGTTCTCGTCAAGTTACACGGGGCGATCGCGTCGTGTCCGGCAGGCAGTGGAGCCAGACGCGACCGAGGGCCGCCCGCGGCAAGGTGCGCATTGTCAAAGGAGTTTCGTTTCCTGCTGCATCTCGCCGGACTTGTCCTTGTAGAATACTGTTTCGGCCTTTGGCCTGACCGATTCGACCGGAAGGCCGTTCGCTCCGAAAAGCACCACGTTATCCGAGGGTCCGTTCCAACTGACCTCCGGGTCGGTGCGCACACAGGTGACCAGTAGTCCACCCGCCTTCGGGAACTTGTCAGCCGCGACATGACCGATCGCCCGTGTGAAACTGTGATCGTGAACGGTTCCCGTGGAGAGATACGCGTCGCGTCCGCTGCTGTAACCGACCGAGCCCATCGCTTTCTTAACTGCGTCATCCTTAGTGATCTCCGCGATCAGTTCCTGGCACTCCCGACTCTCCAAAGAGAGATCGATAACGGTGATGTCGTGTTTGAGTTCGAAGACGAAAATCTTCTTGCTGACCAATGCTCCGTGGTACGCGTCCCTCCCGGCTTGCGTCGCGGGTATGTCCATCAAGTCCACAAATCCCTTTCGATGCCACCCCATGCGCTGCAGGTTTCCGTAGATGTGCTCGGCTTGCAGCGAGTCAAGATGCAGCGATGTGTAAAGCCCCCCTTTGCCGGCCGCCCCGCCGGCTCGTTTCCCCGTCCAGCGGTGTTCCCCGCTCGACGCATTCCATACAGTGCGCGCATTAAGAGCGGTTACCGTCGCGCCCTTGTAGAACTTGTCGGTCACCCGATAGAGACGTGTGCCGACCTTGTGAATAGTCCTGATCGGGAACTGCGCCGTCAGCGTCGCTGCCCGTCTGTAGACAGCGTCGTAGAGTCCCCTGTTCAGGATGGTGTTTCTTTGTGCCATGCTGCCCTCTCCTTGACTCAACGTTCGTCGTCATTGTTACGCATCCGGTTGAACGGGGCTCCGCTGGTCTCCGAACCGGGCTACCGGATGCCTCCCCCCACGTACATCCATGCATCGGCGACATGATTCGCTACCCCCCCCCTGGTGGTCGTGCCACCTCATGCTAAGCAACGGAGGCCAAGGACCGAGCTGCCCAGCAGCCCCTGGCCAGAAACGCAGTGTCTGCAACTGAGTGCCTTTTGTCAACAGGCGCAACTTGGCAAAGCTCGGCATCGCGAGAAGCGGTCAACAGGCCATCCACTACTGGAAGCTCACGCGGAACGCGTAGGCCGGTGAGTCCGGCAGGTCGTCGGGCAGCATGATGCGAAGCGTGGACCAGCGCAGGTTGTTCTTGTCCTGCGCCCAGCGGACCTCGCCGGCGTAGCCGAGAAGATCAACGCTTTCGATGTGCCCCACCCCATCGGCTTCGCCGAGCTCGCCGATCCGCAGGACGTTCACGTCCTCCGAAACCTCGAGGACCATCACCTGTATACGGGGTACATCTTCCCGTACACGGGGTAGCCGTCAATGGGTGCACCCGCAATTCTGTTGGTAATGGTGGAAAAGGACTCCCATTGGCCGGTGCCGCCTTTGACAGAAACATCGAAGTGCAGTTCCTGCCCCCTGTTTGCTGCCAGCAGTCTGCGCCAGTCGCCTACCGCATTTTGTCTCGCAGCACAAGGCTCCGGCAGAGATCCGACAGATGAAACGTAGGTCCGATTTGCAATCGGACCCAACGCCGCTCAGATGTGGCGTCCCCCTTCGTTTCTTTGGAACAACCAGCGTGGATTGGGTCCGATTGCAAATCGGACCTACGCAAGTCAGCGAGCCCAAAGCATCGACCGCATTTCGCGGAGTGGGCCGCGGATAGTTGGTGACAACGAGCACCACAATCCTCAATAATGCACCAGTCAATCACCAATCTACAGGAGATGCCATGTGTGGTGCAGGAATCAATACCGGAAATCGTGCTGTGTTTTTCTCCACGGCCTTGCGCCGGGGACGGGGAATCGGGCTGCTTGGCTTTGTAGCGGCGGGGTTGTTTCTTGCCTGTGCGGCGCAAGCGGCTACGCGCACGTGGGACGGCGGCGACGACGGGCATAGCTGGAACGTCAATGCCAACTGGGATCCTGACGGTCATCCCGGCTACTACGACACCTTGACGATCGCAACCACGGGCACGATCGACAACGTGTATCGCGACGGGGGCACGGCTACGTACAACCACGGCTACACCTGGCGCGGCAATGTGAACCTCGACCAGGGCACGATCCTGATCGACCATCAATTCGAGAGCGGCGATACGGTCACGTTCAACATCGGTGACGGCATCGGCACGAACGACGCGACCGTCCACGTCACCACGAATGGCTGGTGGCTGATTGACCGCCACGGCAACGGCGCCTTCACGATCAACATCAAGTCGGACGGGCAGCTCAATACAAGCGGCAACGGCAACCTCAGGACCTTCAGCGGGCACAACGGACGCAAATGGGTGATCAATGTTCAGGGCGGCTCGCTTACGTCGGTCGCGGCATGGAACATGTCCGACGGCGCCGGCAACGACGCCAACCGTCTCAACCTGTCCAATGGCGGCACGGTGACCGCGGGAGCGATTACCGTGCACGAGGAGGTCATCGATTTCACGGACACCACGTTGTGCACGTTCACCGCCGCCTACGGCGGCAGTTTTGCCGATATCTCAGCCGTGCAGGCGGCGATGGGCACGCGGTTTGTCTCAAGCGGCGGCATGAACCTGGCGGCAGTTGACAATGGCGGGAGCTTCACCATAGAGCTCGCGAAGATCGACAACGATACCGGCGCCACGGACCTTGCCATCGGCTCGGCCACGCTCAACGGCTACCTGTCGCGGACCAACGGTCCGACCTATGTCTGGGTCTTCTGGGGGGCCACCGATGGCGGCACCAACAAGCCGGGGACAGGCCCGGGCGCGTGGAGCAATACCGTGGATTTCGTGACGCCCCAGGCTGTCGGTCCCCTGACCACGGGCGTTTCCGGCCTGGCCGCGGATACCACGTACTACTACCGCTACTATGCCTCCAACGCGACCTGGGAGGCCTGGGCGTCCGGCTCCGCGAGCTTTGCTACACTGACGGCCTTCACGTGGGACGGCGACACCGACGACATGTGGGGCAACACGGCCAACTGGGCCGGCAGCGACGTTCCGGATACCGCCGGCGAGCACGCCATTTTCGACGGTACCGGCCCCGGCGACGTCGACATCAACGGCACGAGCTACACAATCGATTTCATCGACCTCACCGCCGGTGACTACACGCTGACGAATTCCGGCGGCGCGGCGACCCTCAGCGTGGACGCGTTGACCAATTCGGGAGGTGCGAACGCCATCTCGGCCGACCTGACCGTTACCGGCACGACCCAGGTCACCGGCGGAACGCTGGCCCTGAAGAACATCGACGGCTACAGCACGGACGACATCGCCCTGAGCGGCGGCACGCTGCAGGTCTGGGGCAGCACGTTGGACATCGTCACCCCGAACGCGCTCGAACACAGGGGGTTCGATCACCCCGGCAACGTCTATGACGACCAGAACGATCTGGATCTGAGCGGCAACGGCGGGCTCATGGCCATGGTCCCCACGGGTACGGCCCTGCTCACCGGCGGCCCGGGCAACCGCGGGCTGGACTTCAACAGCGACAACGATTTCCGCAACACCGGCGCCATCGGCCAGACCGACAACTACATGAACCTGTTCATCGGCTACTTTGTCCCGGCGGAGAGCGGTGTGCACGGGTTCCGCAGGGCCGCCGACGACGACCGCTGCGGCATCTGGATCGACCTGAACGCGAACGGTGTTTTCGAGTCCACCACGCCGGGTCTCGGGTCCAACCGCGGGGAGCAGCTCCAGTGGGACGGCGACGGCGGCAACAAAGCGGTCACCCTTGTAGCCGGCCGGCCGTACATGATTGCCTTCACGCACCTCGAGGGCGGCGGCGGGTCGCAGGTCGACATGCGTTTTTCTACGCCGAGCCTGAGCGAGAGAGTCATCAAGCCGTCCGACCCGGCCCAGGCCGGCATGTGGGCCGTCCAGGCCTCTTTCCCTGACATGAACAACCTGGCGTCCACGCCGATTATCGCGACCGGGGACGCGACGCTCGATCTGCTGGCCAGGAGCACTCTCAACAACGTAGTGCTGAGCAACGGTACGCTACAGGTCACGGGCGCGAGCCCGACAATCACGACGACGGGGGCAGGCAATCTCACCTCGTTCGGCACGCTCCTGTTTGACGCCCCGTCGACCGTTGGCACGCTGACCGCCGGGAAGGGCGGCGTGCTTGCGGGCGCCGAGGTCACGGCAGCCACGAAGTTCAGCCTGGAGCCGGCGTTGATTGTGAGCAACGTCCTTACCGGCACGGGGTATGTGCACGTCGGCGACAGCGACAGCTCCGACGAGCCGGTGGCGCTGCCGGCCACCAATCACCTACGCGGGTGAGACGCGCATCGAGCGCGGTCTGCTGCGGGCGGACGATGGCGTGGGACTCCCGACCAACAGCCTGCTGCGGTTCAGCCAGAACAACGCCGACCAGACCTGCATTCTCGAGACCCACGGCACGTTCGAACGCAACATCGGCCAGGGGGCCGGCGAGGTGTACTGGGACAACATCGGCGGCGGTGGCGGCTTCGCCGCCCGCGGCGGAGACCTCGCCGTCACGCTCGAGGGCGGCGACACCCTGCCCTGGAACGGCGCCACCAACGGCCTCAACAGCGTTCATGCCCTGCAGTTCGGGTCGCGTTCGGCCGACGGCATGGTGGAGCTGAAGAACAACATCGAGCTCGACAGCAGCAACGTCCGCAACATTGCGGTCGTCGACAACCCGGACACCAAGGCGGACGTCGTGCGCCTTTCCGGCGTCATCAGCGGCGGCAATGCCGATACCGGCAAGCGCTTCAGCTTCTGGGACAACGGGGGCAACCAGTTCTGGCCGGGAGACCGCTACTACAGCTCCCTCGTCGAGCTGACCGCCAGCAACACCTACATCACCGCCACGGCGATCAGGTATTGCACGCTTGCCGCGGACGATGGTGTCGGGCTGCCGACCAATAGCTGTCTGCGGTTCTGGGGCCACCACGACTGGCGCCCGGCCGTGCTCCTGACCTCCGGGACCTTTGACCGCGACATCGGATCGGCCCAGGGCGAGGTCTTGTGGAACGCCCGCGGCGGGTTCGCCGCACGCGGCGGCAAGCTGGAAGTGAACCTCGAAGGCGGCATCCCTCTCGATTGGTCCGACGCGAACACCGGACTCAACAACCAGGTGCTTCAGCTCGGTTCGCAGCATGCGGACAGCGTCGTCGAAATCCGCAACGACATCATGCTCGACTCCACGTACGACCGCTGTATCAACCTGTTCGACAACCTCGACACCAAGGCCGACTACGCCGTCCTCTCCGGCAACCTGACAACACAGGACAATCCCGGCAGGTTCCTCTGGATCCGGGGCAACGGCCTGCTGGTGATGACCGGCACCAACAGTACCTACGAACAGCATACGATCGTCGACGACGGTGTCACGCTGCGCGTGCCCGACCAGTCGATCATATCCGCCAACACCACGATCGCTTTCGACGGCAACAACCGGACCTGGCCGTGCATCCTCGAGACCAAGGGTATGCTGGCCCTCAACATCGGCCCCCAGACGGAAGACGGCGCGGTGAGCTGGGACCGCGTGCACGGCGGCTTTGCGGCCCACGACGGGCCGCTGACGGTGAACCTCGAGAGCGGCGTCGAAATGGACGCCGCGAGCGTAGACACGGGCTTTGAGGGTCACTGGCAGCAATACGGGTCCCCGACGGCAAACGATGTCGTCGAGTTCCAGAACGACATCTATCTCAACAACACGGCGCACTACATCCAGGTGTTCGACAACCCGGATTCGGAGGACGATCGCTCGATTTACTCCGGCAACATCAGGATTGCCACCTGGGGCGACCTGTCGGTCTACGGGGAAGCGCCGCTGGAGATGACCGGCTCGAACACGCTGCGCAACATGTGGGTGTTCGAGAACGCAACCGTGTTGATCAACGGCGAGCATGACGGCCAGGGCGAGATCGCCACCCAGGCCAACCAGTCCGGGACGATTGGCGGCAACGGGACCGTGACCGTGGCGAACCGCTTCGACATCAGGCAGGGCTGCACGCTGGCGCCGGGAGCCGGCGAGGGTGAAGCGGGGACGCTGTCCGTCACGGTCTACGGCACCGATGGTTTGCGGTTGTACGACCGGTCGACCTACGAGTGGGAATTGGGAGCGAGAGGCAGTGACAGGGTCGACGTTGTCGGCAAACTCGCTTTGTTCGCCGGCTGGACGTTGAAGCTTCTCGGCGCCGGCGGCACTCCGCGTCCCGCCGCCGAGTACGACATCTTCACCTACACCGGCGCCATCGCCTACAACGCCCCCATCGTTGACACGGGCGAGATGCCGGCCGACTGGAGCACCAACGGCATGACCGTCGTGCACGATGACGTGGGCAAGCGCGTCTACATCACCGGCCTGTCTTCCCCGCTGGGAATAGACAATGCGGCGGCGAGCAGTCTGACGGACACGTCGGCCCAGTTGAACGGCTGGCTCTCGAATTCGGGCCAGGTCATGGACGCCTGGATCTACTGGGGCGAGCTGGACGGCGGGACGAACGTCGCGTCATGGAGCAACAGCTACTACGTGGGCTCCTTCTCCAACGCGATCGGCGCGCCTCTCGCGCACACCGCCACGGGGCTGACCGTCAACACCGCCTACTCGTACGCTTTCCGCGCCACGAACGCGACCCACGACGTGTGGGCCGCGCCCGCGGCGAGCTTCGCAACCCTGGGCCCGCCGGCTGTCGCCAACAGCGCCGCGACCGGTATCCGCACGCCGGAAGCGACGCTCAACGGCCGCTTCCTGGATCACAACCGCGGCGACGTCACCATCTACTGGGGACGCTCCGACGGCGGCACCAATGCCGGCGACTGGGATTTCTCAGTGTCGATCGGGAACCAGTCCAATGCCACCTTCGCGGCCGAAGTCACCGGCACGCTCTTCCCGCTTACGCACTACTACCGCTGTTACGCCACGAACGTCTACGGCGAAGACTGGGCCGACTCGAGTGCGAGCTTTGTAGCGACCAAGCCGCTGCCCCCCGGACCGCCCGTAACCGACGGGCTCCTGGGCCACTGGGATGCCGGTGTCGGGGTCGTCACGAATGGCGCCGGCGTGGTGCAGACATGGAACGATCTGTCCGGCAACGGACATCACGCCACGCTTCAGAGCGGCACTCCGACCCTCGTTCCCGACGCGATCAGTTCTTTGCCCGAAGTGCAGACCCGCAACCAGGATTCCTACTTTGACGTGGCCGGCAACATGTGGGTGAAGGAGCAGTACGTGGTCGGACGCTCGGCGGGCGCTGCCTGGAACAACTACGGCGCCTTCCTTGCCAACAAGAACGGTCGCCCGGGCAGCTACCTGTTTCAGAACGCCAACAAGGGCTTCCACAGCAACCAGTATCCCGCTTCCGCATCACGGGACGGCACCCCCCTGGCCGTGAATGCTACCTGCCTGGATCCCATCGACCAGTACATGGTGCTCAAGGTCGTCGTGAACGACGGCAACAAGCTGCCGCGCACCTATTGGCTCGGACGCTCGGATCACTCCGTGGCCGACCTCGACATTGCCGAGATTGTCGCCTACGGCAACACGCTGACGCCGGCGCAGGAGGACCTGGTCGGGGGATACCTGGCGGCCAAGTACGGCATCGTGACAGCGTACTCCCCATTCGATGCAGACAGCGGTCTCGCCGTCACCAACGAGCACCCCACGGCCGTCACCACCGTTTCGGCCACGCTGAACGCCACGCTCAACATCACCTCCTCCGTGTATGACGTATGGGTGTACTGGGGTCCCGCGGACGGCACGAACAACCCGACGGCCTGGGCCACGAACGCGTTTCTCGGCACGCTCACCAACTACGTCGGGGCGGTGAGTCACCCGGCCTCGATCGCGACGGGTGTGACGAACTACTACACGTTCCGCGTCACCAACGCCCTCGACGACATGTGGGCGGCGCCGTCGATGGATGTGCCGCCGGTAGTGCCGCCGGCCGTCAACAACGCCGCGGGCGCGATCGCGGATACCGGCTCGGCCACGCTGCAAGGCGAGCTGACGGCCGGCGGGGCCGGCGATGTCTCCATCTTCTGGGGACGCTCCGACGGCGGCACCAACGCGGCGGTATGGGACTCGGCTATCACAATGACGGACATGCGCGAAGGTGCTTTCGACGCCGACGTGGCCGCCGGCCACGGCGTGACCTACTATTACCGCTGCTACGTCACCAACGCGGCGGGCGCTGCCTGGGCAACCTTCACTACGAACTTCACGACGCTGGAACCGGAACTCGGCACTCCGGGGTTCCCGGTCACCAACGGACTGCTCTACCATCTGGATGCGGCGCTGGGCGTCACAAAGGACGCCTCCGACAACGTCTCAATATGGGCGGACACGGGCGCGGCGGGGAACGACTTCTCGCAGGGAACCGCCGCCAGGCAGCCCCTGTGGCTGGCCGACTCGATCAACAACCTGCCGGCGATCCAGTTCGACGGATCCGACGAGGAGCTCCTTCTGAGTACGAGCACGTCGCCCGAGACGTTCGTCGCCGTGACGCGGGTCCTCACGGGTGGCGGACTGCGCGGCATCTGGGGACACGAGAACGCAGACAGGGGCATCCGCCTGAGCGACAACAACTGGTACCAGAGCTTCGGCCACGGCGGCAACAACGCCGATTTCTGCGGCGCGGTGGACGGCTACGCTATGGTGAACGGGGCCACGACGGCCGGTTACACGGTGGGCGAGCCACACATCATCGCCGAACGCAAGCAAAGCGGACTCACCGGTTGGCCGTTTGGCACGACCTCGATCGGCGAGTACTACGCCAGCCGCGACTACCATGGCGACGTGGCGGAGTTGGTGACCTTCGACCGCGCCCTGACCGTGGACGAGCTCAACCAGATCGGCAGCTATCTGAGCCGGAAATACGGTCTTACGACTGCCTATCCCGCATGGTACACGCTGGGTTTCACCAACAGCCCGATCGCCAACGTCTCGACCGCTTCCGTGACCATGAACGGGGGCCTGACGGCCGACGGCTGGACGTTTGACATCTACGCCTGCTGGGGCACCAATGACGGCGGAACCGTGATAGGGAACTGGGAGTCGGCCGTGATGGTCGGCTCCGCCACGAACCATACGGGGCCCTTGACTTACGGAGTCGCGGGACTGGACAGGGGGACGGATTACTTCTGCACGTTCATCGCCACCAATGCGGTCACCAACCTGCCGGCAACGCCAAGCGTCGCGTTTCAAACCATGGACGTGCCGACCGTTACGAATCTGCCGCCGACCGATGTGACCACGACATCGGCGCGCCTGAACGGCAGCTTCGTCGGCGGCGTCGGGGAGGCGACCATCTACTGGGGGCTGGCGGACGGCGGCGAATCGCACAAGGCGTGGCAGAACACCAACGCGCTGGGAGCGGTCCTCGCCGGTCCTTTGTCCGCGGATGTGTCGCTCCTGGCCGGCGGGCAGTACGTCTACCGCTGCTACGTGACGAATGCCCTCGCCGATGACTGGGCGGACACGACCGAGACATTTACGTCTGTGCTCGCGGGGATCTCGATCGCTGACGTGTCGGTCACGGAAGGCCACACCGGCCGGGTCGACATGGCGTTCGACGTGGTGCTCTCCGACCTCTGCGCCTCCAACGTGACGGTCGACTTCGCCTCCGCCAACGGATCGGCCGTGGGGGGCACGGATTACGCGGCAACCAACGGCACGCTGGTCATTCCGGCCGGGCAGCCGGGCGGGCAGATTGTCGTGCGGGTTTACGGCGACCGGACGGGCGAGCACCCGTCCGAGGCCTTCACCATGAACCTGAGCGGTGCGGTCAACGCGACGGTCACCGACGACACCGCGATCGGGACCATCCACGACGACGATTACGACGTCTGGCTTGAGGCATGGAAAGGGAAGATGAAGATTACGTTCGCCGGGTACGCCGGCGGCGAGACGCTGACCAATTTCCCGGCCCTGGTCGTTCTCGGCGGAGACATCCCCGACTTCGAGTACGATCATTTCGCGTCTCCCCACGGCCTGGACCTGCGTTTCTCGGATGCAACGAGAACAGAGGAACTGAACTACGAGATCGAGCAGTGGGACACGTCCGGCGATTCGTTCGTCTGGGTGCAGGTACCCGAGCTCGTGGATTCGAACACCTGCATCTGGGCGTACTGGTCAAACGAGGACGCGACCAACGCGCCGGCCTACACGACGAACGGAGCGACCTGGTCGCAGGACTACCTGGCCGTGTGGCACTTGAACGGCACGGATGCGTCGGGCATGCATCCGGACTCCTCCGGCAACGGGCGGGACGCCACGGATTCCGGTGCCGGCGGAGGTCCGACGGACGTCCCGGCCGCCATCGCCGGCGGCCAGGAGTTCGACGGCGTCGACGACTACTGCAACTCCGGAGAGAGCTTCCTGAACCATGGCTATCTCGGCCCCAACAGCGACTTCACGATTCACGTGTGGGTCTACCCGCACACGGTGGCAGGCACCCGTCGCGGGTACGTGGGACAGAATGACCGTGTCGAGTTCGGGGCCAATCCCGAACCGGAAGGCTGGTCGGCCAACACCGTCAGCGGGACGCAGATAACGGCCAACGAGTGGAAACACATCGTGTTTGCGGCGGACAAGTCGGTCATGGACCTCTACCAGGACGGCGCATTCGATGCCACCGCGGGAGGCGCTGTCTACGCGGACAGTGGCGGCGGGAACACCGTCAAGATCGGTGGTGGCGGCATCTGGGATGCGGGCGGCAACTGGTTCGACGGGGTGATCGACGAGGCGCGCATCTCCAAGGTCAAACGCTCGGCCGACTGGATCGCGGCCGCCTATGCCAACCAGGCGCCGGGATCGGCGTTCGCGAAATACTCGGACGTCAGTGCGCCACACGGGATGCTGCTGATTATCAGGTAGGGACTGACTAGCCCTGCCCTTTACCCGCAAGTTGCGTCTGGGCAATGGGCAGAATTCCCGCCCGCAAGGGGCGGGGATTCTGCCCATTGCCCAGACGCAACTTGCGGGTAAAGGGCAGGGCTAGCCCCCATCCGAAAAGGGTCTACGGTCGCGAAACGCCCGCCAATTCAACCTGGAGACGGCGGTCCTCCGCCGTTGCGAGCAAGAGTTGAGCACAAATAGAAACAGAAATGAACGGAGTCCTCTCCTTGTTTCGGCAAGTGCGCTCACCTTTTGCTCGTAACGGCGGAGGACCGCCGTCTCCAGGACCTTTTCGGACAACGTCGGACTCAGGCATACATCCGCCGGCAATTCCGGTGGTGGAAGTGCAGCGCCGTCCATAGGCCC
>CAZKRK010000237.1:0-11789 GCA_964555035.1 uncultured Victivallales bacterium | reverse complement strand
CTTCGGTACACTTCTTGATACAGCCCCCTTCGGCGCGTCTACGAAGGTGGCCCGGTGGTGAGTCCTTTGACCCAGCAATTCTCATCATGGCCAAGCCCCCTGCGACACAAGGTCGCAGGGGGCGTGGCCATGATGAGAATTGCTGCCTTTGACCTGTCTTGGGAGGGCGCGCTATGGTACTCACCGAAAGGGACAACTCACAAGGAGGGATTCACCCATGCGATCGGTCCTGTGTCTACTCGCGTGTCTGTCTTCTACTGTGGCCGGTGGCCGAGCTGCCGAGCTGCCGCGGGGGTTGATTGTGCATATTGGCGGGGCCGCGCCCGCGGCGGGAGAGGGACGTGTGATTCACCACCTGGCGGCGCCCGAGGCCAGGCTCCCCTATGCCGAGAACACGGTTCGTCACCTGGTTTGCGATGAGGCCGTGGCGGAGCAGGAGGTTCTGCGCGTGCTGCGTCCCCTGGGGACGGCGCGTATCAAGACGGAGTCCGGGTGGCGCGAGCTGACCAAGCCCTGGCCGGATGACATTGACGAGTGGACCCACTGGCTGCACGGTCCGGGCAGCAATCCTGTTGCCGCGGACAGACGTGTCGGCGTTCCCCGGCGCCTGCTGTGGACGGCCACGCCTCGCCGTTCCCGCTCCCACGAGAAGAGCCCGAGCCTGACCGGCATGGTCAGCGCCCGCGGTCGCCTGTTCTACATCTGTGACGAGGCCCCGGTGAGCGTGGGAGGCAAACTGCCGGACCGCTGGCGGCTTGTCGCCCGCGACGCTTTCAGCGGCGCCCTGCTATGGAAGCAAGACGTTCCCGACTGGGGCTGGCAGGCCTGGTCGCCGGGCGAGCCGATGAACCTGCGCTGGGGCAATCCGCGTTTCATTCACCGCCGTCTCGTCGCGGTCGGGGAACGCGTCTACGTTACTCTCGGCTACTCCGCCCCGGTCAGTGTTTTCGATGCGGAAACCGGCAAGTTGGTTCGCGTGCTCACCGGGACCGAGAACGCGGCTGAGCTCGTGGTGCACAAGGACATCCTGGTCCTTTCCGTTACGGCCGTGCCCAAGAGTTCCACCAGGGCCGCGCCGCCGGTCAAGCTGATGGCAGTGGATCCGGAGACAGGTCGGATCCTCTGGCAGACCGAACCCACGGCATCGCAGGCGGATTTCCGGTTGCGGGGCAAGAAGGCGACCCTGAAGCAGGGACGGCTGACGATTGCCGCCGACAGGGACTTCGTGGCGGCCGCTACGCCGACGGAAGTGGTTTGTCACGAGCTGGCCACGGGCAAGGTGCGCTGGCGTGTTTCCGCCAAGAGCAAGGACCACCTGGGCAGCCTGGTTGCGCACGGTGGCAGGGTTTACTACGGCCAGGTCGATCGGCCGGGTGGGGCCGGGACCACGATCTGTATCGATGGAAGCAGCGGCGAAGAGCTCTGGCAGGCGCAGGGCGCCGATTGGACGTACGGCACCTCCGTGAACATCTACCTTGTCGGGGACGAGACGATCACGCGCAATGCCGTCAGGAAGTCGAGAGACAACGCGGAACTTGTCCTTTTCGATTCTGCCACGGGCCGGGAGACCCGGCGCATCGACGTCAGGGCCATCAACTCCAAGCACCACCACCGTTGCTACCGGAACAAGGCGACGGAGCGCTTTCTCTTTATGGGGAAGGAAGGTGTGGAGGTAGTGGACTTGCGAACGGGCAAAGTTACGGTCAATCGTTGGGTGCGGGGGGCGTGTCTCTACGGCGTTATGCCCGCCAACGGGTTGCTCTATTTTACGCCCGAAGCCTGCGCCTGCAACCAGATGAACCGGCTTGACGGCTACGGTGCGCTGGCGCCGGCCGCGTCGGCGGCCGCTCCCGAACACCCGCTGGTCAAGGGGCCTGCATACGATGCGCCACCTTCGAAGGCAAACTCCGCTGCATGGGCGCAGTACCGCGGGGGGGAACTGCGTTCGTGCTGCACGGACGTGACGCCCGCTGCCGGGAAGGGCTGGTCCGTTTCGCTGGGCGGCAAGCTGACAGCACCGACCAGCGATGGCGCGCGACTCTACTTTGGACGTGATGACGAGGTCGTTGCGTTGGATTGCGGTGACGGCAAGGTCGTTTGGCGCGTTCCCGGCCGGATCGATTCGCCGCCGAGCCTGTACTGCGGCCGCGCGGTTTACGGCACACGCGACGGGTGGGTCCACTGCCGGGTCGCTGCGACGGGCGAATTGGCCTGGAGCTTTCGAGCCGCGCCGGAAGAGCGGTTGATCCTCGACGACAGCCGCATTGAGTCGGTCTGGCCCGTCCACGGTTCGGCGCTGGTTTTCAAGGGCAAAGTCTACGTGGTCGCCGGCCGTAGCTCCAACCTCGACGGTGGCCTGCGGATTTCCGCCCTCGATCCGCTGAGCGGCGCGGTCAGGGCCTCCTCGATCTTTTTCACGGAACAGACCATACAGAGCGACTACTACGAAGGCGTTAACAACGACATCCTGACGACCGACGGCGAGAGGATCTTCCTGAAGCACATGCGCATCGACGCCGAGACCCTGGCCGTTACCCGGCAGCAATGGTGGAACTTCTCCGGCCCGGACGGGAAGCTCAAACAATACGCAAAGGGGCCCGTCAACCTGCCGGCCGAGGAGACGCGTACTACAGAGTTGTCAGCTTCCGCGGGTTTTCTGGACGATGAGCTCTTCGGGCGGGTTCACATGCAGCTTGACCGTGGCGAAACCTGCAACCGGATCTGTTTTGATGCGGAACGTTCCTACGGCATACGTCACAGCGTTGGGGCGGGGCATTTTCAGTTCTACGTTCCCGGCAGCGGCGGCTTTCCCGTTCTCTGTTTCGATCGCGGCAAACAGGGGCAGGAACCGGGGAGGGGGGGGCAACCGCTTGCGGCTACCGATCCCATGCCCGGCCTGGCGGGAAGCAAACTGCGCGGCAAATCGCCGCTCGATCACGGGTTGGTGTGGCACAGGCGAATTGCGGTTCGTCCGAGCGCCCTCATTGCCGCCGGCGGGCGCCTCTACCTGGGCGGCGGCCCCGACATTGCCGATCCGGCGGATCCCCTCAAGGGGGTCGAGTGGCGCGCCGGCGGTTTGCTCCATGTGCTGGCCCGCGAAGACGGCAGCACTGTGGCGACAAGGGCGCTTTCCGCGCCACCCGTTCACGAGGGCGTGCTTGCCGTTCCATCGGGTATCTTTGCCTGTCTCAGAGACGGATCCGTGGTACGGCTAGGCGAGTAGCCTCAGAACAACTTGCTCACCATGTTGTTGCATCGCACCGCTTCCTTGACTCCGGCGTTGGTGAAGCGGATTTGGCGCAAACGTAGGTCCGATTTGCAATCGGACCCAACACCGCCCAGACGTGGCGTCCCCCGTCATTTACAGCAACGTGCGTGGTTTGGGTCCGATTGCAAATCGGACCTACGTTTGCCGCGCATGCGTCTCAAGCCTACGGTCCGTACCACGTGAAGAGGCGGAAAGCGTGTCGCCGCTCCTGCATTTCGAAGTCGTCGGCACTCCTGTGGTGAATGAACTCCATGAAGGCGACTTCGCCGCTTTCCCAGTCGAGCTTCGCGCCAGAGATGGGCTCCGGATACACGGACAGGGCGGCCGTACGCGTGGAGGTCAGAAAACGGATTCGTTTTTCCGACGCCTTCAGTCGCGCCAGCACCGCCATGCCCTTCTTCATGGTGTCGGACGACTTCGATTCGTAGAACTCCCTGGCGTTCAATACCGTCTTTCCATAGGTGAGGGACAGCGCCGTGGCCCACCAGGGATGATCGCAGACTACGACATCGTGATCGTCAATCTGCTCGGCCACCTGTTGGAGGATTGCCGACAGGCCGTTGTATTCGGTCCTGTCCCAGGCGTGCCAACTGCGTTTTGCGTTGGTGGCTACAAGGAGCGTGGCAAGGCCGACGGCCACGCCGCGCCACAACCGGCGGCGAGCCCCTGCGCCCCACAGGATAGACATCAGATGGCCGGCCAGGATTGTTATGCACGGCACTGCATAGACGAGGTGGCGTCGGGTGGCCCAGGGATACAGGTCAGCGATGAAGCCGCCGCCCACCGTGGTGATGGCAGCGATGACGAAGAGATAGACCACCCCGGGCCGTATGCGTTCCTCGCGGTCCGCCTCTGTCCAGAAAAGGTGAAGTGCGCCCAGGCAGGCCGCCCCGGCGAGAAACAAGCCCAGGTAGGGGGCGACTCCATGCATGGTAGCCGAGCATCGTCCCGCAGCCCCAGTCCTGGCAAAGAACCAAACGCCCCCGATTCCCGCCAAGACGAGCACGACCCCTGCGCGACTGAGCCATTGCAGGAGTCGGCTGCCTGCGTGTCTGAGCTTGGGGCATATTGCTACGGTCGCGTCCAGAAGGATTGCCGCTGCGATACTCGCGCCGGCCACGGCCACCAGTTTGTCCGTGATGACGGCCATTCGCAGCATGGTCACGGAGCATCCGAGCATGTCGAAGGCAGCACCGGCGACGATCGCACCCAGGAGGACGCTACGTTCATACAGGACGCGAAGCCGGTCTTCGCGCGAGCGGTCGAGAATGGCGACCCCGAGCATGAGAACGCCGCCAAACGGCAGGAAACTGAAGCGGTTGAGCACGGCCGCGAACACGGCAAGTCCCAGTACCCATGGCGTCGCGCGCCCGCGGGCACGGTACGGCACCAGCAGCCCGATTCCGCCAACCAGGAAGAGCTGCAGCACTTCTGTTACCGGTAGATGCAGGTGGTAGAGCCACAGCGGGTGAGTCACAAGGAACAGCGTGGAGAAGAGTGCCAGCGAAGGTCGTTTCGGCGCCAGTGCCACCAGTGCGCCGAGAAAGAGCAGGGCGGCAAGGACTCCCATCAGCGTATTGGCCCGCGTAGCTGCGCGCAGTCCGCCGCTCTGGGCAACGGTAGCCAGGAACGTCGGCGTCAGCCGGAAGAAGTAATGGAGCAAACGGCCGTCTTCGGGATCGATGGGGATTCCGGGGAAGCACTCCAGGTAGTCACCATCGCCTCGCGCGAACGGGGCAAACTCCTCCGGTTGCAGGATGGAGTACCCCGTGCCGGGGCCGGGGTGAAACGTTCCCGTGCGGGCGACGCAGACCCCCTGGTTGAGATATGCGCCGGGATCCCAGCCGCCCATGAACCACTCGCTCTGCCGGGGGAGAAACATCACGGCGGCAATGCCCAGGAAGGTCAGCATTGCAAGAGGAGCGCCCGTAGTGAGGAGCCCGGCAGTACAGCGGCTTCGAATCCTGGCGGCGAAGCCTGCCGCTGCGATCAGGGCGGAGGCGGCCAATGCGTACGCGGGTTTGCCCACACCAAGCTCGAAGAGCAGCCAGTTCGAGACAAGCGTGAGCAAGATCCCGATCAGCAAGGCGACGCATGCGTCCAGGCACCCGCGGAGAGCCTTGGCCCGCGGTTCCCCGCGCGACGTGACGGGAACGAGCCAACTCCACGCTATCCCGACAACCACCACACGCAGAGTCAGTATGAGCGCGCACGAAAACCAGGGATTTGCAGACACCGACAACATCAGAGGGAGTCTAGGGAGGGGTTGGACCGGCTGCAAGCGACATCTCGCGTGCTCCGTAGGGCGGTGCTCCTGCGCCGCCCCCGAGACAGTCGAGGTAGCAACCAATGAGAGAACCGGCAAGCTTCGCTCGTGGATTCTCTCTTGTTCTGCCTCCGCCCTGTCTCGGGGACGGCGCAGGAGCACCGTCCTACGGGTCAGCCGAAATGCCTTGTTGTCCCGGCTGCAAAGCGGGTAGTATGCACGCCTCAAGCAAGAGGATAGTCGCACGCGTGACAGGGGCGGGGAATGTACAAGTCAAAGACGATAGCCGTTACGATTCCGGCGTACAACGAGAGCAGACTGGTCGGCGGGGTGATCGATACTCTGCCGGACTTTATCGACAAGATCGTTGTAGTCGATGACGCCTCGAGCGACGAGACGGCGGCAGTCGCTCAGAGCCGGGTTGACGCGCAGCCGGAGCGGGTGGTTCTTCTCAAGCACGAAACGAACCAGGGCGTCGGCGGCGCAATTGTCACCGGCTACAAATGGGCCAGGGACGCGGAGATGGACATCACGGTTGTCGTGGCCGGCGACGCCCAGATGGACCCGGGCGATCTGCCCGCGTTGCTCGAGCCCATCGTCGAGGGCAGGGCCGACTACGCCAAGGGAAACCGCCTCTTCACGGGGGAGGCGTGGCAGAAGATTCCCCACGTGAGGTATCTCGGCAATTCCGCGCTCTCGTTGCTGACGAAGATAGCCTCCGGCTACTGGCACGTGGCCGACTCGCAGACCGGGTATACCGCCGCATCGCTCGAAGTGCTTCAAACGTTGCCCCTTGACAAGGTGTTCAGGCGGTATGGAGTGCCCAATGACATCCTGGTACGGCTGAACGTCTGCAACTTCAGGGTCGAGGACGTTCCGATCCGTCCCATCTACGGGGTCGGCGAAACATCGGGCATACACTGCGGCAGGATCATACCACGCCTGTGTTGGCTGTTGACGAAGCTGTTCCTCTGGCGCATGAAGGAGAAGTACGTCATCAGGGACTTTCATCCGCTTGTGTTCTTCTACATGACCGGGATTTTCTGCACGCCGATTGGGCTCATCCTCGGCCTCTACCTGTTGTGCGTGCGGATTTTTGTCGGCGCAGTGGAGCCGGTCGCGCCACTGTTTGCCGCATTTCTGTTTCTGTCAGGTCTACAGAGTCTGTTCTTCGCCATGTCGTTTGACATGGAGCACAATCGAGCGCTGGGACTTGGAGCTCACAAGTATTCATCGCCTCGACAAAAGACGTAGAACCGTTGCAGGAATCACGACATGGCGGCGCTGGCTGACAGCGACATCAAGAAACAGACGCCCCGCAATCTCATCGGCAATGGTCTGACTTTCGTAACCACTGCCGCGGTCGGCGTGTGGCTCGTGCCCTACCTCCGGGGGCGGCTCGGGGTCGCCGGCTACGGGCTCATCCCCCTGGCGCTCGGTGTCATCAGCTACATTGCCATCCTCGTTCAGTCCCTGGCACGGTCTATCGGACGGTTCCTCACGATCGATCTGCAGAGACGGGACGACGCTTCGGCTGTCCGAACGTTCAACACGTCTTTCCGCCTGCTGCTGTTGGTCTGCCTGGTGCACATTCCTTTTCTGGGGCTCTGCGCCTGGTTGGCGGTGCGCTACCTGGACATCCCGGCGGACCTTGTCGCCGACGCCTTTCGCCTATTCCTGCTGACGTTTGCCAGCTTCTTTACCTCCGTGTTCAGCGCCGTGTACTACACCACGCTCGATGCCCATAACCGGCTTGATCTCAAACGGCTGATCGAGGTCTCACGTCTGCTGGTCCGGGCGGGTCTGATCGTGGCCCTGTTCTCGTGGCTGGGGCCCAGCCTTACCCGCGTCGGCATCGCCAGCCTGGCTGCTTCCGTAGTCGAACTGCTGCTGTCGATGTTCTTCTGTCGCCGAATCACGCCGCAGCTCGTTGTCGTGCGGGGCGTCTACGATCCGGAACGGGGCCGCGAGTTGTTCGGGCTGGGCAAGTGGATCATCATCCATAGCGCGGGGTTCATGCTTCTGATGAAGGTGGATCTTGTAATTGTCAACCTGATTGGCGGAGCAGTTGCGAGCGGCGACTATGCGCCATGTCTGCTGGTCAACGAGGTTTTGCGCAGCGTTGCGGGTGTGATGTCCGGCGTTATCTGGCCGGTCATTATGTTGACGTATGCGCGCGCGCAGTGGGAACGCTTGGGGCGCGTCCTCCACCTGTCGGTGCGGGGGCTTGGGGCCGTCATCGCAATTCCGGTGGGGATTGCCTGTGGCATGGCCGTTCCGTTCCTGTCGTTGTGGATTGGCGAGACCTACACGGTGCACTCCGGCCTCTTTGTGATTCTGCTGTTTCATCTGCCTCTGAACCTGGCGGTCTTGCCGCTGTATACGGTGCACACCGCCTACAATCGGGTCAAAGTTCCCGCGCTGTACATCTGTGTGGTGGCCGTGTTCCATGTCGCCCTGGCCTGGCTTCTGGCGCATAGCCGGCTGGGGGTCATGTTCGGTGTCGCGGCGGCCAGTGTCGTCACCTGGACATTGAAAGATGCGGTTTTCGTCACACTCTACGCCACCCACGTCATGCGGCGTCCCTGGTATTCCTACGCCGGCGATATGCTGCGCATCGCCGTGTTTCTTCTCGTTGTTGCAGCTACGAGCTACATTGTGCAGATATGGCTGCCTATCAGTTCCTGGGTGCGTCTCCTGGTCGCTTGTGCTACATTGGCAGTCCTGGCGCTCCCGATCGCCTGGCGCTTTCTGCTTGCGCCCAACGAGCGGACGCTGTGCGTGGAGATGATACGCGCCCAGCTTCGGGGCGCCGCATCGGCAAAGGACAAGGACCCGTCGGAAACAGAGCAATGAACACACGTGTTGCCATACATTGCGAACCGGACCGCCAGTGGAATCAGTGGTTGTGGCGCGCCGAGCGTTTCCTGCAGGTGAACGGGATTCCCTCGGAGCGTGTCTGTTCCAGCGCGCCGCGGTTTTGGGAGCAGCTCGGCGGGTTCACGCACTTCATTTGCCTCTGGGGGCAGTGGGACCGGAGCCGGCAAGAGGCAAGGACCATTCTGCCCGTCATCGAAGAAGACATGGGACTTCGTTGCTACCCGGACCGAAACACGTGCCGGATGTTCGATGACAAGGTGCAGCAGAGCCTCTTTCTCCAATCGCACAACCTGCCGACGCCCCGGGCATGGGTCTTTTGGGAAGAACCCTATGCGCTTGAGTGGGCGGCAACGGCTGCCCTTCCCGTGGTCTTCAAGCTTGGCGGCGGTGCGGGCAGCTCGAACGTGCAGCTCGTGCAGACCCGGCAGCAACTCGTGCGAACCATAAAGCGCATGTTTCGAAAGGGCTGCCATCCCGCGCACGACTTTCGCCACCAGGGGCTCATCGGTCGGCTGACGCAGCGCGCCCTGCGCTCCCTCGCCATCGCCAAGCGGCGCTTCCGCAAACAGACCGTATCCCACGACATGGCGGTTCCCAACTGGTTCCGGCACAGGCACTACGCCTATTTCCAGGAGTTCCTGCCCGGGAACACGCACGATACGCGCGTCACAACAGTCGGCGGCAACGCGTTTGGATTCAGGCGGGAGAATCGCGAGCAGGACTTCCGCGCATCGGGCAGTGGGATTTGCGACTACGACGAGAAACGTGTCGATCCCCGGTGCGTGCGTATGGCCCTGGGGATTTCGCGACGGTTCGGTTTTCAGACCATGGCCTACGACTTTCTGATGGACGCCGAGGGCAATCCCAGCATCGTCGAATTCGGCTATGCATTTGCCGACTGGGCGCCCGCCAACTGTCCCGGGCACTGGAACGCCGAGTTGGAATGGCAGCCTGGACAGTGTTGGCCGCAACAACTCCTTCTCGAGGACTTCATGGGTGTTGGCAAACTCGAGGTTCCCCCTGACCTGGATCGCTTTACGGGATATGCCCGCTTCTCAATGCTGGAGCATGTGGAGTGAAGGGATGGCCCTGTGGTGCCCGCGGGATAACGGGCGGAGATTGAAGCCATCGGCCGGCGGGAGAAACGCGTGATGCACATTGCACTACTCGAACTGGGCATACCGCCACACACGATCGGCGGCGCGGAAATCCAGGGCTGGGAACTGGCCCGGCGCCTGGCCGGGCAGCACCGGGTGACAGTCATCATTCGACGTTTCGCGGGAGAAGCGCGCACGGAAACCCGCGAGGGCGTGGACATCGTGCGTGTTCCGATGGCGCCCACCCCCTTTGCCTTCGTTTCGCACCTGATTGGTTTCCTGCTTGCGCTCCGCCGCCTGCGCAAAGACCTCGATGCCGTGATCGCCTTCCGCGCCATCCCAAACGGCGTCGTCGCATGCCTTGCGCAAAGACTCTGGGGGATTCCCTGTTGCACCTCCATTCGCGGTCTGGACTGGTACCAGTTCGTGCGCAGGCAGCCCGGGCGGGCACTGCTGCGCTGGGTCTCGCGCAACAGCAATGCCTTCCACGCCCAGACCTCGCGCATTGCCGACGACGTGCGGCGGGTAGTGCACGACGTTGCGCCGGTTGTCATCCCGAACGGACTCGACGTGCGCAGAGAAGGCGCCCGTGGTCCCAGCCTGTTGTACGTCGGCTCTCTGACTCCGCGCAAGGGCGTCGACACTCTGATAGCCGCGATGCATCACCTGCCTGAGAAGCACCTTGTCGTCGTCGGCGACGGGCCGGAGCGTACCCGACTGGAAACACTTGCGCGGGACCTCCCGGTGACCTTCCGCGGACGCGTGCCGCCCGACACCGTGGCGGATGTGATGATTCGCGACGGCCGCCTTTTCATCCTGCCCAGCTTGACGTTTGAAGGTATGCCCAACGTGGTCCTGCAGGCCATGTCGGTGCGGCTTCCCGTAATCACGACTGCGATTCCTGGAGGCGTCCGTGATATCGTGTGTGACGAAACGACCGGGCTGCTTGTGCCGCCGGGCGACCCTGAAGCTCTGGCCGAGGCAATCCGCAGACTGGACGGAGACGATTCCCTGCGCGAGACCGTGGCCGCCGGTGGGTACGCACAGGTCGAAGCGTTTGCATGGGAGCGCGTGCTGAAGGAGTGGTCGACGTTGCTGGAGAACATCACGCGGTGAGAATCTACACGGCGTACAATCTGCGGTCCCGCGGCGGTGCCGGCCTGATCTGGGAGAGGCTTGTCGACCGGGGAGCGTCACGCGGCATAGACGTGTACTACGCGGCGCCGCGCCCCGTCTCCGACGAGGCCAGGGCCCACCACTGCCCTTGTGCGTGCCCCGCGAGTGCCATCGGCAACATGATCTACATGCTGGGCCTGTTCCTGCGCTGCCTGTTTTGCTGGCGGGTGTCCCGCGGGGACGTCGCGATCTCGCAGGGAGTACTGTACACGCTCCCCATGCTCCCTCTCAAATGGAAGGGCGCCCGCATGGTCACCGTCGTGCACGGCGACTACTTTGAGGAGCTGGTCCGGCGTTCCATCCCGCGTTTCGTACGCGCGCTCCTCTTTCCCGTCTACGAGCCGATGTACCACGCCAGCGATCTGCTCTTGCCGGTTTCGGGCGAGCTCGCCGGACGTCTGCGGGAACGGCATCACGTTTGCCCCGACCGTATCTGCCGGGCACACAATTCGGCCCCCGATATCCCGGCCACTCCTTCCGCGGAGCTCGACCGGCTGCGCGGGGAACTTGGAATCCCCGCCACGGCCGTCACGCTTGTCTTTGCCGGCGGGCTGAATCCCATCAAGCGCGTCGATCGCTTCGTCCGGTTGGTTCGCGACCTCGGCGCGGACTACACGGTGAAAGGCCTTGTTGTCGGAGACGGCCCCGAGCGCGAGCACCTCGAAGCCCTGGCCGAAGAGCTCGGCGTGCGGGACGGCATTGTCTTCACGGGTTGGGTCAGCTCCGCGACGCCGTATATCGAGCTGGCCGATGTGCTGATTCTCTGTTCGGACTACGAGGGATGTCCGACGGTGCTGCTCGAAGGACTCGCACTCTGTAGGCCAATGGTCGGTTCCCGTGTGGGCGGTATTCCCGAGATCCTTGCGGACGAGCGACTCACCTTCGATCCCGGCGAACCGGCCGCGCTGACAGAGACCGTGCGGGGTATCCTGTCGCCCGACGGTCGGCCTGCCGAGTGGATCGGTCCGCACCTTGCCGCCCAGCGGGAGCGTTTCCGTACGCCGTGGGAGGACCAAGTCATCGACGCCGCGGGGCCACACTCCTGACGGCACAGCGGTGTCATGTCCACGAGCCAACGGTCCGCCCCTCACCCGCCTCCGCT
>CAZKRK010000236.1:0-11790 GCA_964555035.1 uncultured Victivallales bacterium | reverse complement strand
GAAGGCGGATGCCTCCGACTACTCTTCACGTTACCTATCACGAGACCGGACTTGCTCGTTGAACGCACCGCACCCGAAATGATACGCTTGACGCGAATTTCGGTTTTGGTACGGTCGCGGAGCGCACCGGCAAGCAACCGGGCCATGCCCGGCACACAACCAAGAGATGCACCAGACCCGGCTTCGAAAGACATCAAAGCTCGTTTCGCTCGAAACGCGACCACGCTCGTACGGGCAGGTGATCTAAACGTTGTCTTCATGAAGATGAAACGAATCCATATCCTGCTGACGGTTCTCGTACTGGCGATCTGCGCCATCCCACTCCGGGCGAAACTGCGGCGGCCAGTTGTTGCTGTGATCCAAGTCATGCGCGGGAAGAAGACGGTAGACGACCGTGTTGAGCAGTTCGGCAATGTCGTTCGCCAACGACTCGCACCGGATTTTGACAGAATCGGCGTAGCGTACCCTCCGACCGAAATCACGCTTGTCGGGCTCAAGCAGGAGAACCTGCTTGAGGTGTGGGTCTCCGACCCACCGAAACTCCTCAAGTCGTATCCGATTCTCGGGGCGAGCGGCGGTCTCGGCCCCAAACTGCAAGAGGGAGACATGCAAGTCCCAGAGGGGCTGTATCGGATTGAGTCCCTCAATCCGAACAGCCTGTACCATCTTGCGCTACGCGTGAACTACCCGAACCAATTCGACAAGATGAATGCAGACTATTGTCGCATACGCGCCAAAGTCTGATTCACGACGTGTGTGCCGGGCATGACCGGCGACTTGCGGGGTGAGAGTCTCCGCCTCAGGTAAACGCAAAGGAGCCGGAGGGAAGGAGAAGGGCAAGGGCGTCGTCGCGAGGCGGGGTCTGAAGGAAGTCCAATCCGAAAACACGGGGCGACGAACAGGAACCGGATACGAGGTGTGGCGTAGCCTGGGACGAGTGGGCACGTGACCACGAAGTCCTCCATCCTTTGCAGGGCGCGCTTTATAAATCCGGCGTCTACGTGTGGAAGGTCGCAGGTCTTACCCCGGGAGGCCTGCTCGCTGTCCTGACGGAAAGGTATGGCTGAGATGAAGTGGCACCGCCGGGAAACCAGGCGGCAAACAGAGAACACAAACATCAGCCTGTAGCCCCGGAAAGGGACTGGGGGAGGAGCGATAGGCCGGACCGCATAGCCGCCGCCGAAGGCCCGAACCGTACTTGCGGGAACACTGGCAAGAGACTGGCGCGGCATTGCTCAGAGGCCAATACAACCCCCAACCGGTACGGTACCACGAACGAGCCGGACGCCGTGTGCTGGAATCGCCGTGCTACGTGACCCGTATGGCCGGTGGTGTGAGAGGAGAGAGCCCGCGAGGGCTCTCCCTATCTCGATTATGTTTGAGAATCACGGGAGATGGAACATATGAATCGACGAGAATTTCTGCGGGCCGGAGGTGCAGGATTGGCAGCATCCGTGTTGCCTGCTCCACTCCTGGCAGGCGCCACGAGCAACAAGAGACCCAACTTCGTCATTGTCATGGCCGATGATGTCAGTTGGTCATCATTTGGATGTACTGATTCCGGCCTATTCACGCGGACACCCAACATAGACAAGTTGGCCACCGAAGGAGCAAGATTTACGAATTTCTTCTGTGCCTCCGCGCAATGCTGCCCGGTCCGGCACGAGCTCTATACAGGGCTTCTTCCGCCGAGCAGCGGTGTCTATGACAACGGGAACAAGCCCCGTGCCAAATACAGAAATGTCGTGGACTACCTTGGAGTGGCTGGATACAATGTCGGCCTCGCGGGCAAACTTCATTTCAATTCAGAGTCTACATTCGCCAAGGTTCCTGGCTTTACAAGCAATGGCAATCATTCAGCGCCCACTTGGTCACTGGATGGCGCCAAAGACTTCATTTCAAAGGCGCAGTCTAAGGACCAACCTTTCTGCCTGTTCCTTTGCTCCGTGCATGCGCACCATCCCTGGACAATTGGGGATTCGTCCCGATTCCCTGCTGACAAGATGGTCTTGCCGCCCCATATGGTCGATGGCCCTGTCACCCGTGCATGTATGTCTGAACATGCAGCAGAGGTAGAAGATCTCGACAACCAAGTTGGTGCGACAATGCAGTTGCTGAAAGATATGAAATTGGAGGAAGAGACGGTTCTGATCTTCCTGAGCGAACAGGGCACAGCCATGCCGAACGGGAAGTGGTCGATCTATGACTTCGGGTGCCGAGCCTTGTGCACTGTTCGCTGGCCCGGCAAGATTGAGCCAGGTACAACCATGGATGCTATTGCCATGTACTGCGACATCGTCCCGACATTGGTGGATCTCGCCGGTGGCACCATATCTGACAAGATAGATGGCCGCAGCCTGTCAAAAGTCTTGTTGAGTGCCGACACCTCAGAGAGCCGCGAACATGCGCTTCTATTTGGCCAGAAGTGTCTCAGACAGAGGGCGCTTCGCACGAAGGACTACAAGCTGATTTGGAACCCGGACACAGACCGGGTATACCAACAGAAACAAATCATGATGACCAAGAGGAAGCGGTTTCATGATGCATGGCAAGAATGGGTTGAGAAGGCCAAGACCGATCCCGTGGCAAAGGCCAAAGTGGACCGCATTATTAAGCACCCGGAATTTGAGCTTTATGACATCAGAACAGATCCATTCGAGACCAAAAACCTGGCTGATAATCCGGAGCATTCCCAGCGTATAGAGGACATGCTTTCAGAACTGAAGAAACAACTAGCCATACTCAAGGACGAACTGGCTCAGAAATAGCAAGACAAACATAACAACGCCTTGGAGAAGTATTTGGCACTACGCGTCAAAACTCTCAAGGCAAACGTTGGGTGCGCAGTAACACGGGTTGACAAGCGCCCTGGGAGTAATTACATTGTAATCATGAAAGCGACCCTTGTTAGAATAGGAAACAGTCGTGGTATTCGCCTGCCGAAGCCGGTGATCGAACAGTGCGGCTTCGAGAATGAGGTGGAAATGGAGGTACATCACCACGAGTTGGTGATTCGTTCCTCCTCGCAGCCACGTGAGGGCTGGGCTCGCGCATTCGCCCGGATGGCGGAGTCTGGCGACGATGAGCTCCTCGACCGCGTCGCGGAGACTGGGCCGACGTGGGATGAGGAGGAGTGGGAATGGTAGTCAATCGATTTGACGTGTTCCTCATCTCGCTCGACCCAACTCGTGGGAGTGAGATCCGCAAGACTCGGCCATGCCTGGTCATCTCGCCAGACGACATGAACGATCATATCCGGACCGTCATCGTCGCTCCCATGACGACCAAGGGGCGTCCGTACCCCTCCCGTGTGTCCTGCACATTCCAAGGCAAGCGCGGGCAGGTCGTCCTTGATCAGATCCGAACAGTAGACAAGACGCGCCTGGCGCGAAGACTCGGGACCATCTCTGCGGGTGTCCAGCACAAGGTTCTGGATGCACTTCAGGAGATGTTCGCCAAGTGAACGAGGGACCCAACCAGACAGGTGGACGCTAGCACAGACAGCCGCTTCGCGCCTGTCTGTTCAGCGTCACCTGCAACGTTCGCCTTGACATCAGGGGTATGATGTATGATGATGCTGTATACATTGGAGGTGCATAATGGTGCGGACGCAAGTATACCTGACGGAAGAAGAGCGAACAGGGCTTGGCGCCCTTGTTGAGGCCACCGGCAAGAAGCAAGCAGAGCTTATTCGGGAGGCGATTGACCGACTGCTCGAAACGGTAAGCGACCGTCGTCGTGCTTCTGTTCTGAACAGCGCTGCCGGCATGTGGCGGGATCGCACTGATCTCCCCGACCTCAAGGCGACACGCCAATCGTGGGACAGGAGCTGATGTTATGGCCAAGCTGCTCCTGATCGATACCGATGTGATGATTGACTTCCTGCGGGGGCACCCGAAGGCGGTTGCATTGGTGAAGAAGCACTCATCCCGCATCATCTTGTCCAGCATCGTTACTGCAGAGCTCTATGCGGGGGTGAGAGGTGACGAAGAATTGGATACGTTGGACAACCTTGTTTCCCTCTTTCGTGTGATACCGGTCTCGCCCTCGCTTGCCAGAGCCGGGGGACTCAACAGGCGAGACTACTCCAAGGCTCACGGCGTCGGCCTGGCCGACGCCATCGTCGCCGCCACATGCGAAGCAGAGAACGCCGAATTGAAGACGCTCAATATCAAGCACTACCCGATGATCAAAGGGCTGAGACCAGCTTACACGAAGACATAGCCAGGCCAACAATTGCTTCCAGGCGACGCCTCGGAAGGCGCGCCTGAAGCACACGTGTGTGCCGGGCATGACCGGCGACTTGCGGGGTGAGAGTCCCCGCCCCAGTTAGCGCAAAGGAGCCGAAGGGAAGGAGAAGGGCAAGGGCGGCCGGGCACTGGTCAGCGATAAGAGCATTCGTCGTTTCAAAGCGCGAGTGCGCGAGTTGACCAGCCGGCATCGGGGCTGTTCGTTGCAACGGGTAATTGGGGAGTTGGCGGAATTCCCGCGTGGCTGGCGCGGCTACTTTGGCTACGCCTATAGCAAGCAGATCTTCCGTGAGCTTTGTGCGTGGGTATGCCGCCGGTTGCGGTGCTACCTCTGGGCGCAATGGGGTCGGCGCGGATACCGTGAATTGCGCAAACGCGGCGTCAGCGGCGATCTGGCGTGGAACACGTCCAAGTCGGCCCACCGCCCCTGGCGGCTGAGTCGTAGCCCGGCATTGGCCTTTGCACTTCCCACTCGCACCTTCGCCGAACTTGGCCTACCGTTGCTCCGCAACCCCGTGTAACGGAATCGCCGTGCTACGTGATCCGTAGATGGCCAACCAGAGAATTCAGGCGATTGAAAATGGCGCGCGGACGCACCATTTTCAACGCCTGATTCTGGTCGGGAAGATGGATTGACGTCATAAGTCATAAGTCATACTATAGTCCCATGAGAATGACACTATCTATACCCGATACTGTGGCGCGCCGGTTTCAGGCGGCGGTACCCGCTCGCCAGCGGTCGCGCCTTGTTACCCGCCTGCTCGAACACGAGCTGTCAGAACGCGACAGCTCTCTCGCCGCGGCTTGCCAAGCCGCGAATCGCGACCGTGCGCTGGCCCGCGATATTGACGAATGGCAATCGTTCGACGACGGGATTGAGGAATGACGGGCGCAACCATCAAGCGCGGCGACATCTGGTGGATCGCTCTCGACTCAACACGGGGCTCCGAGATCAAGAAGACGCGACCGTGCATCGTGCTCACGCACGACACGATCAACCGTCTTCGCCGCACCGTTGTTGTCGTTCCTCTGTCAACAGCGGCGCGGCCCCACCCCCCGATCACCGTGCCTGTTACGTGCCAAGGCAAAGCAGTCGTTGCAATCGTTGATCAGATCCGAGCCGTTGCGAAGCACCGGCTGAAATCCAAGATTGAGGCTATTTCGGCAGACGAACTTGATGAGGTCTGCCAAGCCGTGTCAACGGTTCTTGAGATTCGATAGAGAGGGCAAGCGAACGCGACGTCGTGAAGGCCGCGGACGGCCTTCACGACGCGGTTCATGCTGGGCGTTGGCACGGGCAAGCTGCGATCGAGTAATCGGGTCTCGCCGGGAGACCGCGAGTGTTGACTGAATGACGGAGACGTGCGAACCAAAGGCTGGTGCGTACGGCGTACCGCCGCCGCACAGCCTGATCGTTGGATGAATAGATGACAAGATTCTGGACAGACCGAATTGCCATCAGCACTGCACTTGCGGGTACTGTGCTGATGGTCTTCACCATCGTCTGGAGAATCAACCCCGTGGAGGGTTCGGTCGTTCCCCGCTTCCTCACCGGCACCCCGGTCGGGTTGGCCGTCGTATGGCTTCTCTTTGTCACGTGCATGCCTGCCTGGATCGCCGGTGTCTTTTTCGCACATGCCATTCCGATGGTGAGTCCCTACAGCGACTCCGGATGGCGGATCGCTTGTTGCCTGATGTTTGTTACGCAGTTCATGCTTTATTTCGGCCTTGGGCGGGTTGGGTCACTTATCGTGCGAGCGGCAAAACGACGCAGGACACCGCGCATCGAACAACGCGCTCGACAGGTGTCGTCCGAAGCCGCGCCGAGCACGGCCTCGGACGAACCGTCAGCGTGAACTCTACTGGACGTTGGAGGACTGAATCATGGACACGTCGAAATTCTACGACGTCACTCTCCGCGAACATGCGGTAATCAATCCTACGAGCGAGGAGAAACTGACCCGTCTTGTCGAGCTTCTGCGCCTTCCGACCGACGCGCAGGTGGTCGACATTGCGTGTGGAAAGGGCGAGTTCCTGATTCGCCTAGCCGAAACCTATGGCGCTCGTGGCGTAGGGATCGACATTTCTCCCTTCTTCGTCGCAGATGCAGGGAGAAGGCTCAAGACGCGGGCCCCGAGTGCGGACATCGTCTTCAGAGAGATGGATGGTGCGGACTTCAGGCCGGATGAACCGCAAAGTTTCGATCTAGTATCGTGTATCGGTGCGAGCTGGGTCTTCGAAGGACACAATGGTACTCTGAACGCGCTGATCGGTCTGGCGAAGCCCGCCGGCTGGGTGATAGTTGGAGAGCCATATTGGCTGCAGGATCCGTCAGAGGCTTACTTGGATGCATCTGGCGTTGCGAGAGAGGATTTTGGGAGCCACTTTTCGAATGCTCAGGCCGGGGAGGAGCGAGGACTGGACTTGGTTCACGCCCTCGTGAGCAGCAAAGACGACTGGGACAAGTACCAAGGCCTCCAATGGTACGCGACGGCCGAGTACGCCCGCACCCATCGAGATGATCCGGACTTGCCAGAGGTGATTGAGCAAGTGCGCAGGGAGAGGGAAGTATACCTGCGATGGGGCCGGGACACCATTGGTTGGGCGATCGACAGAGGAAGTAGATGACAGAGACAGGACCACACAACCCGAAACGAGCTATCGCCGGAGGACTCTCGGTTCTCTTCGCTGGCCTTTCCGTTGGCATGGTCTGCCTTTGGCTCTGGAGTACCTACTCACGACCCGCAGGGGACTATCAGACCTACACCGGGCTCAGGTTGGCCGCGGCCTTGGGGTTGCTTTTCACGGTGGGCATCGTGGCCCTCTTCAGCGCCCTTGGCGTTGTGTGTAGCCTTGTGGCGGGCCGACGCCGGGAAAGGAAGCTGGTAGGCCGGATCGGTCTGGCCCTGAATCTCCTGCTCGCGGCGATTCCCTTTGCCTTCTTGGGCTATCTGCTTCTACACTGAATCAAGAGAACGAATCGTCGAACCAGCCGCTCAACGCCGACTCCGCATTGCCGCCCGCCTTCGGCGGTCGCCAATCCGGAGCGGGTCAGCGGCGCCGTTCGCATGCACATGAAAACGATCATAACAACCATAGGTGTGGCCGTGGTCGCGTGCGCCGCATGGGGCCGATACGAACTAGAGGGTGTCCGAAAAGCCCCTGGAGACGGCGGTCCTCCGCCGTCACGAGCAAATGTGAGAGCACTTGCCGAAGCAAGAAGAGAACTTCGTTCACTTGTGTTTCCAATTCTGCTCAACTCTTGCTCGTGACGGCGGAGGACCGCCGTCTCCAGGTTCAATTGACGGGCGTTACGCGAACGTAGACCCTTTTCGGATGGGGTCTAGATAGGAGCGACCTGGCGGTCGGTCACGTCCAGACAGAGAGCTTGAGGATGATAACGCGCAAAGACTCTATGGGACTCCTGGCCGAGTTCGGGCGTGAGGCCGGCTGGACCAGGCACTGCTTCGTCGTTGCCGACGCGGCGGCGAGGGTTGGCGACGTTGTGGCGAAGAACCGCCCGATCGACCACTCCTTTCTCTGGTCCGCGGCTCTGCTTCATGACATCGGGAGATACAGTACACACGACCCGCTACTCCACGGTGTCGAGGGCTACAAACTCCTGTCGAAGCTGAGGCATGAGAGGGAAGCCTACGTCTGTGCGTCTCACATCCTTTTTGGTCTCAACGCCTCAGAGGCTTCGCAGTTGGGCCTGCCCGCTCGGGACTTCGTGCCACGCAGTATCGAGGAGAAGCTCGTGGCCCTCGTTGACTATCTGATTGAGTATGACAAGCCTACCACTCTGGAGCGCAGGTTCTCGTCCTTGCGTGATCGCAACGCCGACAACTCGTTTTTCTTGAGCAGGCTTGATCGCGCTCAGCAGGCTGCGAGACGATTCATGACGCAGGTCGAAGAGGCAACCGGTGAATCCGTGGAGGAGGTCGTTGCGCGTCAGGAGAACAACTCCTGACAAGCCCGCACAACGATCCCCTGGTCAGTGCGATCGATGCGTTCCCTCTCAAGAGGAGGGTGTCCGATAGATTGCCAAAACACAGCGTTTCGGGCAGGGGGCGAGTTCGGTGTTTGAGATCTTTTGGATTCCAGCGTAGTCTGCTTGCGCGAGTGGTCGGATTTCCCTGACGGAATAGACTCGTACACACGGAGGAAAGAATGAAGCGCCTGCTATCCAACCTGTTTGTTCCCGTTATCTGCCTGGCCGGTCTTTCACAGACCCAGGCCGAACCCGCCTTTGGGAAACAGCCCAACATCATCCTGATCATCACGGATGACCAGGGCTATTACGACCTGTCCTGTCACGGCAATCCGCACCTCGCCACGCCGAACCTGGACAAGCTGCGCGACGCAAGCCTCCGCTTCACGCGCTTCCAGGTCAGCCCGACCTGCGCGCCGACGCGCTCGGCGATCATGTCCGGGCGGGCGCCGTTCTACGTGGGAGTTACGCACACCATATTGGAACGTGAGCGTATGAAGCTCGGCGTGCCGGCCCTGCCCGAGATGCTCCGCGACGCGGGTTACACCACGGGGATTTTCGGCAAGTGGCACCTGGGCGACCAGGATCCGTATCGTCCCGACAAGCGCGGCTTCGATGAAGTGTTCATTCACGGGGCCGGCGGGATCGGGCAGTCCTATGGCGGTAGTTGTGGCGACGCGCCGGGCAACAAGTACTTCGATCCGGCCATCCTGCACAACAACACGTTCGTGAAAACGAAAGGGTTCTGCACGGACATCTTCTTCAACCAGGCCATGAAGTGGATGGCATCGCGAAAGGGCAAGAAGCCGTTCTTTGCATACATCACCACGAATGCGCCGCACGGTCCCTTCATTGCGCCGGACTCATACAAGAAGAAGTTCATCGACGCCGGCATCAAGGGGAACACCGTCGGCTTCTACGGGATGATCGAGAACATCGACGACAACGTCGGCCGTTTGACCGCAAAGCTTGCGGAGTGGGGCATCGAGAAGGAGACGCTGTTGATCTTCATTGCCGACAACGGCCCTTCTGCCTCGAACTTCAATGGCGATCACAAAGGAAAGAAAGGCAGCGTCGATGAAGGCGGCACGCGCGTACCGAGCTTCTGGCGCTGGCCGGGTGTGCTGACGGCCGGCACGGACGTTGATCGCGTCGCGAATCACTACGACCTCTTGCCGACGTTTGCCGACATCGTGGGCGGGAACCCGAAGCAGAAGGACCAGCTGCACGGCCGCAGCTTGGTGCCGTTGCTGAAGGATGCAAACGCGGCGTGGGAGGATCGCTTTCGCGTGTTCCATCGGGGTCGCTGGGGAAAGGGGCAGGCCGAGAAGGCCAGGGGCAACGGTTTTGCGGTGCGGAATCAGCGTTTCCGGCTGGTCGGTCGCAACGCACTCTACGACATGGAGAAGGACCCGTCACAGAAGACGAACGTGATTGCGGACCACCCTGAAATCGCCAAGAAGATGAATGCGGTCTATGACAAGTGGTTCGACGGTGCGCTGCCGAACATGGTCAACGAGGACGCTCCGCTGACGGGCCACAACACGTTCCACCTGATGTTCTGGAAGCAGTACGGCATGGAAATCCCACCGGTGAAGCAGCGCAAGCCGAGAGCACCGAAAAGGAAGAAGCCGAGGAAGAAATAGCCGATGAAGAGAAGAGACTTCAACCAGTTGAGCATAGCCGCCGGGACCTGCCTGGCCCTGGGCAAAGCCGCATCGGCGGCGCGCGCGGCCAAGGGGAGGCAGAGACCCAACATCCTGTTTATCATGACGGATCAGCAACATGCCGGCATGATGAGCTGCACCGGGAGCAGGTGGCTGAAGACGCCGGCCATGGACGCCCTGGCGCGGGACGGTATCCGTTTCGAGAAAGCCTATTGCGCGAACCCCGTGTGTGTGCCCAGTCGAACCAGCATGGCGACCGGCGTCATGTCCTGCCGTCTTGGTGCCGACAACAACGGTTCAGGCATGAAGATCAAGACACTCCCGCCTGAGGTGGACGGGAATTCGATGGGCAAGATCATGAAGCGGGCCGGGTACGACACCTTCTACGGCGGCAAGGTGCATATGTGCAGGTCACTGGTCCCTCGGGAAGCAGGTTACGACGAGTATTACAGAGATGAGCGCGACAGGTTGCCTGCGGCCTGTCTGGAATTCATCAGGAGGAGGAGGGACAAGCCGTTCTTTGCCGTGGCATCGTTCATCAATCCCCACGACATTTGCTTCGCCCATCGGGCTCGCAACGGTGGCAACACCCACGGTGTACTGGCGCTTCACAAGAAGGCGTCTTCGCTTCCCCTGGAAGAGCTGCCGCCGCTCCCTGAGAACTATGCCATACAGCAGAACGAACCTGCGGCGATTGAAAGGCATCTCAGCCCCAGGGCGGTAACGCCGGCCATAACCATGCGCAAGGAGTATGACGAGAGAGCATGGAGGGTCAATCGCTGGATATATCATCGCCTGACTGAAAAGGTGGACAGGAACATCGCCAGGATTCTTGACGGTTTGAAAGAAGCCGGACTGGACAATAACACGGTAGTGATCTTCACCAGCGACCACGGGAACATGGACGCGAGCCACAGGTTGGCTTCGAAAGGCCTGTTCTACGAGGAGTCGGTGGGCGTTCCTCTTATTGTCAGGTACCCGAAAGGCGTTCCCGGCGGCCGTACCGATCGGACGCACCTGGTCTCCACGGGCCTCGATATTCTGCCAACGATCTGTGATTACGCAGGCGTAGAACAGCCTGAACACCTCCTGGGTATGAGCCTCCGTCCATTGGCCGAAGGGAAGCCTGTCGATAAATGGCGGGCCTACGTCGCTTCCGAGAATCACTACACTCGAATGATCCGGAGCCGGAAATACAAGTATTGCGCCTTTGATGACGCCGACAGCAAGGAGTCCCTGGTTGACATGGAAAAGGATCCCGGGGAAACGAGGAATCTCGTTGATGACCCCAACGTCCAGGAGGTCCTGGATGAACACCGCGCACTGCTTGCGGACTGGAGCAAGCTCTCGGGTGATGAAGACGCCTCGAAGTACCTTGGGAGAGGCTGAGCGCATTCAGTAGGAACGCGAGGAGCATGACGCGACAATTGCATCAACCTGCTCGTGCCGGTTTGCTCTTCCTCGTCGCACGTTGCTTACGGTTCCATTCGCACGGAGCCGGTGTTCATGGTCCTCGGTCAGAGCGTCGGCACGGCGGCAGCCCTCGCCATCGAAGGGGGCATTGCGGTCCAGCTGTCAAAAGTCTTGTGAATAGTGTGAAACGAGGATCGTCGATCTCTGGCCATGCTTGAAAGGTCGGAATCCGCGTCAGAACGGGAGATTAGGGCGAAAGATTAAGGCGAAAGAATAGGGCAAAAGATTAAGGTTTCGGCTCTTCGGCCCCTAATCGTTCGCCCTAATCTTTCGCCTTAATCTCTGGTTGCGGGGGTCGTGGCGGGTAAAGAAAAAGAGGGGAGGAAACCGAGACATGGCTAACATCCTGCAAGAAAGAGGATTAGTGACTCACCCTCCCAAAGCTGTCGAAAAAAACAAGAAAAACCGG
>CAZKRK010000235.1:0-11801 GCA_964555035.1 uncultured Victivallales bacterium | reverse complement strand
AGCGCCGGTTTTTCTTGTTTTTTTCGACAGCTTTGGGAGGGTGAGTCACTAACGGTTCATCATCCTGTGCAGCTCGATCAGGCTGGCCGCGACTTTGTCCGTTGCCTCGAATGCCTTGTCGCCGCCCTGGTTTGTGCAGATCAGAACCGCGAAGTCCTTCTTTGGCGCCACCCACACGTTGGCAAAGTACATCCCGTTGCACCCCCCGTGGTTAAGGACTGTTCCTCCGCCCCAATCCCGTTCCTGAACGATCCAGCCCAGCGCGTGTGGGCCGCCGAAAGCAGAGGCGTGCAGTCTCTTGTAGGTCTCATGCCGCAGAAGAGACGACTTGCCCAAGGCCCCGCGCAGGTGATCCGCCACGAACTTCGACCAGTCTGCCAACGTGCAGTGTACGCGTCCGGCAGGAGATATCACCGCCGCGTTGTCCGCCGACGGGCCGTTCAGCGGCGCGGGACGGCCGTCATCGTAGTGTCCCCATGGCTGGTCCAGTTGTCCGGGCGTGCCCAGCCCCCCATAGCCGACGTTGGTCATCCCGAGCGGACCAAATACCATTTCCGCCATGAGCTCTTCCAGTCACTCCAATTCAGCTCGTTTTGCCGGATGCTGCTCGAACAGATGCGCCCGCACGGCTGTCTCAGACCACCTCACCTCTCGGAAGCCGGTTTGACACCATCGCTCCTTCAGGACTGCGCGAAATCCCCAACAGGATGTGGGATATGGGATGCGAGATGCAGTCTCCCGCATTTTCCGCCACCACTCCCACATCAATCGTTCCCCGGCGGTGCGCATAGCGCTCCGCCGCAACGCGTTGCGGCTCGCCTAACATCCCACACCTCACAGCCCACATCAAGAATTATGTGTCTGAGCTGAACCAGAATGGCACTCATTTGAGCGAGATCCCGTCCGAAAAGGACCAACGGTCGCGAAGCGCCGGCCAATTCAACGAACCACCCCGTCAACCAACCCCACCTGCCCGGTTCGTGTGAAAATCAGTTTGAGGGTGATTCGCTCGCCCGGGAGGTGGAACATCCGGGAGAGAGCTTCGGCGTAGAGCCGCATCTGGGCGCCGTATTCTTCGACCTTGTGGCCAAGCTGCTCTTCGGTATCGACCCGGCTGCTCTTGTAGTCGATGACCGTTGCCGATAAGGCGCGGCCGGCGTCGTCACGCCGGATCACTACGCGGTCGAATATGCCGCTGACCCAGCGGTCCCCGGACAGGACGATTTCGAAGCGCTTCTCGCGCCAGAGTTCGCAATCCCCTTCGGGCTCGGCCAGTGCCGTCCTTACGGCCTCCGCCCGGAGTGCCCGACGGAACTGCTTCTCGACGTCGCGGCGCACATCGGCGCTCTCGGTCGCCGTCGCCTGCCAGTCGCGCACGATTGCGTCCGCGTCCGCCGTCTCGATCCACTCAACCTGCTCGAAGAGTCCGTGGATTGCGCTGCCGAAGTCCATCACGTCGCGCGATTCGCGGTCGAAAAACTGAGACGCCCGGCCGACGATCTCCTCCCCGCGCGACGGTTCGACCCGCGCGAGCCGCTGCCGCCGCGAGGGACGCTTGGAAAAGCCGGCAGGCAAGGCCGGCGGCGGGACCGCGGCCGCCCCCTCCTCGGCTCCTATCTCGGCGAACCAATTGGCGTCGCCCTTCTCGTGCAACACGACGACCTCTTCGCCCCCGACCGTCGCGGGCGGACCGCCTTCCGGTTTGCGATCGCCAACGAGCCGTTCCTTGATCAGACCGCCGGAATCGAGCATCTGCGATTTCTTGCCCGGGAAACTGGTGACCATGTACAGCGCCCGCTTGGCACGGGTGAGAGCGACGTAGAGCACACACAACGCATCGAAGCTGTGACGTTCATTCTCACGCGCAAGCTGCCCGGCCAGGACATCGTCCTGTTCCGACACGATCCTCCTGGGCATTTTGAGCGCCCACTCGGCCCGCGAGTCACGGTTTCCTCCGCCAAGCACGACATCCACGTCCCGGACGCTTGTCAGGCTGCGCCCCATAAGGTCCGGCAGGATCACGACATCAAAGCCAAGCCCCTTGGATTGATGGATCGTCATGACCCTGACCGCGTGTCCCGCCGCCGCCTCTTTCACCTGGTAGTGTTCGCAGAAGCGGACGAAACCGCCGCAGTCGCATCTGCCCAGCTCGTCGAACTCGGCCGCCGCGGCCGCAAGATCTCCCAGGCGCGCGCGGTCGAACGGCGTCAGTTCACAGTGGGCCGCCAGAATCTCGGTCCAGTGCGAAACAACTCCTCGAAACCCCTCACTCTGCAGACGCTGCAGCAGATCCAGGCAGAGCGCGGAACGGTCCCTTCGCCCCGATCCAAGCACCCCTCGCAACGGGCTCATGCAGAGGTGCTGCCACGCGAACTCGTCCCCCGGGTGATCGCCGAGCCGAACCACCGAGAGCAGAAGCGCGACCGCCGCCGAGTCCAGAATCGACGTCTTGCCTTCATGGATGACGGTCACGTCCGGGCACTCACGCCGCAACGTTTCAACCACCGCGCGTCCCACGTCATTGGTGCGGACCAGCACGGCCGTGGACAAGCCGCGGCGAACGGGCGCGATCTCCCGCACCAGGGCGGCCACGACCCGATAGCGGGCGTCGGCGTCGGGTTTCTTGCCGTCGTCCCCGATCGGCGGTTCGACCACGGCAGCGTAGCCGTTGGCCGGGACGTTGAGCGCGCAGCTATGGTCGCCCCATATGTCACGCCATGCCGAAACGGCGCCGGCCGGCAGCTCGGGCGCGTCGAGCTCGCCGAACACGGCGTTGACGGTATCGATCACGGCCTTGCAGGAGCGGAACGACCGGTTCATCGGACTCTCGTCGATCCGGCCGCGATACTGCTTGAGCACGCTGTCAAACAGCCGCGCGTTGCCGCCACGCCAACCGTAGATGGCCTGCTTGATGTCACCGACATAGAAAAAGCTGCGGCGTCCGCTGTCGTCCTGGACCACCTCGTCGATCAGGTTCCTGAAAACGGACCACTGCAGGTCGCTGGTATCCTGGAACTCGTCGAACAGCCAGTGATCGAGCTGGCAATCGAGGCGGTAGTCGATGTACAGCCGCTGCTCGACGCCGGCCACGCGACTGATGAGCGCGCCGCCGCTGTCGGGGTTGTGTTCGGTCAGCAGCACCTGGGCATCGTCGAAGGTCAGACGACCGCTGGCGCGCGTGCCCTGCAGGTAGAGCCGCTCGTACTGGTCGAGAATCCTGAAGAGGCCGGCGGTCTGTTGCAGGCAACGGTCGATCTCCGTCCCCACCAGGTTGACCAGCAGTGGCGCGAGCGCGGCGCCGAAGACCGCGGGGAGCTCGTAGGACTTGCGCGAGTACTCGATGGATACGTCTTCCTTCCCCAGCGCGTCGATGTGTGCCAGCACCTCCGAGAACACCTTGCCTGCGAGCGACGGATCCCACTGAGAGGTCGGTCCGTAGGCCGCGGCGATATCGACCACGCGCCGCAGGGCCGTCACGATCTTCGCGGGCAGGGCGCTGCCGTCCAGCCATGCGCGGGCCGCGGCGCCGGCGACGCCGAGGTCCCCGGGCGCGGCCAACCAACGCGACCCGTCCGGCCAGATCGCTTTGTGGCCGCCCCAGCGCGTGCCGTCGGGCAGGAGACGGTAGAGGCGGCGGAATTTGCCGAGAAAATCGTCGAGATTGCGTTCGAAGCCCTTCTCTTCCTTGCCGAACGTGGCCTGCTTGAATGCCTCGAGAAACTCCCGGCGCGCGGGCGCTTCCATCCCTCCGGGCAGGAAGAGGCGCGCCAACACCTCGTACTGCAGTTCACGCGCCGCCGGGCCATCGCCATCGACAACCTGGAACTCCATCGAAACGCCCAGCTCGGACGGAAAGGCGCGAACGATGCCCACGATGAAACTGTCCAGCGTACCGACGTGAATGCGGTGAAGCTCGTTGAGGAAACCGCGCAGCATCGACCTGAACGCGGCCCGTTCAAGCTCCGGCCGGCCGATTTGGCCGGCCGTTCCGCGCGCCGCCTCGGCAGTGTCGGCCGAATCGCACAGGTAGTGTACGATAGAGTCGAAAATCTCCCCGGCGGCCTTGCGCGAAAAGGTGAGAGCACAAATGCGGTCGGGCGCGACGCCGTGCGACAGCAACCTGATGTAGCGATGCGCCAGTTGGTAGGTCTTCCCCGATCCCGCGGACGCGGGAATGACTTCATGCGCAACGACCGCGGGTGACCTCATTTCGCCACCTCCCCCGCGCTGTCGGGCGGCGCGACGCATTCGTCGACCGCCTGCGGAAGCAGAGACGCGAAATCGTCGTAGCGCAGCCGTTGGGCCGGGGGCCAGAACTCGCCGCGGCACACCCGCTTGACAATCTCCCCGGCGCACTCACGGGAAGAGCCCAACATGTCCGCGGTCAGTTCGTCCCACACGGTGACGCCGGTGTGCCCTACCGCCTTTGGCAGGCCGAAGTAGGCCAGCTCCCGGTCACCCGCGAGCTCTTCGTCGGCGGCTGCGAGAAGATCGTAAAGCGGAAGCTGCAGGTCAATCCAGCGGCGCCTCTTTCCCGCCACGACGACCTGCTGGTAGTCCGGGGTGTCGTCCGCGACCGCCGCCAGGTGCGCCTCCGCCGGCGAGGTTGCGGTGTCGGACGTTTTGTAGTCAATAATCCGCAACACGCCCGTGCGGCGGTTCCGGTCGACACGGTCCACCTTGCCCTTGATCGTCACTCCGCCCAACACGCACGCAAGGGTCGACTCCGTGCGAATGATCTCCCACCCGTCGGCCGCCAGTTGCGCCTGCACACGCGCCGCGGCGGCAAGCCGCTGTTTGGCGGCTTCGAGCGTAACCAGTACGGGCAACGACGGCCGCGGACCGTAACGGGCACGGACCCACGCGTCCGCGCGCTGCAGCAGGAACGCTTCCAGCCGGGCCGAATCGTCGCACGTCCGCGGCGAATCGTCGCACCCCATGGCTTCGAGCGCGTCATGGACCAGGTTGCCGAAATCGAACGCGTCAAGGTTGGTCTTGGCGTCGTCGAGTGCCTCCATGCGCAGCTCCCGCCCGAGATAGTAACGGAAGGGACAGGCCAGGTAAGCGCGAAATGCCGTGACGGACATCTCGTCTCTCACCGGTTCCCGCCGGCGCGGCTGCCCCTCGCCGGTCCAGGGATTCAGCTTGAAGCTGACTGTCGCGGGATGGTTCTCCCGCGTCTCGGTGACGCTGCCGAACAACTTCGCGGCCCGCCCCGACAGGGCTTTGTCGGGACAGCGAAAGAGAAGACGCGACGGCTTCAGCGGATCGCCCGACACGCTGGTCTTGCCGGCGACGAAACAGGCGCGTCCGCCGTTGCGGCGCGACTCGACCAGGCAGCGCATCAGGTAGCTGTCGCGCGCCAGTCGCCGGCGGTCATCCCGCAGCTCGAGCGTCCGGCGCAGGCTATCGGGCAGAAAAACGTCGCTCAGACGGCTGTCCGGGACCGTTCCCTCGTTCATCCCGGTGACAATCAGCAGCGGGGCGTCGTTCCAGTGCAGTTCGAGCCAGCCTTCGAGATCGATGTCGGCTTCGTCTACTTCGGCACTGTAGCGCTGCTCTCCGATCCGCCGCAGCAGCAGCCGCAGGACCTGCCGCGACGACAGGTCGGGCAGGGGCGCGTCCGACACCTCACGCATGGCCTTGTCGACTTCCGCGGCAACGGCAGCGAATTCCTGGTCTTCCGCACTGTGGGAGCTGACGGTCTTGCAGGCGTAGATCCGTTGCAGGCAGGCGCGCAGCGCCGGTTCCACGGGCGAAGCGTCGAAATCGTCAACGAACGACTTCACAAGCTGGAGCGCCCCTCGCAGATGCGCGCAGCGGGACACCTCCCGGTCGTCTCCGCCCTGACCTTCCGTCAACCGTGCAAGCATGTCATCGAGGCTGTTGGGGAGATACCTGTTCTGGAACTCGTCCAGCTCGCGCAACACACTCAGCGCAAACTCATCGCCATCGTCGAACGCATGCGCGAGAAAAGCCAGCGCATCGGGGTGGCGCAACATGGCGGCAACGGAGGCGTAACTCCGGTCGCACACCAGGTCCGCATACGACGCCACGAGGCGATAGAGGGAATGCTCGCAAACGGGTTTGTCGGCGGGATCGAAAGCGGCCAACCCGTGCGCCGAAAGGTCCGCTTCCAGAAACGGGATCACGGAGCGGTCGGGAACGCCAATGGCCACGTCGGCCGGGCCGAAGCTGTCGCTCTCGGCCGCAATTGTCTCGACCACGCGCTGCGCCTGGGAGAGCGGCGAACCGCCGAGCACGATGTTGTCGTCCGGCCGCGGTACGGGGATCTCGCAGGTCTCCCAGGCTTCGGCACGCGGTCGCCCCCATTCGTCAAACGCATTGGACAGCCTCTCCGGCGCATGCACAAGCACCTCGATCAGGACAGACGCACTGAGCCCGGCGAAGGCGCGCACGGTCAGAAGCGAGGGGTCCGGTACGGCACACACGACAACGCGTTCGACGCCGTCCGGCAATGTGGGCGACGCAGCACACTCGATCTTCAGCTCGCACGGGTCGCGTAGCCCGAGCCGCGCCAGGTCGCCGAGGTAGAGCTCCTCCAGGGCGGCCATGGACGACCACCGCTCCGCTTCCTCGAGCGCATCGCCGTGCTGTTCGACAACATCTCCAATGAGGTAGCATCCGTCGGCCAGTGTGTTGCGAAGTCCCTGCAGCATCTCCCCCGTGTACATGGCCCAGCCGGTATCCCGTGCCGCGCTCCCGGCCGGGAATACGCCTTCATACTCATCGGGCTCGACGCGGCCCAGGAGAATCGCCCACGCAGCCTTGATCGCCGTTGCCGACGCTTCAGCCGCGGCACTCGCCTCACTGCGCAAGAAGAACGCCGGCGTCACGACACGCGCCGAAACGAGCGCCCGGTCGGCGGCATTGCAGCTCCGCGCCAGGGCCTCGCGCAGACGACGCCCGGCCTGTCGAGTGGGCACTACAACCAGCGTGCCGTCAAGGTCCGCCGGGCCCTCCAGGTCGACACCCGACAACAGGAACCGACACACCCCCTCCAACACCGGGGTATCCCATCCGATGAAGTGTCGCTCAACTGCCACGGTTCTCTCCAACACGGTAGTACACGCCGTCACCGCGTTCCTCGGTTCGAATACGTCCGCTACGGCACAGCGGCGCGAGCATGTGTTCGACCCGCCCGCTGTCCAGGCCCAGAATCTCTCCGAGCTCCTCGGCAGTGGCGGGGTGCCGCGTCACGATATCGGCGATGTCGTTCGGGTCGACTCCGCCGCTGCGCTCGGCAGACTCATGCCCCCCGTGACTGACGGCAAGCTCGGCTACCGGCGTGAAAAGGCCGCGGAGACGCTCCAGGGATTTCCACGACACGGCCCCGACCCCGGGATCGGCCGCCGGTCGCACGGCCGTGTTCAAGTGTACCCGCGCGGGACGAAGCCCGCCAACAACGCTCGCGATGCGTTGAACGACTTCGGGAGAATCGTTGACACCCGGCACCACAAAGACCTCGACCCACAATGAGCCCGAGAACATGTCCCGAAAGCGGCGCAAGCCGTCGAGAACTCTGCCGAACGCGATGCCCGGATGGGGACGGTTGACGGCTTCGAAGCAGGACTGGTTCCAGGCACTCAGCGACACCTTCACAACTTCCGCGGGGGCCGCGCCCCGTCGCACGGCGTCCAGGTGGAACAGGGAACCGTTGCTGAGCAGAACGCGCGGGATCTCGCACATATCGCCCAGCGCCGCGATGACGTCGCCAAAGCGGCTGTGCAGCGTGGGTTCGCCGCCGCCGGCGAGTGTCAGAAAATCGGCGGTGCCGCCGCTGTCGATCCAGCTCCGCAGTTCATCCAGGACCGCGCCGACATCGACATATTCCTTCCGTTCGAGAGTAGTGGCCGGGGTTCTGCCAAGCTGGCAGAAGACGCAGTCGAAGCTGCAGATCTTGTGCGGGACAAGGTCGATGCCCAGGGAACGCCCGAGCCGCCTCGATGGCACCGGGCCGAAGAGATGGCGGTACGACGGCATCCCACGACCTACTTGCCAAGCTCCAGGCGAATGGCCAACCGCTCCGGCAGGCGCGCGGCTCGGATCTTCTTCTGGGCGGTGGCGACATCGTAAGGCACCCGGCGAAACTCGATCTCCTTGCGCGTCGCGTTGTAGATCAGGTAGGCCGCGCGGGGGTCGCCGTCGCGCGGTTGCCCGACACTGCCGCCGTTGATGAAATAACGCGTCCCCAGTCCGATTCTGACGCGGTCGGAAATGTAGCGCGTGACGCGTCCTTCCTTCTCGTAGACCACGGGAATGTGCGTATGACCATAGAAACACACGCTGGTCGTCTGGTAGTTGAAATGGGCGTCGGCTTCGAGCGTATCGAGCACGTAGCCCCACTTCTCAGGCATATCGAGAGTGCTGTGGACAATCGTGAACCCGCCCACCATGCGGCTCATCTTGAGTTCCCGCAGGTACTTGGCTTGCTCAGACGAGAGTTGGCCGCGCGTCCAGTCGACGACTCTCGCGGCAAGGGGATGGAAATCGTCAAGACTCTCCTCGGCGTGCGAACAGTAGTGATCGTGATTCCCACACACCACGGCGCACTTCAGTTCCCGGACCCGCTCAAGACACTCTACCGGACTCGCATTGTAGCCCACGATGTCCCCTACGCAGACGTACTGCATAACCCCCTGCCCCTCGGCGTCCGCCAAGACGGCTGTGAGAGCTTCCAGGTTGGCGTGAATGTCGCCAAGAATGGCGTATCGTCTCTCGTCCATTTCGCGTACAGACTATCCCATACTGGGGGGCGATGCCAAATGATAAATTGCCGGTGATTATCGCCCCGGCCACGTCCCCTGCGACCTCGCTCGCCGGGGCGAAGACGGCGAAACGCGAAAATGGGTGTCGCGGGTGCACCGGCAGCCGCACGGGGCCTAGATCAGAGAAGTGACCATGGCCAGGTCTTCAGTCGTGGCCACCTTCATGTTCGCCAGGGGAGCCGGAACGAGATGGACACTCTCACCTGCCTCTTCAAGCACCTCGGATGCATCGAACGGGTCGCGGTCGTCGTCAAGCGCAGCCAGGGCCCGCCGCAACACGTCGGTCTTGAACGACTGCGGGGTCTGCGTCAGCCAAAGCTGCCCCCGCTCCATGGTCTTCGTGACCTTATGACCACGCTCGGCAAACTTGACCGTATCGGGAATCTTGTAAGCCGCCACACCGGACCCGTAGCGCTTCGCGGCCTTCAAGGTATCCGCGATCAACTCGCCCGTGACGCACGGCCTCGAGCAGTCGTGAATTGCCACCAGCTTGGCTTCATCGTCGAGAAGATCCAGGGCAGCCTGAAGCGAATCCCGGCGCCGCGGACTCCCCTGAACGATCTCGACCACCTTTGTGCAACCGAACATCTGGGCGACATTCTTCACCGCGACCAGGCGGTCGCGCTTCGCGACCACAATGACCGAGTCGATAACTGGGCAGCTCTCGAACGCCTCCAACGAATAGGCTATCACCGGCTTGGACCCCAGACTCAAGAAAGCGCGATCCACCTTGGCGCCCATGCGGTCGCTTCGCCCGCCGGCCATTATCACTCCAACATTCATCACCTAACCTCCCTCAATAAAAACAGCAACCACACATTGACCCGGCGGCACGTTCGGACAGAGTAAAGGGACTTCCCGCGGTCGTCAAGCCCCTATCGCGGCGCGCACGGAGGCCACTACCTGGTCCGCTTCGAATGGTTTCTGGAGAAAACCCCACGCCCCTCTGCTCAGGTAACCGCGAACATAGTCGTGAGAAAAACCCGACATCATGATCACGTTGGCCGCCGGATCGGCGGCGAGAATCTCGCGCAACAGCGCCCTGCTGCCGTCATCCGGCAGCATGGCGTCGATTATCGACAGCGAGATCTCGTCCCCAAGGCGCTTCAGCTGCGCCAGGGCCTCGCCCACGCTCCCGGCGGCAATGACCGTATGCCCGTCCTGCTCCAGGGCATCACGAATGGCGTCCAGGAACTCAGCTTGATCGTCAACCGCCAGCACCGTCTTTCCCGTCGGTCGGTCACGAGCGGCATGACTCTCGGCCGCAACTCGCGGCATGAACACACGGAAACTGGCGCCCACTCCTTCGCGACTTCTGACCTCTATCCATCCACCCCACATGTTCACGGAACTCTGCGCCGTGCTCAACCCCAACCCCAGGCTGCCGCCGGTCTCGTCAGTCGTGAACAACGGCTCGAAGATCCTGTCGACAATGTTCTTCTTGATTCCGTGACCCGTATCGCGAACCCTCAGGATCGAATACGGTCCCGGTTTTGCGTTGGGGTTCTGTCTCGTACCCGGAGTATCGACATCTTTCTCAGCCACGTCGATCCGAATCGTCCCGCCTCCCTCGGACATCGCCTTGAGGGCATTCAGAATCAGGTTGATCAGCGCATCGCGCAGCTGTGCATCGTCCACCATGACGTCCGACGGGCGGTCGGGCAGCTTAACGGTGCATTTCACACCTCGCTGCTCCAGCGTCTCGCGCGTAAGCGAGACAGTATCCGTAATCGCTCTTGCCAGCGAAACGCGCTCGATCTTCCCGCTCTCTTCGTCGCTGGCACGGGCCACACTGAGCAGACGTTTCGTCAACTTCGCGGCATACTGCTCCGCCTCGAGAAGGCGGCGGGCATGCTGATACGCGCTTGAGTTGGGAGGCACCAGCTCGGAAATGGCCGACGTGTACCCCGACATCAGCCCGATGATGTTGCTGAAGTCATTTGCCACACCGCCCGCAAGCTGGCCAATCGCCTCCATCTTCTGCTTGGCGACGATCTTGTTCTCCATCAACCGCCGCTCGGTCACATCCCGGTAGAGAGAAACGATCTCACCCGACGGCAAGCGATAAACATGGTTTTCACGCCAGCCGGAAATCCTCTCATCCTTGTAGTGCGCCCTGGAGATGTTCGCTGACTCGCCGGTGCGCCAGACCTTCTTGAAAACGTCGATCAAGCCGAACTCGACGACCCCCGGAAAGACCTCCCGGATCTCGCGCCCGACAATCTCATCGCGCTTGACCTTGTCGATGACCTCCCCCGCTCGGTTTACGTCCCGAATGATGAAGCGTTCCCCCGACTCCCCCGGATCGTAGACCGTCACCCCCGTACTCATCTGGTTGAACAACTCACGGAAACGGGACTCGCTGGCCCGCAACGCCTGCTCAGTCCGTCTCTCCTCCGTCATGTCGACAACCAGAATCGCAACCCGCATGTCACCAAAAGGGAACACCGACATGCTGAGAACGCGACCGGGCGCGAGCAGGCGCGACTCCAACCTCACCGGCTCCCGTGAGGTTATGACGTCGACGAACGCGTCGAGATGGGCCGGCTCCGGCGAATGGAACACGTCCCGTGAAGACATGCCGAGCACGTGCTCTTTGCGCAGACCGGTAAGCCGCTCAAAAGCCGGGTTCATCTCGACGATGCGGTAGTCCCCGAACTTGCCCGAACCGGCGTCCGGAAAAACCTCCACCACGCAGAACCCCTCCGTCATCGCCTCGAACAAGGCCTTGTACTTCGCCTCGCTCCGTCTCAGCGCCGCCTCGGCACGGGCGGTGTCTCCGTCCCGACCGGCAGAAGCGACGCTCGGCCGCGAAACACGCCCCTTCTGAGATCTCGCCCCTCTATGCCGTGACTCGCCCACAACTCACCATTGCTATGTAAAGTAGAAACAGGAACACGCATGAAGACATCTTCACACACACACACAGTCAATCGTAGCAGACAAAGCGGAATCGTCAACACCGGTGACAGGCCCTGCAGCAATTCTCATTATGGCCACGCCCCCTGCCGC
>CAZKRK010000234.1:0-11839 GCA_964555035.1 uncultured Victivallales bacterium | reverse complement strand
TCCCGCTCCTGCCGCACAAGGCGGCAGGGGGCGTGGCCATAATGAGAATTGCTGATCTAGTGTTGTACCAACGGGATCGAAGTCTGGAGCTGGAATATTGCCGCCGAGAGCTTGAAGCGGATCGTGCCGGCTTTCAACGAACGGTGTCCCGGGATAGACGCGCTCGTGAACACCTATTGGGCACTGATCATTCCCGGCGCGGCCAACGCATTCGGCATCTTCTGGATGCGTCAGTACATTCGCGCCAACGTTCCCGACGAGCTGCTGGACGCCGCGCGCGTCGACGGCTGCAACGAGCTTTCCATCTACTGGCGGGTGGTGGTCCCGGTGATTCGCCCCGCGCTCTCGGCGCTGTTCATCCTGCGGCTGATGTACTCCTGGAACAACCTGATGTGGGCCTTCATCATGCTGCGCACCGACAGCATGCAGACCATGCCGCTCCTGATCTACCTGCTCCAGGGCGAGACCCAAACCCCCTACGGCATGCTCATGGCCGGCTGCTTCCTGATCGCCCTGCCGCTGGTGGTCGCGTTCCTGGCGTTCCAGAAGCAGTTCGTCAGCGGGATCACCACCGGGGCGGTGAAGGGGTGACGCGTGGATTGGCAATTGGTTGTCGGGCATGCGCTGGTTTCCGGGGCTAGTCGGAAACTTCACGTCGCGGCGTTCCGTAGAACGGTTCTACGTTTCAATCCAGTTACGGTTGCGCACACAACCGAAGCTTGAGTTTCCATCTTGAATTGTCCCGGCAGCGAAGCGCCCCGGGGGCGGTTACTTCCGGTACCAGTTCCCATCCGTCTTCTGCAGCCAGGTGCCGGGGCGGGCTTTGGATGCTATTTGGGCGGCGCGGCGTTGGCCAACGAGCTTGACGGATGTGCCCTGGGCTTTGGCAATCCTGGCGTAGACCGCCTTGCGGTCGCTGTTTTCGGAGGCGACGACGTCCGCTTTCTCGGTTGTGTTCTTGCGATACTCGAGCAACCCGGAGTTGTTTTCGCCTATGACGCCTTTCCCAATGAGCTCGTTGATTGTCGGCAAGCGTTGGATCATGCGCTTCTGGGTGTCGTCGGCATGGGTGGTGCTCGGGCATAGCCAGGCGGCCAGAACGGCTGTGAGTAGCGCTATGTGGAGTACCTTCTTCATTGCTGCTGTTCTCCTTCCTTTTCAGACGGTTGTTTGGCGTCGGCTTCGTCGACTTCGTCGAAGAAGTCGTTCAACGCCTTGTCGACCTTGACGTTGACGTCAATCGTGATGTGGATCGGTTTCACTTCGGAAACCGTGTTGATTTCATGCCTCGTTCGGCAGCCGGCGACAACGGCCGCGGCAATCGCCAGAGTGACTATCTGTATCCTCGTGTTCATGTGTCGCCCTTCCGCTGGAGATTTCCCCTCAATAGCTTCGTCGTGTGTGTCGTCACGTTCAGGATGTCGTCCAGCGGGATGTTGAAATTCAAGTCAACCTGCATTTTCGGGCTGGACCACTCCTCTTTACGTGATGTGACGACGTAGACGCCAGTTCTATTCTCGAGTTTAAACGGAATTCTTTTCGCCGGTTTGCCGAAAAGGCTCATTTGCATGGCAAGTTCGTCGCCCTTGCTGTTGAGAGTCAGCGTGATCCATTCGTAGGCGAACTCCTTGAGAGCGGCGCTGACCAGGGCCAGCCGCGCATCCCGGCCTGCTCCGGCGGCCAGGGCCGCCGCGATGGCGTCGGTGTCGCCAAACGAGATCACGCCGGTGCGTCCCGGACGCGTACTCAGAAAACCGTCGGTGAATCGCAGTTGCCCGCGGTGCCGGTTCACCGGAATGCGTCCGCTTACAGTGCTGTCGCCCGACGTGGTAGGCAGACCAAGCTGGCGAAAGAGGTCGCCGACCAGAATGCGGTCGACGTGAACCAGCAGATCGAGGGATTCGCCGCCGGGGCGCAGCGTCACGCCCTGCAGGTCGACCTTGCCTCCGCACCATTGCGCGTGTGCGCCCCGAATGGTGAACGATTTGTCGAGCTCCACGCGGTAGAGAAGCTCGAGTGACTGCATCGAGAGCGATCCCAGTGCGGCGCGCTCGATCGTCAGCAACTGAGCCGGGAGGGAAGCGGGCAGAGCGTGTGCGTTGAGCAGGCAGCGGGTCTTGAGGCCTTCGATGGTCAGGGCGGGGTGTTCGAACTCGAGATGCGGCAGGTCGCCGGCGACTTCGAGCGTGCTGTTGGAGCTGGTGAAGCAGGCGCTCACAGTCCCCCTCACGTTTGCCGGCGGCGCGTTTGGGAGAATCTGTCTCAGGTCGAGCGGAGCTACGGTGTTGCCGAGCGGGAGGGAGAGGGACAGGCGGCCGGCGCGCTTTCCTTCGTGATGAGTAACCGTGCCCGACACGGACGCGATGGCTGCCGTTTGACTTCCGACTGCACAGTAGCCGGTGATGGAGAGGCCGTGTAGGTTGCCGGTGAGGTTGAGACTGAGGGGGCCGCCTCGCAGCTTGCCCGACGCGACGCTGTCGAGGTGGAAGTTGCCATGCAGTCCCCCCTCGGGAAGGGGCCACATAACGGGCAGGTCCAGTCGCATCGGACCGCACTCGTACCGTCTGAGGCGGAGGCCGGCAGACTCGGTGTGCAGATCACCGGTGAGGCATTTGCGGTTGCCGCCGAGGTCGAGCCGGGTCAGGAAGCCGGCTTGGCAGCCATTCGTGCCGCCGTCGGCGGGGCCGAGCTCCGTGGTCACGCGCGCGCTGCAGGCAAGTTTGCCGTTTGTTCGGTCGGAAGCGACACGGATGCGCCAGTCAGGAACACTGATCTGCCCGGGGAGGCCGGGGATTCTGCCCGTCAGCAGGGGTGACTTGGGCGGGTTGGGAGGGACGGCGACGAGGGAGATCTCGTGGTCGCACATCCTGAAAACGAGATCTGAACGCAAAACGATGCCGTCCGATTCCGCCCTGAGATCGATGCGTGCAGCGGTCTGTTTGCCGAGCTCGACGTCGTGTCCGGTCAGGTCGCAGACGATCGTGTTGACGCCGGCCGAATCCTGCAGCTCTATGCGCGCTGCCGGAACGGCGACCTCGGAGATCAGCAGCCTGGGGAGCCGTATTTCCGCGCGTGATCGCCGCACGGCGGCCGCATCGTCCGTACCCCGCAGTCGCCACCCCTCGCCGGTATTGCACAGGTAGAGCCTTGCCCCGGTTATCGTGAGTCTGTTCACCTCTCCCTTTGCAAGCGACGCCGCGGTATAGTCGGCGTGGACGGAGCCGGTTTCCAGCCACGGGGAGGTCACGTCTCCGAGCGATACGGCGGCGTCCAGACCGGTGTAGTCCAGGCGGTGCAGTTCGAGCGTGAAACCGTCGCGCCTGTCAAGACGCGGCATCACCAGGTGGGTGATTATGGTGGGAGCGAAGATTGGGAGAAGAGCGGCGATGAAGACGAACACCCAGAGCGCGCGCACAAACATGCGCGCCACGGACTTCCGCGCTTTCCGGCGGCGAGGCGCTTCTCTCTCAGTTTGGTCCTGCATTACCCGTAAGTTAACGCGGATTGTGCGTATGCGCAACGCATTGTGAACCGGGAGCCCGGTGGACGAGAACGGCGACGAGAACGGTGGAAGATGGGAGCACCTCGACTCGTCAACCGCTCTCGTCGGTTTCGTCAACCGATTCCCTTACGCTGTCGGAGGAAAGACTCAGGCATCAACGGCGTCGGAATCCCCGCGGAGCTGACTTGGGCCCCGTGCCGGGGTTCTGACGTGATAGTTCTTGACGAGGCGGTCTTGTCAGGATAGCAAACGGGGAAAGCAAAATGGTGGCCAATGGTGGCCGACAGCGAAAGGAACTGGCTATGGCGGAACTGTACGGGATGATTGCCGATGTGGTTCCCGACTTGGAATCACGTAAGGGGGTGTATCAGGTAGATGCGATGGAGCTCGACGATGAGCTGCGGGAGGCTTTTCTTGAACAGCTGGACATCAACAACGACGGAATCCGGAAGGGGGTGCGGGAGGGTGATCTGGAGGCCATAGCTTCCAACGCGCACTCGATAAAGGGCATGGGCGGAACGATCGGGAAGCCGGAAATGTCTGTGCTGGGGGAGGAACTCGAGTCTGCTGCAAAGGCCGGTGACGAAGCCCGGTGCGGGCGCCTGGCCGGCGTTGTGGACGAGTGGTTGCGTCTCTTCAGGGAGCAGACTGCATGACGGGGCGTGTCCTGGTCGTGGACGACGAGCTTCCGAACCGCCTTGTCATGCGTAAGATCCTGGCCGGGAGAGGATGCGACGTAGTCGAAGCCGCGGATGGTCCGACCGCCTGCAGGGTTGCGAAGCAGGAGGCTCCCGACCTTGTCCTGGTAGACGTGATGATGCCGGGGATGGATGGGTATGAAGTCTGCCGGAGGCTCAAGGAGAGCGAAACCACGCGCGACATTGCCGTGGTCATGGTAACGGCGCGGACGGAGATAGATGACATCGAGCGTGGTTTCGATGTGGGGGCCACGGACTACATCCGCAAACCGTTCAACCCGCGCGAACTCATCGCCAGGGTGCGCAACGCGCTTGAGTTGAAGCGAAGCACGGATGCGTTGCGCGCATGGAACGAACGGGTGTCGCGTGAGCTTGAACTGGCCGGCATGCTGCAGCGGACTTTGCTGGATATTGACCCGCTGCTGACGCGGGAACTGGACATTCGTGCGACCTGCAGGCCGACGATGAACGTGGGCGGCGACATACTCGACGTTCAGCACCTGTACGACGGCCGCGTGTGCTTCTACGTGGGAGATATATGTGGCCACGGGGTCGCCCCGGCCATAGTCGCCTCTATGCTGAAAGGGACGTTGTCCGAGCTGATGGCGCACTACGGCGCGGCGGGCCCCACGGTCATCTGCAATGAGCTGGATCTGCGTTTTCGGCATCACATTGCCAACCCGGCCCTGTACGCTACCTTGTTCCTGGGGATCTACAACACCGCAACCCGGCGGCTTGAGGCGTTTTGTTGCGGCCATCCGCCACCGATTCTGCTGAACGCGAACGGTACGGCGACGACTGACGTTTTCAAGAGCGGTGGCGGCGTGCCGATCGGCTTTTCTCTGGCGGAGCCGGCCTCGTACCGGGAGGATGATGCGATCGGGATGACGATTCCGGGCGGGGGAAATTTGCTCGTATACACGGACGGTCTGACAGAGGCCACCATGGGAGCGGACGGTTGGCAGTGTGGTATCTCGCGGCTTGCGGAGGTGTTCGGCGACGCCACCGGGCAAACGGAATCGGTGAGCGTGTCCGACGCTCTGTTTACCGGGCTGGAACGGGCGGGGTACAACCTTGCCCAAGATGACTGCAGCGCACTGGTTCTCCATGTCATTGACCCGCGGACAGTCCTGCTGGACGAGAAGATCTCCGGGTTGAGTGACGATCTGCATAGGCTTGCGACGGACATCGAGCAGAGGCTCCTTGCGGCAGGCTGGAGCGAGACCGCGGCCGGCGCCGTTCAATTGCTGGTTCTCGAGCATGGCGCCAACGCCATCGATCACGGGAACCTGCCCGATGGCGCCGCTATCTCCGTTCAGTTGCGCAACGAAGGCGAGCGCTGCGCACTGCTGTTCAGCGATCCGGGGCAGAAGTGGAACGTAAAGGCCGGCTACGCCAGCACCGTACCCGAATCGGAACTGGCCGAGCGCGGGCGAGGGCTGATGATAATCGAGACCATAGCCGATTCAATCGAGATCTACCGTCGCGACGATCGGAACGTAACCTTGTATACAATACGGCGGGACATCGAACTCGAGGATATGCGGCAGCCGGACGCAGTCTGAGAAGCCCCTTTGGTTGATGACCGGGGATTGATCATTGATGATTTCTGAGCTTCGCAAATCGACAATCGGCAGTCACCGGTCAGCGATCGCCCGTGCCTGCCGGGCGGGACGCCGACATTTCACTTGTTCGGCCGTGGGTGTGCGGTATTCTACCGCGTGGCGTTTGTTCACGTCCGGCAATACGGCGCGGTGTCCGGGAGAGAATGTGCCGTGCGGTTGCTTTGAAGACTTACTTGGAGGTTAGCATGAAGAAGAAGCAGGTTGGCATTCTTGCCGGTGTGGTTGTTCTCGCGATTGTGGTTGTCGCTATCGTTTTGACGCGGGACGGAGCGGAACCGGAACCGGTTCCGGTTGAGGGGGAGGGGGCTCCTGTCGAGGAAGAGGTCACCTACGAAGCGCTTGTCGAGAAAGCGGAGGGGCTCTGGACGGAGGGTGAAACCAATGCAGCGTTGGACCTTCTGCGCGTCGCTATGGGTGACTCGCGGTACTTGGCCGCTCATGCCGACATTTTCGAAGCATATATGGAACGGGTGCGCACGGTATGGATGGCCGGCGAGACCAACGTGGTGATTGAGCAGCTCCTGGCCGCGGTAGACGATGTACAGGACGCCGAGTTGCGTGAGCGTGCTTTTTCCCTGGGCGAGCAAGTGCTGTACATGGCCGGGCGGGCGGAGCAGGCGGAGGAGCGTTTCTGGGAAGCCCTGGAGCGGGAAACGGCGATTGCAGCCCCCAGTGTGCGCTATGTCTACGCACACAAGATGCGTATGGGAGACACGAACGGGGTCTTTGAACTCACGCGGGACCTTCTCGAGAGGGATCTCGAGACGTCGCTGACGGAACAGATCTTTGGTTGGCACCTCAATTCGTGTCTGGAACTGGGCCGGTTTGCGCGTCTGCTTGAGCTCGTTCCGGTTGCCGTGGAGAGATTCGGGGCATCCCGAGCAGTAAACCTGATATGCAGCATTGTGCAGCGCCTGGTGAATGAGTCCAAGCTGCGTGATGCGGAGCTGCTGCTATCGAAGTTGGAGCAGGTCGCCCCGGAGGAACCTCTGGTTGCGCAACGGATGGCGGCCGTCCGGTACGAGCTGCTGCTGAAGCGCAAGGACTGGATGACTCTGGAGCAACAGTTGATGTCCATGGCGCCTGCTCTGGACGATGCCGGGCTGTCACGTCTGTTCTCGCGTACGTGTGCGATGGCTCTGAAGGACGGGCGGGAAGGGATGTCCGAACGGCTCTGCGAGTTCATGCTCCTCGAGCAGAAGGGCAAGCGTAGGACCCTGGAGTTGGCGTGCCGCCAGTGGATCGAATCGCAGGCACGCAACGGTCAGACGGCTGGTATCGTGGAGCGCCTGGAGCTGTTGCTGGACAAGCTCGAGATCCCGCCCGACATTGTGGGGCGCGAGTTCAGTCGGAGCTTCTACGATGTCATGAAAGCTTCGGACGCGGAATTGCTGCGCAGGATGATCGTGGTCGGAGAGCGCCTGATGGGTGCCGTCACGCAGAGCCACCAGCGCAGCGAGATCAAGGCGAAGGTCGTCGACGGTTGCTTTGCTGCCGGTGAATACGAGAAGTCACTCAAGTACCTGGAAGAGGGGCTGGAGGGGCGTGACGAGGCATGGACGGCGATGGCGCTCTGCAAAATGCGCGCGCACGTGGCGCTCCAAAAGGGTGAGACGGACGAAGCGGTGAAGCGGTTCCGCAAGTTCATGCAGCTCGTGGTCAAGGAGGACGATCTGGGCCAGGATCCGACCACGGGCGTGCGCTATACGCCTGAGATGACGCTGGGGTTCAATGCTAAACGGATTGGTGACATCTACGCTGATGCCGGCAGGGCCGCGGAGGCGACAAACGCTTATGTGGAAGCCGAGGGGTTCTATCTGCAGGCGCTTTCAGACGTGGACAAGGGGAGCAAGGCCTACGAATTCGTAAAGGGGGAACTCGCAAAAGTCCCCGGCGCCAAACCTTACGAAGAACCGGTTGAAGAGGAAAGGCCGGCGAAACAGGACGAGCCGGTGGAACAGGAAAAACCGGTTGAACGGGACGAGCCGGTGGAGCAGGAAAAGCCGGTTGAACGGGACGAGCCGGTGGAGCAGGGAGAGCCGCCGGCGGATGCGCCCGGGGTGGAGTAGGGCTGGACCTGAATGGCACTGGCTTAAGGCGCTCTTCGCACGTTCCGCCCGTGGCTCGCGAGGACGCTCGCCCTCCATTTGTCATGGTTTGCGGTCGTTCTGGAGGGCGAGCGTCCTCGCGAGCCGGCCCGGAGATTCTGTGAACGCATTGGCGGGAGGCACGCCGGGTTGAGTCCCGCTTCCGCAATCGATCCGCCGCGGTTCACATGGTCCGCTTCTTGCGCTACTTCTGTGCTTGGAGAAGCAGAAGTCGGAGTGAGGTCTGGAATTGCCTGCCGCGAGGAAGAGGAGAGGCAATTTCGTGGGGCTGGACTGTTCATTCTGTTCGCAGGCGAACGCATTGAACGGCGGGGGATTGGGTCGAGACGGCGTATCGCGTGTTCACTGCACCGACTCTGCCATGCGGCGTTTTGCCGTGAGTGAAGCGGGTGTTGTGGGCTGTTTCGCTGTCACTTGAGCGATTGTGGGCCCAATACTGCCGGAGATTGTGACAAAGTGGGGAGTTCTGCGGAGTCTGCTGACTAGTTGGCGTGTTCCCTGCTTTGAATCGGCGCAGATTGGCAGCGACTGGATTTCACACAGGTGCGTGTGCTTACCGTTGATGGTGTCCGTTCGGGCTCATGCGTCTTTGGGGTACTTTCGGCGGTGCGGCGCAATGCATGCTTGCCACGGTGGGGAGCGCGGTCTCCCGGGGTGCGCCATGACGACGGACTTTGGCCGGAATGGCACTGTGGAGCGGCATGCAGGGCAGGCGGACGATGCAACAACAGTTGTCGGAGAGTCGCGAATTCGACAGGCGGAATGAGATCGGACAACTTCCGCTTCAGCTCGAAACGGATGTCGTCTGCGTGCGGGACGTCGCTGCTGAGCTTGCCGGCGCAATGGCGTTCTCGGAGTCTGACACGGAGGGCGCCGCGACGGTTGCCTCGCTGTTGTCACGCGACGTAATCAAGTTTGGTGAGGACTGCCACGTTACTTTCCTATGCTACCTCGACGATGCGGGGAGGATGGGACTTGGACTTAGTTTCCGTGACCGTGGGGCGGGTATCGCGAGTGCCTGTGGCATTGACGTGTCGGGGGGAGGGATGGGCGACACGTTGCGTGGTGCGGGTCAGTTGACGGATGAACTGACGGTTGGGGCGGGTGTCGGCGGCGGTCTGTGCATCCACACGGTCAAGTACGGCGGGGAGCCGGGTGCGGGCGATCTGTCCCGTGAGACGCTTCTGTATCTCAAGGACCGCTTCTCGCGTTGCGTCTATCACCTTAACGATGAGGCTGCTGCTGCCGTCCGGCAGCAACACGCGCAGTTGCTGGACGCGCTGGATGAGCTGGGAGGCAAGAACGCCGAGTTGGACAAGCTCAATGTGGAATTGGAAGAGACGAACCGTGGTGTGCTTGTGCTGAACCGTGCCCTGGAAGAACAGGCGGGCGACCTGTTGCGCGCGAAGAAGTCCGCCGAGGCCGCCAACGAAGCCAAGAGCCTGTTCCTGGCCATGATGAGCCACGAGATCCGCACACCTATGAACGGAATCATGGGGATGCTTCAGCTCCTGACCTCAACCAGTCTCGACAGTGAGCAGCACGACTACGTCAAGACGCTGGAACGCAGCTCGGAGTCGCTGCTTGGCATCATCAATGACATCCTGGACTTCTCCAAGATCGAGGCCGGTCGGCTTGAGCTTGAGAGCACCGATTTCAGTCTGCGTCGATTGCTGTCGGACCTGAGCGGCATCCTGGCCATTCACGCCCAGGAGAAGGGTGTGGAATACGTGTGTGCCGTAGATCCGGCGGTTCCGTTCTTGCTGAAAGGCGACCCGGGGCGCCTGCAACAGATCCTGACCAACCTGATTGGCAATGCCGTCAAGTTTACCGAGCAGGGTGAGGTCGTGGTCAGCGTCGTGGTCGACGATCTGCGTGAGAACGATGTTATCCGTCTGCGCTTCAGCGTAAAGGACACGGGACCGGGCATCCCCAGAGAGAAGGTCAACCGGCTGTTCGACGAGTTCTTCCAGGTGGACGCCAGCATGTCGCGCAAGTATGGCGGAACGGGGCTGGGTCTTGCGATTGCTAAGCGCCTGACAGGACTGATGGGCGGCGAAATGTGGGTCGAAACCAAGGAAGGAAAGGGGACCGTCTTCAGCTTTACGACTGAGATTGTGGTCTCCAAGCGTGAGCGGAAGCTGTTGGCGTCTCCGGGTGAGTCCTGTCTGGCGGGAGTGCGGGTGCTGGTTGTTGACGACAACGTTGCCGTTCGTGACTCGGTCCGCACCATGCTGGAGATGTGGGCGTGCGAGTGCGTCCTGGCTGTGGACGCAAGTAACGCCGCCGCATGCCTGGAGGAAGCCAGGCGTGACGATGCGATGTTTGACGTCGTCATTGTTGACGGCGGGTTGCCTGACGGTAACGCAGTAGCGTTGGCCCGGTCGGTTTTGGATATCGACGCTGCCGAGTCGCCGGCTTTCGTGGCCATGGTAACGGGCGCCTGCACGCGGGACGACATCGCAGTCGTGAAGTCGTCCTGTTTTGACGGTCAGCTGGTCAAGCCGGTTCGCTATTCCCTTTTGCACGATCTGCTCATGACCGTCGTGCCGTTGGAGACCCGTGATCCGTTGTACGATGAAGCCGACAGCCAGTCTTCGGTGCTTCTCGAGGGGACGGAACGAGCCGGGTCCGTTCTGTTGGCCGAGGACAATCTCGTCAATCAGAAGGTGGCCGTGAGGCTGCTGCAGAAGATGGGGTACCGCACCGATGTTGTTGGCGACGGGCTAAAGGCGGTGCGCGCCCTCGAGAAAAACGCCTATGACGTTGTGCTGATGGACGTGCATATGCCGGAGATGGACGGTTTCGAAGCCGCCCGCTGCATCAGAGACAGCGGGTCGGGAGTTCTGAATCATTCGATTCCGATCATAGCCTTGACGGCCAATGCAATGAAGGGCGACAGGGAAAAATGCCTGGCCGCGGGGATGGACGATTACGTGGCGAAGCCGATCAAGGTCGGAGAACTGCGGGACGCCATCGAACGACAACTGACTCCCGTGGCGGCGTAGACCGCCGTCACTCGGCCAACAGCCCCCGTGCCTGCATCCACTCGGCGCAGCGTCTCGGCCACTCGCCGATCGGGTGAGGGATGTCCTTCATTCCGAACCCGTGGCCGCCCTTGGGGTAGATGTGAAGCTCGCCGTCGACACCGGCCTCCTTCAGGGCTCGAAAGTAGAAGAGGCTGTTGTCGGCCGTGATGCGGTCGTTCTGGGCGTGAACCAGAAATGCCGGGGGGGTGTTCTTGTCTACGTTGACCAAGAGCTTCGGGATGCCGTCTTTGCCCTTCCCGGTAAGGTATGCCGGGTACACGAGGACACTGAAGTCGGGCCGGCAACTCTGTTCGTCGGCCTCATCGATGCGCTCGTAGCTGCGTTCCGAGAATGACGTGGAGGCCGCTGCGGCAAGGTGTCCGCCCGCGGAGAATCCGAGGATGCCGATGCGGTCCGGGTGGATACCCCATTCCTTGGCGTGGTGTCTGATTGTGGAGATGGCGCGCTGAGCATCCTGGAGTGCGCCGGCCCGCTGTTTCGGCACCCGGTACTTCAGCAGGACGGCCGTTACCCCGTTACTGTTGAGCCAGTCGCACACGTCGGTTCCCTCGTGGCTTGTGGCGAGAATGCTGTAGCCGCCACCGGGACAAACCAGCACGCAGGTTCCCGTGGGTCGATCGGGTTTGTGCACCGCAATCGTCGGTTCGCTCACGTTGGTGACGCGCTCGACGCCGTCACCCCTGTCGGCGAGGACCTTCTCGGGCTTGACTTGCTCGGGCAAACCCGGGGCGCCAGCCGGCCAGAGCTTGATTTCCCCGGGTGCGGCCGGCGATGTGGTTGCTATGGCGGCAACAGTTGACACGGCGATTGTCCAATATGCGGTTCTGCTCACGACGCGCTTCTCCCAGATTTGTAT
>CAZKRK010000233.1:0-11857 GCA_964555035.1 uncultured Victivallales bacterium | reverse complement strand
GCTCGTAGTGAGCCACGCAGCCCGAGACGCAACGCGGATCGGCGCGGAGTGGCGTAGACCGGTTGGAGCGCGCCACACGCCGCCACTCTCAAGCGGCCCATGACTTCTTGATACACTCCCCCACTCCCCCACTTTCCTACCTCACAATAAACAACGTCGGCCCGGGCGGGTTGGCGTCTATGGTGCCGTAGTCGCAGAACGACGTGTTCTGCGCCTGGTTGTTCCAGCTCGCCCACGCCCAGTCGGCCGAGCGGGCCACGTTGGATACGCGCACCTCGTCCACGTCGCCCTTGTAGTGCGACTCCGCACCGATCTTCTGGCCGATCCTGAACCCGCCGCCCGCGATGACGTTGAAGACGAGACCGGCATCGCTGTCGGCTTGAACACCGTTGAAGTAGGTCTTGAGGGTGTTGTCGGGGAGGTGCACCGTGGTCATGTGCAGCCACGTGTCGCGGTAGGCCAGGATGCTCGGGTTGTTCTGGCCGCCGCCCCACACGCCGAGCTGCGTGACGCCACCGGTGCTGATCAGCGCGTGGTAGGCCCCAGTCGTCCGGTTGCCGAAGTCCATGGCCCAGATGCGGCTGGGTTGCGTGCTGTGCCTGATCCACCACGACACGGTGAAGACGGGGTTGCCGTCCAGCGCCGCGGGGCAAGCGCTCGTCAGGTAGTCGGTCGCGCCGTCCAGGTACTGACCATCCCCGATCTTGCCGGTGGCATTGACCGAGTCCCCGTTGTCGGTCATGTCCAGTCCGTTGACCGTGGCATCGGTGAGATCCTCCACACCGCCGTCGGAACCGAGGTGCCAGACCGTCTCGAACGAAGACGCCCACACCGAGCCGTTCGTCGTGCACGGCGGGGCATTCGTATCGTCGGCGATGCCCCAGTAGCCCCAGACGTAGGTACTGGCATCAACCAGCTCGGGGACCCGCACCCACACATACGACTGGCCCCCGGTGTCCCATTTCTCGACCTCGTAGTCGAGCGCCTGCGTCTCGCTCGCATTTGCGAAGCGCAAGTCGCCTCCCGTGGAAGACTCGAACTGGTCGTAGCCGAAGTTGCTCAGATTGGTTCCGAACATCACCAGCGCCGGGAAGTTGGTCAGCGTCTCAACCTTGTTGTAGCCGCCGAAGGCGATCTTCATCTTGTAGCGGTATGCGCCGATGCCGGTGTCATCGTCCACAATCGTGCCGACCGCCGTGCCGTCCGCGAACGACGGACCGCCCGCAAGCGCACTCAGGTTCATATCGAACGCCTCGGACGGCTGTTCCTCGTCAGTGTCGCCAAGGACCACCGCCACAATCTGGCCCGAGGTGTTGCCGGCATCGATCTGCAACGTCCCGTTGGTCGTCACGTAATCGGTTCCCGCCGCCGCCGTGTCGGCAACGGTCTGGAAGTTGACCGTCACGTTCGAGGCGCAGGCTGCCGAGAGCGTGACATCGAAGACCAGGTTGGTTGTCCCCGAATCGCCTTCCGAGACGGAGCCGTCTGCGATCGACAGCGTCGCCTGCGGCGTGGCGAAGCTCACCACGGGACCGCCCCAGTCAGACCCATACGCATTGGTCGCGTAACAACGGTAGTAGTAGGTACCGCTCGCACGCACGGTCACCGTTGTCGCGAAGGTCTCCAGTCCGACGGTACCGATCGACTCGGCGTGATCCCAGCCGACAGTTGTGTCGCCGGGATCGCTCAGCCCCCAGTAGATCGTCACATCCGCGCTCGTCCCGTCGAGCAGCTCGCCGTTCAGCGTGGCGGAAGCAACCGTGACGCCCGTCTCGGACAGGTTCGTAACCGTCGGCCCGCCCAGGGTGGTCAGGCTGACGCTCGGTTCGGCCCACATCACATCGGACGCGTTCGACGCCATGAACGTGTAGTAGTAGGTCGTGTTGTCGGACAGGCTGGGCGTATGGCTGACCGCCTGGTTCGCGACGTTGGTGTATGAACCGACGAGGACGCTGTCGTCCCATCCCGTCACTTGTGCCCCGGCGTTGGACGTGCCCCAGTAGACGTACACGTCGTACACGGCGTTGGACGCGTTGAGCGTGCCGTTGAACGTGGCCGCGGTCGCCCCAAGGCCGGTGACGTCACCGTTGTAGATCTCCAGGACGTCGTCGAGTGGGATCCCGCGGTTGCTGAGCGCGTACAGGTGGAAGGTGGACACGTTGGGATCGGGTGTAGCGATGAAGGTGTAGGTTTTCGCCGCCGATCCACCGGCCCTGAAGGTGTACGAGGCTCGCATACCCTTGTTGTTCCCGTAGAGGTGCTCGTCGATGACGGCACTGTCCCCTTCGGCGTCGAAGGTCTGGACGCGCCCGCCCGGAGCACCGAACCCGCAGCCGTAGAACGTCGTGCGGTAGTATGCGCCCTCTGTCAGGTTGGTGACCACCACCGTGCCTGGCTTGCCGTTGTAGCGGAAGTCATTCGCCAGCGTGGCGCTGTTGCCGACCACGTCATTTGCGTCGTTGTTGTAGTTCCCTCCCAGTCCGGTGATGGAGAAGTCCGCACCGGAGAACGTGTGGGCCTGGAAGGTAACGCCGTTTACGTCGACTTGCACTCCTGCCATATTCACGGCGACGTTGTAGTTGTACGAGCTGTCGATGTCGGCCGTGGCGTCATCGTTCCACTGGTTGGTCGCCCATCCGCTCGATTCCGTGTTGGCGAGCGTCAGGAACGTGGCCGAGGAATCGGCCCAGTCGTGACCGAGGGCGTTGGTCGCATAGCAGCGGTAGTAGTAGGTCAGACCGTAGTACAGGCCGGAGGTCGTGTTGGTCGAGAATTCGCCGGTCAGGATTTGCCCCATCGAGTTCGTGTGCGCCCAGGCATCGTGGTCGGTTCCGCCATCCGCGGGTCCCCAGTAAACCGTCGCATCCGCCACCCCGCCGCCGGTCAGGTCGCCCTTCAGCGCGGCAAAGCCGACGGCATTGCTGGCGGCCACGTTCTCGATTGTCGGCTGCCCCAGGGTCATGAACTCCTCGCTGGGTTCGGCCCAGATCGTCGTCTGCGGGTTGGTGATCTTGAACGTGTAGTAGTTCGTGCCGAGCGCCAGCCCCGTGGCCGGGTAGGCGAGCGCCACGCTCGCCAGGTTGGTGTAGGAACCGACGGAGTCCGAATGAGCCCACGCGAGCGTGTCCGTGCCGCCGTCCGACGTGCCCCAGTAGACATACACGTCAAAGACCGCACCGGTTGCCTGCAGCGTGCCGTTGAACGTAGCCGTCGATTCGGTGACGGCGCTAACATCTTCATTGTCGATGCCTACCAGCGGTTCCACGATCCGGTTGGCCAAACCGTACATATGGAACGAACGACCGGCCACCTGCGGCGTGACGGTAAAGGCCTGTGAGCCCGAGCCGTCGGCAAAGAAGGTGTATTCCTGCCGCATGCCGTTGTCCTGGCCGTAAACGTTCTCGTCCTGGATCGCGGCGCTGCCCCCCGTCGCGGAGAAGAGCTGGTCCCGGCTGGCCGCGGCATCCCAACCGACGCCGAAGAAGGTCGTGCGGTACTGCGTCCCGGGTGTCAGGTTCGAGAGGGTGACCGTACGCGCACCCGGACTGCCGTGGATGAAATCATTCGCCATCACGGCGCTGTCCCCCGTGACGTTGTTGACATCATTGTTGCCCGTGCTGTCCGGTCCGCCGATCGTGAAGTTCGGTCCTGAGAGAGCGTGTGTCTGGAACGAGACGCCACGGATCGTAACCTGCGCGCCCTTCATGTTCACGGCCACGGTGTAGGTGTGATCGTTGGTGATGCCCGACGTGGCGTCGTCATTCCATGGCGTCGTGGTCCACCCGTTGGCTTCGCGCGGCAACGGTGTCGTGAAACTCTCCGAGCTGCTTGCCCACGTCCCGCCGTAGGCGTTGGTCGCGTAGCAACGATAGTAGTAGGTCACGCCATACAACAGGGCCGCCGTGTTGGTCGAAAACGCCCCGTTCCCCAGCACGCCCATGTCGTTGGTGTACGCCCACGCACCGGCATCCATGACGCCGTCCGACGAGCCCCAGTACACTCGCACGGTCGTCTCGGCCCGGTTGGTGTCGACCAGGTTGCCGCGCAGGGTGGCGATGCCGACATCGACCAGTGCCCCCGCACCATTGTTGATCTCCGGCGCGCCGGCCGTCGTGAAGCTGTCGCCCAACCACCCGGTGCCGTAACTGTTCGTGGCGCGGTAGGCGTAGTAGTACTGCGTGGCGGGAGTCAACGAGTCGACATACTCGTCGTAGGGCACGGGCGGAGCCGAAGCCACCACGCCCAGGTCGTTGGAGTGGTCCCACGTCGTCCAGGAGTCACCCTCGTTCGTCTCGCCATAGTACAGCCACACGCCCGTCGGTGCGCCGCCCGTTGACGTCAGCGACGCGGTCAGGTAGGCCGAAGTATCGAGCACGTTCGTCGCCCCGTCCACGATCAGCAGACGTGGCGCGTTGGGTACCAGCGTCTGCGCGTCCTCGTACGCGTTGAAGGTTGCGTTGGAGGCGACTGTCATGAATGAGGCGTTGATCCAGTCAGCCGACCGCAATCCGTCCGTGATGCGGACTTCGTCGATGATGCCGTCGAAATCCTCATTCGGGTTGCCGGCTACGTAGTTCCCAATCAACAACGTACCGGGAGAATCGCTGATGCCCGTCTTGGCTGTAGTCTGGGGCGTCCCGATCTGCGTGCCGTTGATGTAGAAGAACACTTCCTGGGTCGAGAAATCAACCTTTGTGACGGCCTGGTACCAGGTGTTGGTCTCAAAGGCGTAGAGCGCGGATTCCGTTTCGAGAGGACCCCCATCCTTGATCAGTGTCCACAGAACGGTGCCGCCGTCCTGGATCCGGTACCGGTAGGACCCGTTGCCGGCCTTGGCGACGATTTGCTGGCTTGTGCCCGCAAACGAGTCGGCCTTGATCCAGGCCGACAACGTCAGGTCGCCCGTGACCGACACGCTGGGCGAGTCGGGAATCTGGATGTAGTCGTTGCCGCCGTCAAAGTACTGTGCTTTCGCGACCAGGCCGTCGACGTTGTCGGTGTCGGCATCAAGCGTTGCATCGTTGTCGAATGCCGTGGAATCGGTCAGGTCTTCGACACCGTCGGTCTCGTCAAGGTGCCAGACGCCGGCGTAGTCCTGCGACCAGACCGAGCCGTCGGTCTGGCTGGCGGCATGGTAGGGCTTCTCGGAGCCCCAATAGGCCCAGATCACGCTCGAACCGGTAAACTCGGGCACCTGCACCCAGACGTATGATCTGTCGGAGCCGGAACCCCAGTTCTCGATCTCGTAGTTCACGGGGGTCACGCCGTCGCCGCCGGTGAAGCGCAGGTCCGTGCCGCCGGCTTCGCAGTCGGCGTAGCTGAACCCGTGCAGCCCGTTGGAGAAAACCACCAGCACCGGGAAGTTCGTCAGCGTATCACCCGTGTAGCTGGCAAAGGTGATGCGCATGCGGTGGTCGGCGCCGCCGATCGGGTCGATCTCCGCAATGGTCGTTGCCGCCGCCGTCGTGGAAAACGCCGTCACACCGCCGCTGGCGCTGTTGGTGGCCGCCACGCGGAAGGTGTAGAGCGTATCATGGTCCAAACCGGTCACGGTCGTGTTGGTCGCATCTCCGCCGGCAACCTGCCAGACACTTGTCGAACCACCCGTCTTCCAGTACTCGACAACAAACCCGGTCGCATGCTCGACACTCTCGTCCCACTCCAGGTCGATCGTAGCCTCGATGCCGGTCTGCGCCGTCAGGTTGGACGGTGTGTGCGCGGCGCCGTACAAGGTGTAGAAGACCGCGTTCGGAGTGGCCCAGATATTCGTCGCCGCGTTTGTCGCCAGCATCGTGTAGTAGTACCGCTCGCCGGCGGTCAGTGACCCGACGGCGCCGGTAACCGAATGCGCCGCGACGTTAGTGTACGAACCGATCGGCGTGCTCGAGGCGCCGCCGTCGGCCAACCACGCCGCCGCGTTTGGATTGTCGGTCGCGCTCCAGTACACGCTCACGTCAAATACCGAGTCCTCACCATAGAGAGTGCCGACCAGGTCCGCGCTCGTGGTCGTCAGGTTCGCCGCGGCGGTGTTGTCGATGCCGACAGGGGATAGCTCTTCATTGCTGAAGCCCATGAAGTGGAAGGTGCCCGCGCCCTGCGGCGTTACGGTAACCGCCAGATCCGTATCGCCGGCGCCGAGGACGTACGTGTAGTCCAGCGAGGCCGGCTTGCCATCGGTCGTGCCGCGGTCTACGTCCGTGACGACCGTGGCCGGCGCCGTATCGTCAAAGGAGAAGGTCTGCGGCTGATTCCCCCACGCGTTGATGTAGAGTCGCAGCTTGTAGGTCACCCCGGGTGTCAGACCACTCAGCGTCAGCACGGCCGGGTTGCCGTTATACTTGAAGTCATCGGTCATCTCCAGAATGCCCGTGCCGATGTAGCCGTTGCCGTCGTTGTAGTTGGCGGTGGCTCCTGTCAGCGTGTAGCTGCCCGTGTTGTCAAAGGTCACACCGTTGATGACCGTGGCACCGTTGTTGTTCACATCGACCCGGTGCGTGTAGGTGATTAAGGGGCTGATCCCCGTATCGTCATCATCCGCGGAGGCGAAGGAGTTGAGCTCGAAGCCGTATGCCGGCGACGACGCCGTCGTGAACGTCTCCACGTCCGCCCAGCTTTCGCCGTAGCTGTTGGAGGCATAGGTGCGGTAGTAGTACTGGACGCCGTGGAGCAGGCCGGTGATGTTGGTCGAAAAGGGCACGCCCTCGGAGATCGAGCCGGCGTTGAAGGCGTAGTCTGCGTCCCAGTTGCCCTTGTCCGCTCCGCCGTCCTCGTTCCCGAAGTAGATGCGCACATGGTCAAGCGCCACGCCGCCGTCGGAGACGACCCGGCCGTTCAGCGTGGCCTGGTTGGCAGCGGTGCTCGTTGCCCCGCTTGCATTGTCCACCGCCGGCACGCCGTGCGTGTAGAAGCTCGCGTTCGGGCCGGCCCAGATGTTGGTCACCGCATTCGACGCGACCAGCGTGTAGTAGTAGAGCGTGCTGCCGGTCAGCGATGTCGCCGTACCGGTAACCGAATGCCCCGTGACGTTCGTGTAGGTGCCCACCGCCGCGCTCGACGCATCGCCGTCGGCCAACCAGGCCGTGGAATCGGCGTTGTCGTTGGTGCTCCAGTAGGCGATCACGTCGAACACCGAGCCCGTCCCGTCCAGGATCCCGACCAGCTCGGCCGTCGTCTCCGCGACATTGACCGCGGTCGTGTTGGTGATGGAAAACTCCACGGGAATGCGGGCTACCTCGTGATTCGCGAGGCCATACATGTGGAAGGTGCCGCCTGCCGGGGTAATCGTGAAGTCGCGCGTGGCAGCGCTCGCGTCGTAGACATACGAGACCGTGATGCCGTTGTTGTTGCCGTAGAGGTCCTGGTTAACATACAGGCTGTCACCGCTGGAGAGGAAGGTCTGGAACCGGTCACCATCTTCCCAGCCGACACTGAAGAAGGTCGCCCGGTACCGTGTTCCGTCCGTCAGCCCCGAGAGCTGGACCGTTCGTGGGGTGCCGTTATAGATGAAGGAGTTGGCCAGCTTCTCACTGCCGCCGGTATTCAGGTTGTTGGCGTCATTGCCCATCCATGGGTTCACGGTGCCCCCGACACTCCAGCCCGTGCCGGACCAGGGCGCAGCACCATCCTTCGGGAACAGAACCCCATTGATGGTGGCGTCGTCATTGTCGTCGAAGGTGACCTTGGCCGTATAGGTGTACTCGCTGCCGATCCCGGAATCCGCGTCACCCGTCCAGGCCGCATAACTCCAGCCCGGTGTTCCCCCGGGAACCGTGGGCAGCGGCGTTGTGAACGTCTCCTCGTCAGCCCAGGCCTCGCCGTAGCTGTTCGACGCATACGTGCGGTAGCTGTATTGAGCGCCGTAGAACAGTCCGGTAATATTGGTCGAGAAGGGCACGCCTTCGGTGATCGACCCGGCGTTGAAGACATAGCTGGTGTCCCAGTTGCCCTTGTCGGTGCCACCGTCGTTGTCCCCGAAGTAGATGCGCACGTGGTCCAGCGCCACACCGCCGGCCGAAACAACCCGGCCGTTCAGCGTGGCGGCGCCTTCGGCGATCCCCGTGGCCCCGCCGGCGTTGTCGACGCCCGGCGCGCCGTGCGTGTAGAAGCTCGCGCTCGGGCCGGCCCAGACGTTGGTCGCGTCGTTGGTTGCACGGAAGGTGTAGTAGTACTGCGTGCCCGAGGTCAGGTTGTTGGTCGAGAAGCTGATATTGGTCGAGGCGACGTTCGTCCAGGAGCCCACGTAGGCGTTCGTGGACCAGGCCGCGGCATTGTTCGTCCCGTCCGACGTTCCCCAATGCACATACACGTCCACATTCGTGGACGCCACTTCGAGCGTGGCGTTGAACGTGGCGGAATTGTTCCCGATGCCGGAAGCAACCTGGTTGGTCACGGTAGGCGCGGATGCGATCGGATACCGCACGATCACGATGCCCGAGCCACCGGCGCCGCCCGTCGCCAGGGAACCACCGCCGCCACCGCCGCCTGTATTCGGCGTTGCTGCGTTTCCGGGCCCATTGCCGTTTGCGCCTGCGCCACCGCCTCCAAGCCCTCCTGATCCCACAGGATTCGCCATCCAGTTACCGCCGCCACCGCCACCTGCGTAGTACGTGCTGGAACCTGAGATGTCGTAGGCCAGGCCATTGCCACCACTAGTGGCCGTATTGCCACTGGCATTCCCTCCGGCAGCCCCGGCGCCACCACCGCCGCAGCCGCCCCAGCCGGTACTGAGTTCCGAGCCGCCAACGTTGCCCTGGCCATTGGTGGCCGCCCCACCCAGGCCCAGGGGAGCCGCATCCGCGGGACTGCCTCCGCCACCGCTTCCGCCGTCAGCGCCATTGACCCCGCTGTAAGGATGACCACCGATTCTGCTGCCACCGCCACCACCGCCAAACGCTGTAAGTGAAGCGAAGACGGAATTCTGCCCGTTTGCGCCCGTCCCCGCGTTGTCCGTGTCGCCGGCGCCGCCATTGCCCACGGTGACCGGAATATTACCGGCGTTCACAGCGAAACCATTGCTGTAGATCAGGCCGCCGGCGCCCCCGCCACCCGCGAAATACCCGCCGCCACCGCCGCCACCGACCACGAGGACCTCGACACTGCCGGTGCCCGTTACGGCAAACGTGCCGCTGCTGGTGAAGGTGTGAATGCGGTATCCGCCAATGTCATTCGTCGAGTTGCCGCCGGTAGCGGCAAAGTCGCCGTCGTCGTCGACGCTGACGTTAATCTCAAATGCGTAGGTTCTTCCCAGATTGGGGTTGCTGAAACCGGTCACCGCTTGCCCCGGCCCGGTTGGCGCCGTAAAGCTGCTGTCGTGGTCCGTTGCACTGCTGCCCGACCCGGAGTTGTTGCCGTCCAGGGCGATGATGCCGCTTCCCGTGTCGGACGTGAAGAAGCCCGCGTAAACGTCCGTCGCCGAAGCCAGCGTAAAACTGCCGCTTTCGGATACCGTCTGATCGCCGTTGGACGTCGGATCGAAGGCCGACCCGACCCACAACGTCGTGTAGTTCGCCGGCGTGCCTGTCAGGAGCATCGGCGCGATCGTGCCGCCCTCGGTATGGGTGTGGACGTTGAGCCGGAAGTCGTCGACATTGTAGGTACCGGCGGAGAGGTTGAGAAGCCGTGACCGGTCGACATTGAGGCGCTTCCCACCGGGGGTGTCCTGGTCCGTAGCGTCGGTGATATCCGATCCGGGGCCGATCGGCACCGGATCGATGGATACGTCACTGTAGCTGACGGTGTTGTCACCACCCGGGCTGTCGTTGGAGAGGGTAATCGTGATGGTTCCATCGATCCACGCCGGGGTCGTGAACGAGGCGCTCACGAGCTGGAAGGCGGCTGTACCCCATACGGTGACCCCGGAGTCGTAGTAGGTGGTGGAATTGTCCGCCACCACCACCCGGCCGGCGGCAGTCGCGTTGCCGTTGCGGTTGGCCGCGAGGAAAGAGATGTCATAGGCGGTGTTGTGCGACAGCGTGATGGTCTGGCTGAGCGTCCCACCGGTGCCCTGGATGAATCCGTAGTAGGTCGCGGCGGACTGGTCGGCAGGGCCGAACGGGGTGCTGATGCCGGACCCGTTGATGCCACGATTGCTGCCGCCGGCGTGAGTCCAGTTGTCGATTGCCGCGGGATTGGCTCCGCCCACGTATCCTGGGAAAGTCGTAAACAACGCCGCATTCGACGAAAAGTCCCCGTTCACAACGGCATTGGCGGCATTGGCCGAGCCGGCCGTTATCAATAGGGCTGCGACCGCCACAAGGGCGACGCTCAACGCGTTTCTGGTTTGCACATGCCTTGCGTTCATCTCGTATCTCCTCCGTAGGTCCGAATTGCATTCGGACCCCAACCCCGGCCGGGTCAGGGTCCGATTTCAAATCGGACCTACGTCTTCACGCTACTAGCCCACTTCCAACTCGTAATTCTATCATTTCACCAAATAGAAACACCATGCACAGAATGACTACGCAGGCAGGACGGCCCCTGCCCGTAACGTAGGAGGCTTCACCTTCCAGTCATCGCCACTTCCAGAAGGATCCATGAGTATGGAGATAGTATATGAAACTATGCCGAATGAGTAAACTCCCATTCCGGCGATAAACCCGCCATATTCGGCGGGGCGGCGAACCGCAATCAGTAGCGCGGAAATCCGTTCCGCGCTACGGGTGTCGACGCCCCTGGTCAGTGCCCCATGCGGTTGGCATAGCCGATAATGACTGTCGACAAGATCAGTATGGCCAGCCCGGTCCAGACCATAGCCTTTGTCTTGCCGCCGGCGCCCTTCCACTCCTTGAAGTAGATGCCCCACAGGTTGGAAAAGACGATGATGAAAGCCATGTGCAGCGACCAGCTCGAGAAGTCGTACCTCTCGCCCATCTTGGTCATGCCCATGCCGTAGAAGAAGAACTGGTGGTACCAGATGGCGCCGCCCAGGGCGCAGAGAATGTAGTTAAGGGGAGTGCCGCCCTTGTAGTCGGAGAATGTCTTGTTGCGCCGGTTCAGCCGCAAACACCAGAAAGCGTTTGTTGTCAGTCCGCCAAGCAGGATCACCACGAGCCCCGCATTGTTCTGATAGAGGTCCTTGGTTCCCATTTCGACGGAGAGCGCTGCAATGGGTTTGGCCGCGGTCAGACCGTACGCGAAACACGCACTGAGGATTCCCGCAACCGTGGCCATGGCGAAGCCCTTGCCCAGAGCGAATTCGGCCACGCCTTCCTTTTGTTCGTCGGATGACAGCTCGCCCTCTTTGCGGTGTCCGGCCAACCCGCAGGTCACAATGCCGATCACGCAAACGCCCACGCCGCCGAGGATCGTCCGGCCCGCGGAGCTGGTCATGAGCTCGCCGAACTGGCCCTGAAAGAGCGGCGGCATCAACGTGCCGAAAACGGCACAGAATCCGAGCGCGATGGCCACGCCCAGCGCCATGCCCAGGTAGCGTATGGTCAGACCGTAGGTCAACCCGCCTATGCCCCACAACACGCCGAATATGTACGCCCACAAGAGCGCCTTGGACGGACTCGACTTCAGGACCTCCCACAACCGCGGCGTCGTGATGCTCGCGACAACCAGCGGCGTAATCAGCCAGGCCGCCACCCCCATCACCAGCCAGTAGGTCTCCCACGACCACGATTTGACCTTCTTCAACGGGGCGTAGAAACTACCGGCGGCAAACCCGCCGATCGCGTGCATGACAACACCAAGAAGTGGATTCGGCGCCATTGGTTCCTCCCTTTTTTGAGGCGCCCATGTTAGCCAATGCGCAGTCGCAATGCCACAACGAATTGGGCCGGCTGAAAGCCGTTTCGCACTTGTTGCTCACTCTCTGCTCGCCCTTGCCCTTCCGCTACGCTCCAGGGCTTGCGGG
>CAZKRK010000232.1:0-11888 GCA_964555035.1 uncultured Victivallales bacterium | reverse complement strand
CATTACCTCATCTCATTACTTCATCTCTCCCTGCCAAAGGTACGAGAACGTTGAAAAAGCGGTGAAGTTTCCGACTAGCTCGAGGGTGTCCGAAAAGGTCGGTGGACACGCGAAGCTCCGTAGGACGGCGCAGGAGCACCGTCCTACGGAGCGGCACCGCGCCGCATCCCTTTTCGGATGGGGTCTAGCTCGCCGCACGCACGGCATGCAGAATGTCGGCGGCCGCGTTGCCGTTGACGAATGCAAAGATGCCGGGCCGGGATTCGTATTGCTGAGCCGTGTGTCCCATGCCGCTGTCGTCGTAGAGAATCACGGGGACTTCCTCCAACCCCGGCAACTGGCGAACGGTCTCGGCAAGGCGATCGCCGTTCATCCCCGACAGAATCAGCTTGGTGACGATGACCGTCGGTTTCTCCACGACAGCCTTTTCAATCCCCTCGGGGCCGCTCCTGGCCCACAGAAAGGCGTAGCCGGCGGCGGTGATTGCGGTCTGCAGGTGCATGCCCGCGGCACCGTCATCTTCGACGAGGAGAACCGTATCGGGCCGTTGGGCGCGGGCCTCCTCTTCCTGGCTCTTCTCGCTGGCCGCCAGGCACTTCTCCACCGTCTCGATCAGAACGTTGGCGTGATAAGGCTTGGTCAGGTAGGCGGCTACGTCCAGGCCCTGGAAGAAACCCTCCATGTTGGCGCGCGCCGTAGACACAATGACGGGTGGGTGAGTCGGGCTGTCGCGCAGCTCGCGCAGAAACCCAATGCCGCCCATAGTCGGCATGTTCATATCGAGAATAATCGCAACGGGCTCTACGCTACGCAGCTTGTCCAGTCCCGCCTGCCCGTCGGCAGCCGTCTCCACGACGTAGCCGACCGTCTCCAGAATATCGCGTACCTGCTCACGCAGGTCGGCGTCGTCGTCCACGATCAGTATCGTCCGCGCCATCGCTCAGCCTCCTTCCTTCCGCGCTTCCACCGTGTCCGCTCTACCGTTAGCCACCGGCAATCGGACACGGAACTCCGTCCACTCGCCTTCATGTGAGTCGACCATGATCTGCCCTCCGTGTTCCCGTACGATTTTGCTTACGACGGCCAGCCCCAATCCCGTGCCCCCGGACCCCTTGGTTGAGAAGAATACGTCGAAAATCGTGTCGCGCTTGTTCTCCGGAATGCCTGTCCCGGTATCGTGAACGCTGACTTCCGTGCAGTTCTCCGCGGGCAGGGAAGCCACGCGCACGGTAATTGTGCGGTCCGCGTCTTCCGGTTTCTCGTTGACCGCATCCATCGCGTTCCTTACCAGGTTGAGGAACACGCGATGCAGGGCCGTCTCTTCCCCGCGCACCTTGGGGCAATCTTCCGGCGCCTCGAACAGCAGGCCGATGCCGTCTTCTTCGCATTCCCGGCGGTAGGGCTCGACAATTTCCCGCAGGACGGCCCGCAGATCGACCTCTTCCGGCACGACCTCACGTTCCTTGGAGTAGTTGAGCATGTCCAGAACCAGTCCGGCGATACGCTTCTCGTGGCGGGTGACTGTCTCAAGACAGCGTTCGAGCGCGTCGTAACGTTTGTCCCGCACGGCCAGGCGTAACGTAGCGATACTGAGGTGCAGACCGTGGATGACGTTCTTGGCATAGTGAGCCAACCCGGCGATGACTTCACCGATTGTCGCCAACCGTTGCCGCCGGCGCATGGCGAGCTGCATCTTCTCTTTTTCCAGGAGCACGCCGAGAACGTTCGCCAGCGTCGCCACGAAGCGCACGTCTATGTTCTCGAACATGCCCCCCCCGTTGCGGCGGTCCACAAACAGCACGCCCGTGAACTCGTTGCCGGTCTTGATCGGGGAACAGACGGCCGAGGATATCCCCTGCCGGATAATGCTCTTGCTGGCGTCAAAACGCTCATCGCTCAGCAGGTCGGTACAGAGCAGGGCCACGCCTTCCTCCAGGGCCATCTCCACGATCGTGCGGCTTATGGTAATCGTCTCATGATCGGGCACATCGCTGGACGTTGCCCGTACCCGCCACTCTTCGGGTCCGTCGCGCACGAGCAGGCAAGCGGTGTCCGCGTCTATGGCCAGCTTGATGTGGTCCAGGAAAGCGACGCTAATCCGCTGCGCGTCCCGCTCGGCCGCCACGATGCGCGTGATGTCGCACAGGCCGCGCAGAACGGCGTTTTCGCGGGCGATTTGTTCCGGAGGCGCGGGCACGCCTTCACCCGCCGACAGGTCGGCCTCCACGTGGGGCAGGGACACTCTGACCGACTGGCGCTGCTCGCGCAGGCGAAGCGACGTAGTGCATCCCGTTGTCAAAGGCAACCCGCTTACCGTCAGGCACGTGTCGCCAATGCGAATCGTGTCATGCTCGAAAAGCATGGTCCGCGCGTGTCGGCGGGCATTCACGAAAATGCCGTTGGTGCTGTCCAGGTCTTCGATCGTCGTGTTTTCCCTGCCATAGGCAATGCGCGCGTGCCGCCGCGAACACTGAGTATCGTCGATGGTCACGTTACACGACAGTCCCCGCCCAAGCGAGATCTCCCCGTAGTCCGGAAAATCAAAGACAGCTCCCGCATCCCTTCCCGAAGTCACCATCAGTCTCATGCCGCCACTCATACAGGATGTCCGCGGGGATTGCCAGCATATTGCGGGGACGCCCTTGCCAAAGGAAAAGACCATAATGCAGACGGGGGTTCTGCCGCCTTTCCGATTGAGGGGCGTGTTCCAATCTGTCAACATGGAGGTCGTTCGCCTAACACGCTTTGCGGTGCAAAAGCGTTCTCCGGCTCGCCGCATTCACGGCATGCAGAATGTCGCACACCTGCTGACGCAGATCGGCATCGTCGTCCACAATCAGTATTGTCCGGCCCATCAGTCGCCCTCCTTCCGCGCTTCTCCCGTATCAGGTCCTTCGTTCGCCGCGGGCAGTCTGACGCGAAAATCCGTCCACTCGCCCTCAAGGGAATCGACCGTGATGCGTCCCCCGTGTTCGTGGACGATCTTGCTGACGACTGCCAGCCCGAGTCCCGTGCCCCCCGACCCTTTTGTCGAATAGAACACGTCGAAGATGGCTTCGCGTTTGTCCTCAGGAATACCGGCGCCCGTATCGTGTACGCTTACCTCCACGCTCTGCGCCTCCGGTAGCGCCTTCACGTGGACGGTAATGGCCCGCTGTTCGTCTTGCGGTTTCTCGCCGACGGCATCCATCGCGTTTCTTACCAGGTTGAGGAATACGCGATGCAGGGCCGTCTCTTCCCCGCGCACAAACGGGCAGTCGTCAGGCGCTTCCAATAGAAGGCGGATGCCGTTCGTCCCGCACTCCCGGCGATAAGGGTCGATGATCTCGTGCAGAAGGGCGCGCAAGTCAACGTCTTCCGGCACGACTTCGCGTTCCTTGGAGTAGTTGAGCATGTCCAAAACCAGTCCGGCGATGCGGTTTTCGTGACGGGTGATGGTTTCGAGGCAGCGTTCGAGGGCATCGAAACGCTTTTCCCGCACCACGAGGCGCAGCATTCCCGTACTTAGTCTCAGGCCGTGGATAACGTTCTTGGCGTAGTGGGCCAGTCCGGCGATGACCTGGCCGATCGTGGCCAACCGTTCCCGCCGGCGCATGGCGAGCTCGAGCTTCTCCTTTTCCAGCAGCACGCCGAGGATGTTCGCGAGGGTCGCGACGAAACGCACGTCCATGCTCTCGAACATGCCTCCCCGATTGCGGCGGTCGACGAAGAGGACGCCCGTGAACTCTTCGCCGCTCTTGATCGGTGAGCATACGGCCGACGAAATGCCTTGATGCATGATGCTCTGGCTACCACCAAAACGATCGTCGCTCAGCAGGTCCGTACAAAGCAGCGCTGCGCCTTCTTCGAGGGCCATTTCCACGATCGTGCGGCTCACTGCGATCGTCTCGTTTGCGGCCACGTCGCTGGACGTCGCTCGAATCGTCCACTCCTTGCCGTCGCCGCGGACAAGCAGACAGGCAGTGTCGGCGCGTGTTGACGAAGACGCCGTTGGTGCTGTCCAGGTCTTCGATGACTGCGCGATCCGCGGCATACGTGATACATGCGTGCCGCCGGGAGCACTCGTTGTCGTTGAGGGCCACATCACAAGATGTTGGCCGCCCGAGTGTGATTGTTCCCGGGTTTAGGAAATCGAACACAGCACCCGCATCCGCTCCCGAAGTCACCGTCAGTTTCACCCGGCCACATATACAGGGCGTTTACGCGGATTGCCAGCACTTTGCGCGGAAGGGCAAGGGCGTGCAAACTACAACGCCGCCAACCCCACCGCGGCGATGGTCCAGACGACAATGTCCACGGCGCCGAGGGCCATGGCGGCCAGCGCCTTGCCTTCGCCAAGGTAGCAACCCGGATTCATGGTTGCGACCTCCATGGCCCGGTCCGCCTTGGCGATGGCCACGCAGCCCAGGATGAATCCGAAGCAGGAAACAACCGCGTCTCCGCGTTCGCCAAGGACGGGCAGTTCATCCGGATGTGGGGCAGCTATGGGCGCCTCCCTTCCCAGTTCGACGGACCCTTGGGCATCGCGGTCGACACGTGCAATGTCTATGTCGCAGACGGCGGTAACTACCGTGTTCAGGTCTTCGGCCTGGATGGGCGTTTTGTACGGGAGTGGGATGTTGTTGACAAGATCCACGAGTCCCACGTGATCTCCGGTGTCGCAGTTGATGGAGGTACTGTATACACGTGTGGGGGTGCAACCAGCGGCAGCGCCTGGCCGTTCTTCGACGTTCACGACAGATATGGCGGCCTCATGTACGAGTGGTGCCACATCTCGCACACTCCAGGCCACTTTCCGCTACGGTCTCCGCGCGGGATGGCCATCGATGGCAGTAGCATCTACCTCGCGGACTGGGGCAACCACGGGAATGGAGGCCTGACTGTTGTGCCCTTCCGGCGTCGTTTCGACACCGGCTCAACCGATGCGCACGGCTGGTGGGTGGTGAAGGAGTAGGAGATTCTGTTCACTTCTTTCGTAAACTTTATCGTAAACTTCAAACCCCTTCAGAACAGCATATGAACGCTTTCAGTCACGAGGACCTGATTGTCTATCGGAAAGCGCTGTCATCATGCGCCAACGTCATCTCCGCGGTCAACGGATGGGATGCAAAACAAGCCATCTCTGATCATCTTCCACGTGCCGCGGAAAGTGTAATTGAGAATCTGGCATCGGCTTGCGTCTCCATCTCCCGCGGGAAGCTGCGATCCCTTGATTACAGCATCGGATCCGTCCTCGAATGTGCCGCGTGCCTCGACATCGCGCTCATCAAGGGCCTGCTAAGCCCTGACGGTGCCGACCGATTGAAGAGAGAATACTCAGAAATGGTCAGGATGCTCGCGGGTCTCAAGAAGGCCTGGTCTTCGTCCCCTGCACGAGTGCGCGAAAACCACCCGCCGTATGGCGCACCCGTTCGAGAATCCAAGCTGCCCGTCTTGTTCTACCATGAACGGCTCGAGGCCTATACGGCCGGCCTGGATGTCATTCGGTGGCTTTCCCGCGTTCAGAGCGAAACGACGCTTCCCTCGCGGCACTGGCGGCGGCTGGATTCCCTGTCGACAGGCATCATATTGAACATCGCTGAGAGTAACGGTCGTTTCTCGGTACTCGACCATCGACGCTTTCTCGGAACAGCCTACGAATCCGCCGTGAAAATGGCAGCTCAACTGGATCTCTGCGTAGCCGCATCGCTACTCACGGAAACTGATGTCGGTAAGGGTAAGGCCCTCCTACTGAGAGTGGGGGGCATGACGTCGGTAATGGCCAGGGGGAAGAAGGGGAACGGAGACCGGGGCAAGGGAAGGGAAGTTTACGATGAAGTTCACGAAGAAAGGGATAGGGAGTAAACCGTGCGCGATGTCTGGTACAAATGGTGCGTGGGAGTTGCCCTCCTCCTCCCCACCCTCCTCCACGCCGACACCGTCCCGTACGGGCCGCGCAGCGAACCGCTGGGACTGTACGAGACGCGCTCCGATCCCACGCCGGTGGGCATCTACGTCGACACATACCCGATCTACCAATCCACCAATGGCTACCACTTCACCCACTGGTCCATCAACGGCGCCGAACAACGCGATCTCCTCGGGCTCGGGATCGAACCGGTCACTTTCCAGATCATCCAGCCCTCCACCGCCGTATGCCACCACGTCCAGTCGACCCTCGACGCCGATGGCGACGGCGTGCCCGACTGGTACGAACTCCACCTGCTCGCCAACACAAACACGCCCGCCACGGCCGACACCGACGGCGACGGTTTCGACCTGGCCGAAGAGTACCGCCGCGACTATCACCCGGGCGTGGTGAACGAGATTGACGACGGCGGGTTCACGTTCGTGCTGTCCACGCCTGTTTCCGTCAACCTCCAGTATCATCCGCGCGTAAGCGACGGTCTCGTCGAGGGCGCCCCGGCGTCCGTCTTCTCGGTCAGTCCGCCCGCGACGGGGGCCCTCGCCCTTGCCGTCAACTCCCACCCGGCCGTCGGGGATTGGGATGGTGATGGGGATTTGGATCTGTTTGTGGGGGGGCGTCACCCTTCGACAGGCTCAGGGCAAGTGCGCGTGTTTGAGAATGCCGGTTCGCCGCGGGTGATGAACCTGGTGGAGCGGACGACGGATTTCGCGGCCGTCGCGGCGGCGTGGACGAACGTGGTGAATCCTGCGCCGGCGCTGGGGGATTGGACGGGGGATGGCTGTGCGGATCTGGTTGTGGGGGGTGGGACGGGGAGTGTTCAGCTCGTTGTTTCGCCGGGTTCCTTCCATGGGGACGCTCTTACCAGCCTTCGCCAAGCTACGGCCTGGCACGCGAGCGCACTACAAACCAATATGCAAGGCGTGGTGGGAATCCCCGCCCTGGGCGATGTGGACGGCGATGGGTGGGTGGATTTGTCGATTCTGACCGAGGGTGGGACCGTCCACCATTACCCACATACTCACACACCCACACACCCATACACGTCGCCCCCGGCGACGACCGATCTGCTCAACTACTCCGTCCCCAACGCGACGGGCATCACGACCGCCGACGTGAACGAGGACGGTGTGGTGGACGTGTTGATTTCGGACAATGATGGCAATGTGTGGGAGTTTCATGGGACCGAATGAGCGGATCGACCCTTGTCGATTTGCAGATGTGCTCCCCCGGGATGCATTATATCTGCATATTGACATGCTGCGCTTTTATAGATAAGTTCTGCTTAGGTTTACTTATCTGAGAATCGACGTTCGTCCAGAAAGGAGGAGCCCGTGTTTGTTGGCAGGGATCACGAAATCGAACAATTGCGGCGTATCACGCGCCTTCAAAAGGCCTCGCTTGTTGTCTGCCGCGGGCGCAGACGCATCGGAAAGAGCACACTGATTGAGCACTTTGCACAGGAGTTCCCGGAATTCTATGAATTCCAAGGCTTGGCGCCTCGGGAACAACTAACCAATCACGACCAACTGGACAACTTCAGTCGCCAGTTGGCGACTCAACTGGATTTGCCGCCTCTGCATCTCCGGAATTGGCACGAGGCTTTTGCATTGCTGGCTCGCTATACGGAGAAGCAGCAAGCGCTGATATTCCTTGACGAGATCTCGTGGATGGCATCGAAAGACAGAGATTTCGTCGGGCAACTGAAGATTGCATGGGACACCATGTTCAAGAAGAACAATGGGCTGGTGTTGGTTTTGTGCGGGTCGGTTTCTTCATGGATCGACCGGAATATTCTCAACAGCGCGGACTTCATGGGCAGAGTTTCCTTGTCCATCGACCTCCGGGAACTTGCCCTTGTTGAGTGTAATGACTTCTGGGTTGCGGCAAAGGGAAGCGTTAGCGTGCTTGAGAAGTTCAGGATTCTGGCCGTCACAGGCGGCGTGCCACGCTACCTGGAAGAGATTGACTATTCAGCCTCCGCAGAAACGAACATCACGGATCTCTGTTTTCGTAAAGAGGGCATCCTCTTTTCGGAATTCGACAAGATATTCAATGATATCTTCCAACGGCGTTCCGTCACGTACCGGCGAGTGGTATGTACCCTGGCGGATGGAGCACGGACTTTCTCCCAGATATGCGCGGCTCTCGGGGTTGCACCCAATGGCGCCATTACGGGTTATCTCGACGATCTCGTGACCTCCGGCTTCATCCATCGGGATTATGTCTACAGTCCAAAAACCGGAAAGCGCGCCAAGCACAGCAAGTATCGGCTTAAGGACAATTACTTGCGGTTCTATCTGAAGTACATCGAGCCGGCCAGAGAGAGGATAGCTTCAGGGGTCTATGATGCACAGGGGTTCACGACAACCCCGTCTTTCGAGGCTATTCTTGGACTCCAGTTCGAGAACCTGGTGCTGAACAACTTGCCGCGGATACTGAAACTCCTGCGCATTAGTTCATCACAAGTCCAAAGCGCTTCGCCCTACTTTCAGAACAAGACCAGGCGACAGCGTGCCTGCCAGATAGACCTTCTCATTGACACAAAACACGCCGTCTATGTGTGCGAGACAAAGTTCCGTCGGCGTATTGCCGCAAAGGTGATTGACGAGGTGCGGGAAAAGGCAGCGCGTCTCCGTATCGACCGCGGCAAGTCGTTGCGCAAAGTCTTGATATACGCCGGCGAGCTTGCACAGGGCGTTGAAGAAAACGGAGCATTCGATCGCATCATTTCATTCGACCGGTTGCTGAAGTAGGTCTTGGATGGAAAGAAAGACCGCCTTACCGCGGAACTACGAACATGGTGCACTATGCTTGTAGTGCGCCCGCCTGTCACGCCGTAGCTGCATGGCGAAGGCGGATAAGGGCGAGCAGAGAGTGAGACACGGGAAGAAATCCTGCCGTAACAACGACTGAATACGCGAGAGGGGTCTGTCAACGTGAAGGACATTGAGGAGATACGCAATGAGAAGTAGTGGAATTGAACTGGATTGTGCGAGGCGCCGATGCCGCATCCGCTTCCCTGCTGGTCAACACCACGCAGACCGGACACGCCTGCGTACATGCCGTCGAGTACCGAGTTCATGCGGGCGGACTGCGCGCCGATGAGCACTTGCGGGAATGGCGCACTGACCGCCGGGGACGTCGTGGCAGCGGCAAGGTATGCGCTCGGATTGACCCCGCGTACGCCCGTTGCCGGTCCGGGACGTCCCGGACCCACGTCGATTCCGCAGACGGTCCCGGTGGACGCGGACAGTTCTGTTGCCCTCGCACCGGCTTCCACGGCGGCAGCCCGTGTGCGCGTGCCGGTTCTTCGTCTCCGTTGCTCGTCTTCGAGGACGGTCCCACGAGCTGCGAAGTCTCGGACCGCCAAGGCGATCCGTTGCCCACGGAATGGTCCGGGATCTCGATCGGCGACGTTGACTCCGACGGGGACGGCATGACGGACTGGCAGGAGTACGTCGCGGGGGCGGATGCATGTTGCTGAAGCAGGGGCGAAAGGGGCAAGGGCGCCTTTCCTGGTCCATGTGGGAAGAAGAACCACGCATCCTGCGACTATCATAATGTAGATGCGGTGTTCTGCCTTTCCCGCTTGAAAGTAGCAATTCAGTTTGGCAACATAGTCGCGGTTGGCGGCGTGGTTCGTAATCGGAGGTGCGGTTGTGAAGCAGATCGCGGTTGGTGGTACTCTCTTCCTACTTCTTTCGGGGACCGTTGGCGCCCAGACCAACGCGTCTGCTTCCGCAAAGCCCGCGGACGAGGCGCTACGCTACGAGCGGGCGGGAGAGCCGCTCAAGGCGGCGGCGGTCTATGAACGCATGGCGCGCGAGGACCGGGCCAAGCGCAGCGTAGTCGCGCACCGTCTCGTGCGTTTGTATACCGAGCAGAAGCGCCCCCGGGATGTTCTACGCTGGGTCCGCGAGATCATGAAGAATCATCCCGATCCTCACGCGTACCATGCGGGCGTGCTTGCGACGATCGGTCGACACGCCGAAGCCGAAGCGATTCTGCGCAAGGAGCTGGCCAAAGCCGCAACCGTGCAACGCAAGATCGTGTTGCGCTGGCAGCTTGCGGATTGCCTCGCTAAACAGGAAAAGGGCACAGAGGCTGAAGAAGTGCTGCGCGAGGCGTTGCGCATTGCAGAGGGGAGTGTGCATGAAGCGGCGGCTCGGCGGAAGTTGGGGATGATGCTGAAACGCTGAAAGGCGGAGGGGCAAGGGCGAGAGGAGAGTGAGCGGTTTGCGATGAGAAGAGCGACACAGAGTGGAATCCCTATGGTCCCAGGGCGGGCTTTGCCAGTTCTCCTCACCTTCATTCTCTCTCCTATCCTCCTTGCCGCCGACACACATTACGTCGATGTCGACTGCGCGACGCCCGGTCCGCCCTATACCAACTGGGCTACGGCGGCGACGGTGATTCAGGATGCGGTGGACGCGGCGGAGGATGGTGACAGCGTACTTGTTGCGGATGGCCGCTACGCTACGGGCGGTCGTACGGCTGAGGGGTACGAGCTGATGAACCGCGTGGCCATCATGAAGGGCGTGACCGTGCGCAGCGTGAACGGACCCGCGGTCACGACGATTGCCGGTCGAGCGGCAGACTACGTCTTTGGGGTCCCGGTTGCTCCGGGCGTACGTTGCGTTCATGTGAGCGGCGGCGGCGTGTTGGATGGGTTCACATTGACGGGAGGGGACGCGACGCCATTGCCGACCAACAGACACGCAAGGGACTTTTGCGGCGGCGGTTCGTGGACGCTGGGGGGAACGGTCCGCAACTGCGTGATCAGCGGCAACAATGCCACGCGGCAGGGAGGCGGCACGTACGAAGGCACGTTCATCAACTGTCGGATAGTGAGCAATCACGTGCTTGGGGGTGGGGGCGGCGCCAGCGACGGCGTGATGCGCAACTGCCTGATCAGCGGCAATTCGTCGCTCGCTTACGGCGGCGGCGTCGCGGGCGGAACGATGGTGAATTGCACCATCACGGGCAACTCTACGGACGGCGCGGGGGGCGGCGGATACGAGGGCGTGTACGTCAACTCCATCGTCTATCACAATTCCGCCGTCAACGGTCAACCCAACATCGACACCAATACCGTCGCGTATTGTGTCAGCACCTGCGCGACGCCCGTCCCGGAAGGTGAGGGCAACATCGCATCTGCCCCGGAGTTCATGGATGCGCCGTCCGGAGACTACCGACTGCCGTCGTCGTCGCCGTGCATCGACGCCGGACAGAACCTGGGATGGATGAAGGGCGCCGTCGACCTCAACGGCGGCAAACGAATCTTCGGCGTTTCCGTCGACATGGGCGCTTTCGAGTATGCGATGACCACAGACGTGAAGGTGGCGATCCAGGGCGCGTACACAAACGGCGGCGATCGCATCATGTCGGCGGCCCTGTCCGCCGCGGGTTCGTTGCCGACGACATCGCCTTACGCCGCGGATCCGGTCGGCGTCCTGTCAATCCCCAGCAACGCGACCGACTGGGTCTTGTTGCAGTTGATGGACATCAACAGCGGGGAGGTCGTGGCATCCAGAAGCGGTTTGCTTACCGTTGAGGGATGGGTTATCGACGAGCGCCTGTCACGCGGCGTTTGCCTGGAGACTTCGCCCGGCTACTACCGTCTTGCCGTGAAGCACCGCAATCACGTGGCCCTGACCAGCGCAACTGCCGTGGCCTTTACCAACAGGCTCATCGCGTACGATTTCACCACCGGGCCGGACATGGCCGAGGGCGGGACAAACGTGTGCGTGGAGCTCGCGGCGGGAATCTGGGGCATGACCGCGGGGGACTGCGACGGGGATGGGCAGGTGACGCAGGTGGACCGGGCGATCGTCTCCAACCAGGTGGGTAAGACCGGGTACCTGGTGGGGGACTTGAATTTGGATGGGGTGGTGACGGAGGAGGACTAGGGGAAAATGCTGAAATGCTGAAATGCTGAAATGCTGAAATGCTGAAAGGCTGAAAGGCTGAAATGCTGAAA
>CAZKRK010000231.1:0-11901 GCA_964555035.1 uncultured Victivallales bacterium | reverse complement strand
ACGGCGGTCCTCCGCCGTTACGAGCAAATGTGAGTGCACTTGGCGGAACAAACGAAGACTTCGTTCATTTCTGTTCCCGTTCGTGCTCAATACTTGCTCGTAACGGCGGAGGACCGCCGTCTCCAGGGATTTCTCGGTCAACGTTGTGGGGGAAACAATGATTTATGTGTACAAAAGACAGGACAAGCCCGGCGGTGGTCACGCCGTTTCATGGTTTCAAATACCGGGCATTTTGTGTTTAATATGGTGATGGGTACAAGAAGCATGCGGCGAGACCGTAGCGCGGATATCCGCGCTACGTGGCGGCAGTTCGTCAGCGCGTCGGCGCTGTCGGGGTTCTGTCTTCTTTCCGCTGCGTTATCCACCCACGCCGACAGCGTGGTGACGTTCAACGAGATCATGTACCACCCGGCCACGAACGAGGCGGCCCTGGAGTGGGTGGAGCTCTACAACCCGATGTCCTACGACATGGACATATCGGGCTGGAAGCTCCGCGGCGGTGTCGAATATGACTTCACCAACGGCACGCTCGTGCCCGGCCGCGGCTACCTGGCGGTTGCCTCCTCCCCCACCGAGCTGACGGCACACAGCGGCGTCACCAACGTGGTCGGTCCCTTCTCCGGCAGGCTCGGCAACAACGGTGAGGAGCTTCGTCTGCGCAACAACAGCGGCCGGTTGCTGGACAAGGTCTCCTACGAGGACGGCGGCAGATGGCCGGTGGCGCCCGACGGCGCCGGTGTGTCCCTGGCCAAGGTCAAGGGCGAAGCCGCGAGCGCCCCCGCCGAGAGCTGGAGTTGGAGCGCCGCGGTCGGCGGCACACCCGGCAGCATCAACCAGGTCTTCGCGGGAGACGACATTGCGTTCAACGAAGTGCAGACGGCGCTCGCAGCGGAGTTCTGGCTGGAGCTCGTCAACCACGGCGATACCGGCGTCGAGCTCGCGGGCTACCGCGTCCGCGTGGCGGGCAGCGTGACCGGCGAGTACGTGTTCGCCGCTCAGACGCTTACCTCAGGCCACCACGTGGTGCTGACCGAAACAGAACTCGGACTGCACCCATCCGACGAAGACAAGCTCTTCCTGTTCACGCCCGCGGGCGCCGTGGCCGACGCCGTGACCGTCGAAAACCGGCATCGCGGCCGCCACCCCGAAGGCGATGGCGACTGGTTGTATCCCGACATGGTCACCACCGGCGCAGCCAACAGCTTCGCGTTCATTGAAGACGTCGTGATCAACGAGATCATGTACCACCACCAACCCACCAGCTACGTTCCCTATGTCGAGTCGGACGAAGAGTGGGTCGAGCTCTTCAACCGCGGCACGGCAACCGTCGACCTGGCGGGGTGGACGTTCTCCGACGGAATCGACTTCACGTTCCCCGCCGGCACGGTCATCACGCAGGGCGAGTACCTGGTGGTTGCGCGGGACGCGGCGGCATTCGCCTCGAACTACCCGTCCATAGCCGTCATCGGCGACTACGACGGCAGGCTCAGCGACCGCGGCGAGCGCCTCGTGCTGACGGACAGTGCCGGCAATCCGGCTGACATTGTGCACTACTACGACCGCGGCTGGTGGCCCGACTTCGCCGATGGCGGCGGCTCGAGCCTGGAGCTGCGCGACCCGAATGCCGATAACGCGTCGGTCAGCGCATGGGCCGCCAGTGACGAGGGGACCAACGCCGCGTGGAAATCCTATAGCTACACGGCCACGGCCGCGGCGAGCGCGACTCCCAACCCGGATTCCAAATGGCACGAGCTGGTTATCGGCCTGCTCGACGACGGCGAAGTGCTGCTCGACGACATCAGCGTGGTGGAGAATCCCGGCGGCGCGGCGATCGAGTTCATACAGAACGGCTCGTTCGAGTCCGACACGCCGGGAGCGATGCCCGACACATGGCGGATCATCGGCAACCATCGCCACAGCGAAGTCATCGTCGACCCTGACGACGGGGGCAACAAGGTGTTGCGCCTGGTTGCCACCAGCGCGACCGAACACATGCACAATCACGCCGAGACCACGTTCGCCAACAGTGAGCAGGTCATGAACGGCACGCAATACAGGATATCCTACCGCGCGAAGTCGATCGGCGGTTCGCCACAGCTCAACACGCGGCTCTACTTCAACCGCTGCCCCCGCACCACGATCGTCGAGCGGCCGCTGTCCAACGGCACACCCGGCGCCCGCAATTCGCGCTACGAGGCCGACATTGGGCCGACATACGCGGACTTCATCCACGACCCGGCCGTGCCGGCGGCAGCAGCGCCGATCACGGTTTCGGTGACGGCGGACGATCCGGACGGCATCGCCGGCATGACCGCGTGGTACTCGGTCAACGAAGGCGCCTGGACGAACACCCCCATGACGCACCGGGGCGACGGGCTCTACGAGGGCACGATTCCGGGGCAGGCGGCGGAGGCGGTCGTGCAGTTCTACGTGGAGGGCGAGGATGCGCTGGGGGCGACATCGACCTTTCCCGCGCGCGGCCGCGAGTCGCGCGCCCTGCTCAAGGTGGAGGACGGCTGGGCGGCCACCAACGGGCGCAACAACTTCCGCATCGTCATGCTGCCGTCCGAGGCGGCGTGGATGCGCGTGGACATCAACCGCATGAGCAACGACCGGGTCGGCTCGACCGTGATCTACAACGAAAAGACGATCTACTACGACACAGGAGTCAGGCACAAGGGCAGCCAGCGCCATCGCGGACCGGAGAGCGAGGTCGGCTTCGTCGTCGTCTTTCATTCGGACAACCTGTTTCGCGGCGTGCTGCCGAGCGTGGCCATTGACCGTACCCAGGGCGTCGGCCCCGGGCAGAGGGAGATGCTGGACAACTTCGTCATGAATCATTCCGGCGGCCCCGTCAGCCGCTACTCCGATTTCATCAAGGTGCTGGCGCCGCGCAGCGCGAACACGAGCTCGGCCGAAATGCAGATGGCGCGGTACGGTTCGACGTTCCTGGACGAGCAGTTTGAAGACGGAAGTGACGGGCCGGTCTTCGAGTACGAGTTCGTCTACTACCCGACCACGACGGACACCGGTACGCCCGAAGGCAACAAGAGGCCGAATCCGGACAGTGTCCAGGGGGTCGGCCTCAGAGACCTCGGCGCGGACAAGGAGCACTATCGCTTTACGCACATCATCAAGAACAACCAGCGCAGGGACGACTACGCCCGCTACATGGAACACCTTGCCGTGATGGGCCTGGGCAACCCGGCGTTCAACCAGCAGGTTGGCGACTATATCGATATCGACGACTGGCTGCGGGCCATGTGCATTGCAGTTGCCTCGGGGTGTGGCGATAACTTCGCGCAGAATTCCGGGCACAACGTTCAGTTTTACGTGCGGCCCGAAGACCGGCGCGTGCTGCTCTTTCCGCACGATATGGACGCGTTCCACAGAGCGGATAACCGCATGTTCGCGAATTCCTACCTCAACAAGCTCATTGCGGACCCGGCCAACGAGCGCCTGTACCTGTCGCACATGAACAACATCCTCGATACGGCGTACAACCCGACCTACATCAAGCACTGGACCGACCAGCTTTCCGCGTTGTCCCCGGAACAGAATTTCGAGACGTTCCGCTCTTTCATCGGCACACGGCACGATTTCCTGAGGGGACAGATCAACAGCCGTGTAGCGGCCTACTCGCCGTTTGCCGTGACTACGCCGCCGGCCACGATCGATGCGGTCACGGTGACGGTCGAGGGCAAGGCGTGGCTGGATGTCTACGAGGTCACCCTTGCCGACAGACCCGACCCGATCGAGATCTCCTGGACCAAGGTCGGCGGCGAGTTCTTCTGGCACGCGGAGGTGCCGCTGGATCCGGGCGTGAACGAGCTGACCTTTGTCGCGCGCGACTACCAGGGCAACGCGGTCGGGTCCAACAGCGTGACCTTCGTGAGCACGGTGGCGGAGCGACCGTTGCACGACCATCTGCGGGTGACGGAGGTGATGGTCGATCCGCTGGAGGGCAGCGACGCCGAGTTTGTCGAACTGTTCAATAGCGGTACCAACACGCTCGACCTTTCCGGGGTGGTGCTGAGCGGCGGTATTGATTTCATTTTCGCCGGCAGCGGCTTCACCAATCTCGGGGCCGGCGAGTACGCCGTGCTCGTCAATGACCCTGCCGTCTTCGCGGCCACGTACGGTACGGCCGGCATCGACATCGCCGGTGAGTTCTCCGGCAAGCTCGGCAACGGCGGCGAGGAGATTCGGCTCGAAGACGGGTGGGGGCTGACCATCGTCCGGTTCGACTACGACAACGCCCGCGGCTGGCCGCCGGCCGCCTGTGGGGCCGGGCATTCGCTGGTGCCGCGCGTCATTGACGACCAGGACCTCGGCGCGCTCGACTACGGCGCACACTGGCGGGCCGGCACCTTCATCCAGGGCTCTCCCGGCCGAGCCGATCCCGCGGCCATCACCAACGTGGTGTTGAACGAAATCCGCGCCCATACGGACTACACCAACGCCGCCATGCCGGGCTACGACTCGAACGACGGCATCGAGCTGTACAACACCACGGCGGGAGACATCACGCTGACCAACTGGTACCTGAGCGACGACATCGACGATCTCGGAAAGTGGGAGATACCGGGGACAACAGTCGTGGCGGCAACAAGCTGGATCTGGTTTGACGAAGTCCACCACTTCCACAACCCGCTCACCAACGGGTTCGGCCTCGACAAGGCGGGCGAGCAGCTCTTCCTGTCGCACCTGCCGGGAACGGACCAGGATCGCGTGGTCGACTGTCTGCGGTTCAAGGGGCAGGAGAACGACTCTTCCCTGGGGCGGCATGGCGACGGTGGTGCCTACTGGTTCCGCACGGTCCCCACGACCAACGCTGCCAACGCGTTGCCGGCCGAGCACGTGGTCATCGGTGAACTCGTGTACCATCCGGTCCCGACAGCGGCCAACCCCGCGGACAACACCAACGACGAATTCATAGAGATCTTCAATCCGACCGCCGCTTCGGTTGACTTGTGGACCGCCGCGGGTACCTGGCGCATCGACGGGGGCGTCGACTACAGTTTTCCCGCGGGTACGACCCTGCCTGCCGGCGGTTATCTTGTGGTGGTGTCGTTCGACCCCGCCGACACCGTGGCCCTGGATGCGTTTCTTGACGTCTACGGTTTGACCAACGGTGAGATCACGATCGTGGGGCCCTACGACGGCAGGCTTTCCAACAGGGGGGAGCGGGTGGCCCTGGAGCGGCCGCAGGAGCCCGATGTCGACCTGGACCCGATCTCGTGGGTGATTGTTGACGAAGTCATCTACTTCGATCAAGCCCCTTGGCCGCCTGAAGCCGACGGCGGAGGCGGCTCTCTGGCGAGAAGGACAGGCATCACGGCAGGGAGAGATCCGTCGGCCTGGACGGCCCAGCCCGTGCCGTATCCGGGGAGCGCGACGCCGCCGGTCGCCTTCTCCGGCCTCTGCGCATCGGAAATCACGACCTCCTCCGCTACTCTCCACGCCACGCTTGTTGCGGAGAGCACAAATGTGGATGTGAGGGTGCATTGGGGTCTGACGGACGGCATGGAGGATTGGACCGCCTGGACCCATTCCGCCTACCTCGGGTCCTGGACAAACGTGACGTCGGCAGACATCGAGTTTTCCACCGGCGGGTTGGCAATAGGCGCCCGGTACTACTACTCTTTCAGCGGCAGCAACGCTGTCGGGACCTTCTGGGCCCGCTCGAGCGAGAGCTTCACGACGGTGGGGCCCACGGTGGCGGGTCTCGGCGGCGGGCCCACGAACGTTGGAATCGGCACGGTCACGCTCAGCGGCGAGCTGACCAGCGGGCGGGAGGCGGATGCCGTCATCTGCTGGGGCGAGCTCGACCACGGTATGGCCGGCACGGGCGACTGGCAGCACGTGGTATCCATCGGGCCGGTCTCCGAAGGCATATCTTTCTCCACCGGTCTGACCGGGCTGCTGTACGGCGTCGCCTACCGCTATCGCGTTTACGCCACGAACGACTACGGCGACGACTGGTCGGCGGTGGCGACCTTCACGACGCTGCCGCCGCGGGGGACGCCCGAGCGCGAGGAAATCGGTTACCCGCGGATCAGCGGCGACGCCGACTCGGGAATCGGCAGCGACAATACCTACACCCACGCCCTCGACTTCGGCAGCGGCGGCGCAGCCACGGTCAACGGCGTTGTCTTTGCCACCGCGATGAACGTGCCCGTGGGCGACCGCTCGAACGCGGGCATTCGGACCTACGGCCCGAGCAACCACGGAGGCAACACCCCTCCCGCCGTGAGCGGAGGCATCGCGGAAGTGTTCCGGGACATGCGCTATGGCGGCCCCGATCCGGGATACGTCGAGTTGACGGGCCTGACCGAAGGGAAATGGTATGACGTCCGGTTGTACGAACGGGCCTGGGGCTACAACGGCGCACTGCGTACCTATTACATCGGGTTCGACGTTGGCGGCGATGGGTCGGTGGAATTCACGACACCCAAGCTCGATCAGAGCCGTCCCGACCTCACGCCGCCCGGTCTGTCCGGGAATGTCTCGTGGGCGATAAGCCACGTCTACCAGGCTGATGCAAGCGGGAAGATGAAAGTGATTATCGATCTCGCGCCTGACAAGACCGGCACGTATCACATGTACGGTCTTACGAACGAGGAGTTGCCTCCTGTCGTGCCGCCTCTCGCAATCACCAACACGGCGGCCGTGAACGTGGGGGGCGGGAATGCTGACCTGGTCGGAACGCTGGATGCGGCGGGATCGGTGTTTGAGGTGGGAGTGTACTGGAGCCTGTACAATCATGCCACCCCCGCCGAGTGGTTGGCCGATGGCGCGGCGTCAAACATGGTGATCGGCACCTACACGAATGTGACCGGGCAATCGGTCACCGGGTCCGTCAGCTCGCTGACCGTCGACCGGACGTACCACTACACGATGGTTGCATCGAACGCGGTGACGAACATCTGGGCAACTCCGAACGGCATGCTCGGCCCGCCGGGGGCCATCGCAGTCAGTCAACGCGGTGGGGCAACGGACATCGGTCTCGGCACCGCCACGCTGCACGGCGAGCTGACCGCCGGTGGTCTGGCGGACGCCTTCATCTGTTGGGGGGAACGCGACCGCGGCACGCAGAGTACCGGAAACTGGCAGCATGTGGAGACTTTCGGGTCCGTCAACGAGGGTGTCCCCTTCTCCACCAGCCTGGGCGACCTGTTCTACGGCATCGCGTACACCTATCGTGTTTGCGCCACCAACGCACTGAGCACGGCCTGGTCGGCCCCGGCAACGTTTGCGACGACGACGCCTGAAGACTTGCGGTTCGGCGTCGACGCGCTCGACAACCGTGGTTTTGAGTTACCCGGCATGGGCGGCCGCGGCTGGAAGTACTTCAGTACGATGACCGCGGGCGAGCTGGCGGCCGCGGTGTGGACACACACCGGGGGTGCGGGACTCTCGGGACCGGGCGGGACATGGCAGGCCGCCGACACTTCGCCCGATCCGCTCGGGGCCCAGTTCGCATACCTCCAGGGGGTCGCCACAGTCGCGCAGGACCTGACCGGTCTTGTGGTTGGCGCCACATACGAGCTGAGCTTCTACGAGGCGTATCGTGTCGGGCAGAGTCCCGGGAACGATCTGAACGTGATCCTGGATGACGGGTTGGCCACGGAGATCACGATCTACGCAAATGGGGACGTGAACAACAGCACGTGGGCTGCGCGCCGGACCGGCGCGTTTGTTGCGGCGAAACCGTCGTACACGCTGACCTTCCGGGCAACGCTTCCGACGGGGTCCGGCGATCGCTCTACGCTCATCGACGGCGTGGAGGTGAATCGGCGGTTTTCAGCCTTTGGCATCGCCAACACGGTCGCCAAAGTCACGTCCGCGACGAGTGCGGACCTGGCGGGGCTACTGGATGCAACGCAATCGGTGTTTGCCGTGACCGCCTACTGGAGCACCAACAGCGCCAACACCAATGCCGCGGCCTGGTTGGCCGACGGCGCCGCATCGCATGCGGCGATCGGTTCGTACACTAACGTGATGGGGCAACCGGTCGTACAATCGGTTTCCGGTCTGACCCCCAACCAGGTTTACTACTACACGATGGCGGCATCGAATGCGGCCACAAATGTGTGGGCCAGTCCGAACGTCAGTTTCAGACCTGAACGGCCGTCGACTTTGTTGATAATCAGGTGAGGGAGACCGTGACAAGAGAAAGGTCGAAAGATGGGTTGGTCGAAAAATGCATGCATTCTTCGACCCTAACTAGAGGGTGTCCGAAAAGGGTCGCGCGGGTTTCTCGGCGCGTGGAGGAGCAGATTAAGTAGATAGATTAAGTATGCCCATCGACTCTTAATCTATCTACCTAATCTTTCTACTTAATCTGCCTCCCCAATCTTGCGGCGTCCCCGTTTCCCTGGCGTTTCAGGCCAAAATCGGCCGCCGACCCTTTTCGGATGGGGTCTAACTACAACCAAAAGGTGTCAAACGGAAATCAGGACGTGACAGGGCTACTGCAATGGCTGGACCAGCCGATAACGCGACCTCACGTCTCATATAGGAAAGACAACATGACGAGTATGCGTGCTACAGCAGATGCGACTGCCATCGTTGCCGCGATCCTGACTTCGTCCGCGGCGTTCTCCGCCACCATCACCAATCCCAGCTTCGAGCTGGACACGTTTACGAACGCGCCGGGGTCGATCGGTTCCAACACGCTGATTACCGGATGGACGGCGACTGACCCGGAGCAGGTCGGGCTCAACCCGGTCGGTACGAACTACCCCTATGCGGACAACGGTGCCGTGCCGGATGGCACCAACGTGGCCTACATCGCGACGCACAACGTGAGCCTGAGCACGGAGATGACCGGGTTGACGACGGGCGAGACGTACAAGGTCAGGTTCCGCGTCAACTCGCCTGCCGGTCAGAAACCCACGCTTCGCATCCTGCTGGACGGCGAACGGCTGGTGAACACGCATGTGCTGCCGGTGGACGGGACAAACCCTTACCGCGCCGTGGCCGCCGATTTCACGGCTACGGCCACCAACCAAACGCTGACCGTCACGAACGTCTCGGCAGCAGCCGGGCTGGCCGTGCTGCTGGATGACTTCACCATCGACGTCTCGCCGGGCACATGGTCCTACGCGATCTGGACCAACGACGCGTCCATGGGGATCGTGAGCAATCGCACCTACACGCATGCCTGCAGCTTCGGTTCGACCAACAGCACAACCATCAACGGCGTGTATTTCCGTGGTGTCAACGGAGGCAATCCAAGCGACCCGGGGCGGTTCGCCACGAGTGGATATCACGGGCAGGTCAATAACGACCCAAACGTCATCGTTGACAGCGGCGGCGACAGCGCCGTTCTTGCCCGGCAGTTCGTGTACGCCGGCAATGTGCAGACGCTCACGTTGTACGGTCTCGCGCCCGGTGCGGAGTACGTGGCTTCGCTCTATTCCGTGGCCTGGGAAACCGGCGCGCGTACACTCACGTTCGGGACGGGAAGCGAGCAACTCTCCATCAACCAGGACGAATACGGCAACAACATCGGCATTCGCATGTCGTACCGCTACACCGCCCCCGCCAACGGGTCGATCGCGATCCCCGCTGCACGGATAGGCGAGGGCACGCTGCACCTTTACGGATTCAGCAATCGTGAGGAGGCGCAAGCGCCGGTGATTCACCTGCAGCCGCACAACCAGATTATCGCGGCGGGAAACACCAGCTACCTCCGCACACTGGCGGCCGGAGTGTTGCCCCTGGCGTACCAGTGGGAGAAGGACGGCGCACCACTGGCGGGCGAAACCAGCGACGTGCTGACGCTGGCCGTGACGGGTGCGGCCGAAACGGGCGACTATGTGGTCGTCGTCACCAACACCTACGGCGCCGTCACCAGCGATGTCGCCACGCTGACGCTCGGCATGATTGCCAACCCGAGCTTCGAGGCCGACACGCCGGTCACGTATCCCGGATACGCCGGGAACCCGGGCAACGTGCCGATCAGCGGGTGGGCTGGATCCGATTCGATGCGTGTAGGAATCAACCCGGTTCTGGACGGCAGGGGCCTTTTCGCCGATAACGGCGCGATCCCGAACGGCGATCGGGTCGCCTTCGTCCAGGGCACTGCCACACAGGGCATCGGCACGGTTGTGTCCGGCCTGACGCCCGGCGAGACCTACACGGTAAACCTGCGCGCCAACAGGCGCAACAGCGGGGGGGTTCCCGCGCTTCGCGCATCCGTGGACGGCGAGCGTGTCCTCGACGCCGAATTCTCGTCCGTCGGCGGTACGAACCCGTACAGGTACGTGGCATTCGATTTCACGGCCGGTGCCGAATCGCAGGTGCTGGCGTTCACAAACGATGCGGCCGGTGACACGACCGTGCTGCTCGACGACGTCACGATCGCGCCCTCAACCACGGGCTGGTCCTACGCGGCGTGGACGAACGACGCCTCGTCCGGCATTTCGTCCACCGGCACCTACACCCACGCCTACAACTTCGGGAGCTGGGCCAGCCCGACCATCAACGGCGTGCTCTTTACGGGAATTGCCGACTACAACCCGTCCCGTCCCGGCAAATTCAGCACGTCCGGGATGACGCAACGCGTCAACAACGACGCGAATGTGCTGACGGGCGGCGGGGGCGGTAGCGCGGGACTGGCAAGGGACTTTATCTACTGGTACAACGGGACGCTGCACACGATCGCCATTGACGGCCTGGTTCCGGGGACAACCTACGAAGCAACGGTGTACGGCGTCGGGTGGGACAACTGGCCGACTCTGCGTGTGGCCACGTTCGGTGTCGGCGAGGACCGCATGACCGTCAACGAAGATGCGTACGGGAACAATGCCGGCATTCGCATATCCTATCGCTACGTCGCCGACGCAAGCGGATCGGTCACGCTGAGCTACGTCCCGCTGAAGCTGCCCACCTCGTTCCATACCTACGGTTTCGGCAACCGCGAAGTCGCCTCTCCCCACCCACCGGTCTTCTACACGCAGCCTGCGGCGAAGCAGAGCGTGCACGCAGGGGCGACGGTCGCCTTTTCGGCCCAGACCGGCGGCATGCAACCGCTGTTCCACCAGTGGCGCAGGGACGGTCACGCGTTGGCGGGGGCGACAAACAGAACGCTGTCGCTGGTTGACGTGGCGTTGCGCGACGCCGGCGTGTACACGCTGTTCGTGTCCAACGCCGTGGGCCAGGCGGTCAGCTCCAACGCGGCACTGGAAGTTGGACTGGCGATCGCGACGCTGTTCAACACGGGGGTTGACGGCAACGGCGTCCTGCTGACCGACGGGGCCGTGGATCCGCACTATACGCTCGTGACCAGCGACGATCCCGCCTGGCCGGGGCCCGCCGCATACGCAGCCACGGCCATCCCCGGGGCGTTTGTCCCGAGCGGTCCCGACTCCCTCTGGATCTCCCCGCGCACGAATCTGCTGGGGGGATGCGCAGACGGCACTTACACGTACCGGCTTGCGTTCTCCATGGTCGGATACGATCCTGGAAGCGCTCGAATCGGCGGGGAATGGGCGGTTGACAACGACGGGGTGGAGATCGTCTTCAACGGCGTCAACCTGGGAATCGTCAACACGACCGGTTTCGGCGTCTATGCCCCCTTCACCATCGGCGACGGCTTTGTGGAGGGTGAAAACTCACTGGATTTCGTCACGCAGAACCAGGGCGCCGGCCCGACCGGCCTGCGCGTGCGGCTAAGCGGCACGGCCCATCCCTCCAACAAGGGAATGGTGTTGATGGTGAGATAGGTTCAGATTCTGATGTGGGGTGTGGGATGTGAGATGTGGCTGTTGCATCCGGCATTTTTCGACCCTGAGCACACTCGGCACAGGCTGCGGAGCATACGCCCCGTCATCATTCCGAGGACACCGCGGGCCTGCCCCTCACCCGCCTCCGCTGCGCTGCGGCGACCTC
>CAZKRK010000230.1:0-11935 GCA_964555035.1 uncultured Victivallales bacterium | reverse complement strand
TTAGTAGTGTTGCCAATGGTGTTCTAGGAGAGAAAGACGATGCGGGTAGCTGTACTGATTTGTGTTTTGGCGGTTGTTGCGTGCGGATGCCGTTCGCGGCGGGGGGGGGATGACAAGTCGTTGGTGTTCGATCCCCATCAGGGTGTGTTCGTGCCCGCGTCGCCCGCTCCCAGCCCGCCACCGAAGCCCAAAGACGAGTTCCTGGCGCAACCCGTTGCCGAGCCGACGCTTCGCCGCGGACTCGTTCTGAGCATGGCCGTACTTGTCGGGGGCGAGAAAGAGGTCGACGAAGAGACGGTGATGGTGGACAGCGAGGGGGTGGTTTCGCTGCCGCTGCTGGGCAAAGTCGAGGTAGCGGGCAAGACGTTGGACGAGACCGCCCGGCTGCTCAAGAGTCGCTATGACAACTTCTTCGTAGACCCGCGGATCTTGTTGCGTTTCAACGAAGAGGCGGGTGATGAGACCGTTTCGCCGTGGGGGTTCGTCACGGTCTTGGGACGCGTCAAGACGCCCGGCCCGGTCAAGATTCCGCCCACGCAGGATCTTACCATCAGCCAGGCTATCCAGAAGGCCGGCGGTCTTGACAAGGCAGCCCGTGCGACCAGGATCAAGGTTACGCGTCGTTGCGCGGGCGGCTCTACGATAACCAAGACCGTCAACCTGCACTCAATCGGCGCCGAAGGCAAGGTGGCCGACGATATCGTGTTGCGCTCCGGCGATGTTGTGCATGTGCCGGAGGCGATTTTGTAGGTTGACTGGTCGATTGGTCGATTGGTCGATTGGGTGTCGCGCCAAGTCGTTGTGTCACGTCCTGATTTCCGTTTGACACCTTCCTGCCGTTGCGATGGTCCGCCTGTCCCCAATGGTGACGTACATTTCCCCCAGCGTCCCCAACGGGGACGCACATCCCATCCCAGCGTCCCCAACGGAGACACACGCCCCAGGCCGGCGTCCCCAACGGGGACACACGTCACAGCCCAGGGTGAAACCCTGGGGACCGGCCAGACCCCCAACCATCCAGGCTTTCTGAAGGGGAGCAACACCCCTCCCGCCGCGTTCAGATGTAGCTCCCCAGGGAGCCGGGCTTCGGGTGGTGCGAACGTTGCCCCCGGCGATCCTCGCCGGGCTGTGATGTCGCTCGCCTTCGGCGAGCATCATCCGGGCTGTGACGTTGCTCTCCGGCCACGGCCGGTCCCACATCCCGCATCGCACATCCCACACCGATAACCGATAACCGATAACCGATTACCGATTACCGATTACCGATTACCGATTACCGATAACTGACTACCGGCAACTGCCGTTTCCGCCCTGTTACACCTGTTCAAAGCGTTCGTTTTTCTTATTTCCGAACATGCGGGTTGGGCGGGCGTATGAGCAACACCGCACAATCGAACAGCCACACACTCACATATTCGCACTCCTATCGCGCTATTTGATGCCTCTTTCGCGTATTTGGCCTGCTGCTTGCTGTATTTACCTGCGAAAGAACGTGAACTTGATGAAGACTGGCTTGATAACGATCGTTGTGGCGGCTCTGTTGGCCGGCGGATGTGCGACGGTGGAGCCGACGTCGACGGCCCTGAGGGCGAGGACGGTGCCGGAGCTGGTGAGCATGCTAAACCAGTCCCGACGGGAGAATGGGGTCGCGCGTCGCGAGCTGGTGCGGCGCGGCGCAGCCGCCGTTCCGGGCATGAAACGGGAAATGCAGCGGTTGGCTTCGGGCCGGATCTCTGAGTCGAATGCGGCCACTTTGACCAGACTGATTCGTGTGTTCAGAGACATGCGGAGTGACGCGGCCGTGAGGACCTGCACGGATCTCCTCGTCAGCAGATCGCAGTCCGTTTGCGCCCCGCAGCGGACGCGTTGTGCGCTGATGAGCGAGGCCCTGACGTACTTGTCGGGGAGCTTCGATTCGGCCGCGGCCCGCCAGGCTTATGTCTGTTTTGTCACGCAACGGGAAGACCAGTATCTGCAGCGCAAGGTGTTCAAGCAGCACTGGGGCGCCCAGGGTCAGGCCGACTACCTGCGGGTCGACATCGTCTCGGCGATTCCGAAGCTGGTCGAGGCCGATCGCACTTCGGGGCGCCAGGTGCTTCGACACCTGGTGCGCAACATGACCCGCAAGCCTTTCCTGACAACTGCCGTCTGCTGTCTCGATGACAACGGCTACGACCTCGTTTTGACCAAGGTGTCGACCTCTATGGGGTTGTAGGAGGCCACGAAAAACTTCGCCTTTCGGCTTGCCCGTTTCCCCGCGGTATACTATAACTTCACCAATAGGCGGTGTCCTGTTTCGGGTTATCGATCCGTTCGATTCGCGGTCGATCGGATTTGAATATTCTCATGAATGACAACAGAGGTGATTCCGGCTGGTCGTGCGTGTCTTCGTCATGTTCGGAAAGCGTCCCCGGAATCGCTCCGTCGCGCAGCCGGCCGTCTCTGACCGTCCACGAGGTCTCGCCCGTCCGCCTGAGAAACAGGGCGTCATCGCCGATAATCGGATATCGGGTGGCCAGGAGCTCGGAGAGAGTGCTTTTGCCCGCTGTTGAATGCCCTAGGAACACAAGGGCACGCCCGTCGACACGTGCGGCCGCCGCATGCAGGAACAGCCGGTCGCTCGGGACGCTCCGGTGTTCGTCCCGTCCCGCGGCGTAGCGCTTCAAAGTACCGCCCGGCTCTTCGCCGACGGCACCGTCGGCGGTCCACACGGACCTAGACGAACCGAGGCTGTCCGAAAGGCGTTCGGCCCTTCGTGCGAACTCGAACGGATGCTCAAGCATGGCCTTGGTAGCTGCGGCGCCGTGTCGCGGGAAATTCGCCGCGACGCAGCGCTTCGGAGCACATCTCCTCGGGAGTTATCAGTTTTCCCTGGTTGACGTAATTCAGGGCGACACAGTGCGTCAGGCAGCGCGGCCCGTGAACACAATCGCCGCAGATGCCGGGCAACTCGCCGGTGAGTTCCTCCCGGAGCCTGACGAGCACGGGGTGGTTGCTCCAAGCTTCGCGCAGCGATGTCCGGCCCAGTTTGCCGAAACACAACTCGGGGACGGTCGTCCCGATCCCGCAGAGGGCCATCTCTCCCGTGCCGAGGATGCCCAGGACGTTCCACACGCGGCAGGCGCCTCCCGCATTGCGGTCTCGCAGCAATTCGCCCACCTTGGAGAGCGCCGGCGGGAGCATGACGTGGAGCGGGATCGACGTGCGGGTTTGCAGCTCGCCTCGAACGTAGCGGACGAGCGCCATGAGTTCGTCGTACTCCAGCGCCTCCCCGCGGCGGTGCATGGCGTCGCCGCGCCCGGCGGTCGTGACGGGATTGAATTTCACGGAGCCGGCTTTCAGTTTCACGGCCAGTTCCACGACTTCGTCTACGAGCTCGATGTTGCCGCGATAGGGGCTCATTATGATCTGCGGCCTGTAGCCGGCCTTGACCAGGCTCTCGATGCCGCGAACGGCCTCGTCGAATGCGCCCTGCTTGCCGCGAAACTCGTCGTGCACTTCCGCCGTCGGGGCGTCGAGACTGACGGCTACGAACCACACCTTGCTTTTCTCCTTGAGGTGCTTTGCCAGCGAGTCGTCGATGAGCGTGCCGTTGGTTTCCATCGTCATCCGCAGACCTTCGGCCGAAAGGTAGTCAACGACTTCCACGAATCTCGGGTGCAGCATGGGCTCGCCGCCGGTCAGCTTGGCCTGCGACAGGCCGAGCGGACGCGCCTCCTCCACGGCCAACCGCAGCAGGTCGAGGTCGAGCGAATCGCCGGGGTGCGGTTCGCCGTCCACGTACTTCGGCGTGATCCAGCAGTGACGACAGCGCAGGTTGCACCCGTCGCAGAGATAGAGGTACAGGCAACCGAGGCGCGGTACACCTTCGGGCAGGTCCAGCGCGACGCCCTTGCCGGCGTCCCGTGTCGTTTCCGGTTCCGAACATGCGCTGCTCATGACGCGCCCGCCTCTTCCACCGTGCCGATGTAGCCTTTCTTCGTGAGGTTGTCCATGAAACCGGCCACGTCGGCCTCGATTCCGTCCTCTTCGGCATCCTCGTACAGCGACATGAGGTGTGCCACGACTTCACTCCTCGTGTGCGGCTGGTAGAGGAACTGCCAAATGGCTACCCCGCTGGGATTCAGTATCTCCAATCCGTCCGTGTCCGCGTTGTAGAGAATGCCGCCATCCTCTTCCTGGCGGAAGGAAACGTCCGGGTTTACAAGATAGGTTGTGTCAGCCATCACATCGCCTTTCGCAAAGGACAGGGCCACCTGGCGGCGTACCGCGCCCGTCTTCTCCAATTCGTCAATGAACTCCGCAACATCCGTCAGGGTCCGCCGATAGGATTCTCCCGAAGATGTGGCGATTTCCCCTGCAATGTCTCCTACTGTTCGTGTTCCGTCAAGACACGCGAAGAGCTCTTTCCCCGTCTCGTTGAGATCGAGCATGCGCCACTGGTCACACAGGAACAGCAGTGAGCCGTCATCGAAAGCCTCTATCCGCCCGTGCCGGTTGGCCCGGAATGCCAAGTGTTCATCAATCCTCAAGCCTGCTTTCCCTCGCCGCACGGCACCAGGCGCACGGTCTCCACGCCGGTTTGCGCCAGAAATGCCCGATAGCAGAATTCGGGATTGCCCCGGTTGAAGTTGCCCGTCAGGTCGTACGCCAAACCCGGGCAGCCGCCACAGCAGTAGGACGTCCATTCGCAGTCCTCGCATCCCGCAACCTGCTCCATCGGAATCGAGCGACGCGCCTTGAGGTCTTTCAACACGGGATGCGTCCGCCAGATCGTCTTGATGGAGTCCCGGTTTATGCGACCCATTTCGATCGAGAGCATGTTGCAGGGCACGATGACTCCGTCGTGATGGACGGCTATCTTGTTGAAGACACACCCGCATGAAGTCAGGTGCCCCATTCGCGCGGGGTGCGTTCCCTTTCCTGTCGCTCTGGCGTGTTCCATCTCGCTGTACATGTGCGCATTGGCGAGGGGACCCGCCGTAGCCTTGACCCGATTCGGGTATCTCTTCTCCAACTCCACCAGTGTCTGCATCGCCTGCCAGCGCTGCGTCGGCGTCAGCGCAATGTTGCCGCGATTGGTGCATCCTTCGCCTATCGGCATGGCGCTGTTGGTGCCGAAGCTGGCGAGCCCTTCCTCCTCGAGCAGCATTGCGGCCGTGTTCTCAAGGTCATCCACGTTGAAACGGTTGACCGTCACACGGCAGGTCACCGGGACACCCGCGGCTTTCAGTAGGCGCAGCCCCCGCAATGCCCGGTCGAACGTTCCCTTGCCGCGCGACGCGTCGTGCACCTCCGCGCACGATCCGTCGATCGAGACCTGGATCGACAACAGACGCCGCCGGCGATGCGGCGCCAGCAGCTTCTCGATCGTCTGTTCCGTTATCAGAGTGCCGTTGGAGAGGATCGAGAAGCGCAGGCGGGCGTCTATGATCCCGTCGATCAGCGTCCACAAGTCCTGACGCATGAAGATCTCGCCGCCGCTCAACGTAACGTTCTCGACCGCGAGGCGCTTGAGCTCCCCGAAGAAAACCAGCCACTCCTCCGTCGGCAGATCGGACCGGCCGACCATTTCGTCGGCATAGAAACAATACTCGCAGGACTGGTTGCATTTCCCCGTGAGGGAAAGGTCCAGGTTGTTCGGAGCATCGCCGATGTTCGGCGGCTCGTCTGCCGCCGTGCCGGGAACGGCTGAGTCGAGCCCGTCGACCAGATTGTCTCCACGAAGTTCGACGACGAAGTCCCTGACGTCGTCGAAAACGGTCTCACAGCCGTCGGCGCCGCACGCTTCCGCCAGGCGTATGGCGATATCGCCGATCGAGACGTCGCCGTTCAGGTTCTGCCACACGAACAGACCGGTCTCGTTGATGTCTTTTCTGAAGCCCGTGTCTGCGTTCAGCAGGCGGGCGTACCGATCGTGGCGGCGAACCGACACCGCGGGCTTTCGCCGCCAGAATACACCTCGTCCGTCTGTAGACATGCCGCGTAGTGTGGAATACCGTGTCGCGGCTGTCAAAACGAATTGCGTCAACCGATTGTCCCTTTTTCGCCTTCCGTGAGACTTCGGACGGTTCCGGGAACTCGCTTGCGCCTGCCGCTGAGGGAGTAATTGGTGTTGCTCTGGCTGGACACGCGGGGGTGCCTGCCCTACGATGCCGCATGCCGTTGTTGAGAAGAGAACGACTGCTGCACCTGACGGATGCCGTTCGGCTGGTTTGGAGCAGTGCGCCGGGATGGACTGTTCTGCAGACCGTTTTCACGGCCGCACAAGGCGTGCTGCCCGGCGTGTCCGTGTATCTCACCAAGCACCTGGTTGACGCGACAACGTCCTACCTGGAGGCCGCCTCCAGCTCCCGTGACATTCGTGAGCCGGCCTTCTACGCGGGCGCTATGGCGGCCATCGGTGTGGTTTCCCGTTTGTGCCAGGTATTCGGTCAGTATGTGACCGACGCCCAGGCGTCCGCCGTGAGCATTCACGTTCTCGGCGTGCTCCAGGACAAGTCGGCGGGGGTCGATCTCGCCTACTACGAATCGCCGGCCTACTACGACAAGATGCGACTCGCCCATAGCCAGGCCGTCTCGCGACCGACCGGTATCGTGAAGGATCTTGCCACTTTCGTGCGGAATGCGGTTACGCTTATCTCCGTCGGTGGCGTGCTGGCGGCCGAGCATGCCTACCTGCTCCCCGTTCTCCTGGTCGCCGTCCTCCCCGCCGTCGCCGTTCGCGTCGTTACGGCGCGGAGGCGTAAGCGCTGGCACAGCGAAATCGTGAGCGACGAGCGGCGCGCAAGCTACCTGCACCTGCTTCTCACGAGCGGCGCCTACGCCAAGGAGTCGCGTTTGTACGGCTACGGCGGGGAACTGCGCCAGGCTTTCCGGTGGTTGCGCAAGCACGTGCGCGCTTCGCGCCTGAGCATGCTGCTGCGCCACATCGGACTTGAGCTCGGGGCGGATTTGCTTGGGGGGCTCGCTGTCGGGGCCGGGGCCGTCGCCGTCTATATGCGGATGCGAATGGGGAGTGTCTCGCTGGGCGATCTGGCGCTGCTCTTTCGCGGCTTCGTGCGCGCACGCGCCTCCCTGCGCGCGGCTTTCGGATCGCTTGCGTCCCTCTACGAAGACGCGATCTTCATCGCGCACTACTACGAGTTCATGGCACTGCCGACGCTTGTGAGTGCACCGGACGCCCCCGCGCCTGTCCCAACGCCGCTGGTCAAAGGGATCGAGCTGCAGGGAGTGACGTTTCGCTACGCCGAATCGATGCCCGTCGTTCTGCGGGACGTGTCGTTTCGCATCCGACCGGGCGAACACGTCGCCTTCGTGGGAGAAAACGGCGCCGGCAAGACAACCCTGGTGAAGCTGCTGTGCCGTTTCTACGATCCGTGCGAAGGCGAAATCCGCTGGGACGGCACCAGCTTGCGCGATTTCGATCCGGGAGAACTCCGCCGCGCGTGCAGTGCGCTCTTTCAAGACTACGTTCAGTACCAGTTCGCCGCCGGCGAGAGTATTCGCCTGGGCGACGTTCGTGTACCGCCGGGAGACGATCGCATCCGTCAGGCTGCCGTGGATGCCGGCGCCGATGAGTTGATTCGAGCGTTGCCGGACGGCTACGATACGATTCTCGGCCGGCTTTTCGAAGGGGGACGCGAACTGAGCGTCGGTCAGTGGCAGAGGATCGCCCTGGCGCGGACTTTCCTGCGCGACGCACCGATCGTGATCCTCGATGAGCCCACCAGCGCCCTCGACGCGCGCGCCGAGCATGAGGTCTTCCAACGTTTTCTCCAACTCGTCAAGGGCAAGACCGCGATCGTGATCAGTCACCGACTGTGGACCGTCCGCACCGTAGATCGTATCTTCGTGCTCGATCGGGGACGTCTCGTGGAGAGCGGTCCGCACGACGAACTCGTGGCCCGAGACGGCCTCTATGCGCGTCTCTATTCCCTCCAGGCGCGGCATTTCCAGTAGCCCGACGGTTGATTGACGATTGCCGATTCGGCGATACCGCCGTCTCCAGAGGCGTAGCGCCCGATTGGATCCGTGCGCCTTGATTCTGTTCCAGAGACGACTTGAAAGAACTCCGCCCTACGTTCATAGTTGGCAATTCCTCGAGAAGACAACCGAAAGCAGGAGAGACTCGGAACATGATCGATACGTCCACGCGACTGGAACCTCGCGACCTCGCCGCCAAGCTGGCAAGGTTCTGGGAACTGTCGGCGGCGAAGATCCGCCTCATCGAACGCAACTTCGACCCCGGCAAAGGCGCGCCCGTTTTCACGATAGAGGGTCACTACACCACTCGCGGCTGGACGGAATGGACGCAGGGCTTCCAGTTTGGCGCGTCCCTGCTCCAGTTCGATGCCACCGGCGAAGAGGAGTACCTGGAACTCGGGCGGCGCAATACCGTCGAGAGAATGGCGCCGCACCTGACGCACTTCGGTGTTCACGACCACGGCTTCAATAACGTCAGCACCTACGGCGCTCTACTGCGCATGATGAACGAAGGCGCCATTCCCGAAAACGAATGGGAGCGCGCCTTCTACGAAAACGCCTTGTGCGTCTCCGGGGCTTCACAGGCCCGGCGCTGGACCGCACTGCCGGAGGGGCTCGGATACATCTATTCGTTCAACGGGCCGCATTCGCTCTTCGCCGACACCATCCGCTCCCTGCGCGCGTTGGCCGTGAGCTGGCGGTTGGGACACGTCCTGATGGAAGAGCACGACGAGGCCGTGAACCTGCTCGGACGCCTTCTCGCGCACGCCCGCACCACGGCACTCTACACCGTCTACTATGGCGAGGGCCGCGACGCCTACGACATCCGCGGACGCACCGCCCACGAGAGCATCTTCAACCTCAACGACGGCCACTACCGCTGCCCTAACTCACAGCAGGGCTACTCCCCCTTCACAACCTGGACACGTGGCCTGGCCTGGGTTATGTGTGGCTACGCCGAGGAGCTGGAATTCCTGGCCGGCGTCTCCGACGACGAACTCGCGCCATTCGGCGGCCGCGAGGAGATCACGGCGTTCATGCTCAAGGCCGCCAGGGCCACGTGCGACTTCTATATCGAGCATACCCCGGTTGACGGTGTGCCCTACTGGGACACCGGCGCCCCCGAGCTCCATCGTCTCGGCGACTACCTGGACCGCCCTGCCGATCCGTACAATGCTCATGAGCCGGTTGACAGCTCCGCCGCGGCCATCGCCGCACAGGGACTTCTGAGACTGGGTCGCTACCTGGAAAAGGACGCGGCGGACGAGGCTGCCCGCTACCGGCAGTCCGGGCTGCGGACACTGGACACGCTTTTGGACGAGCCGTACCTGAGCACGGACCCCGCCCACGAGGGGCTGTGCCTCCACTCGGTCTACCATCGCCCCAATGGATGGGACCACATCCCGGCCGGGCAGCAGGTCCCCCGCGGCGAATCGAGCATGTGGGGCGACTATCACATTCGTGAGGCCGCCCTGTACGTGCAGCGGTTGATCGACGACAAGGGCTATTACACATTCTGGAAACCACGCGCAGAGGAGAATGGAGCATGATCGTTGCCGACTTGAGACAGATTGAGGGAAGGATCTACCCCGCCCGCCGTCGCACGCAGAACCTGGTCTGCGGGGCCTCGCCCATCCAGACGGACAAGTTCTCCATGGGGTACGTTACCCTGGAACCCAAGGGCGGCCAGGTGCCGTGGCACAACCAGGAGCAGGATGAAGTCTACTTCATCATCGAAGGGACGGGCGAAATGTGCCTCGGCGATGAGCGGCAGACGGTCGAAGGCGGCCAGGCGGTGTGGGTTCCGCCCGGCGTCTTTCATCAACTCACCAACGTCGGTGACACCCCCCTCTACATGCTCTACTGTTACGGTCCGGCGGGCGACGTCGATCACTGGAAACAGGAACTGGCCGGCACGTTGCCCAAGGCCGGCATCGACGTCCCGCCCCTTCCCGAGGGGGCCTGGCCGCAGTGCACGGACAAGCCGGAAACCGAGGCGGGTTGATCGGCCTAACCCCAATACCGTTCACCTGGGCGAAACTCCACGCCGCAAGGGCGTGGGATCTCGCCCCTGCTCTCTCAATACGAAGGATTAGGGGCAAACGTAGGTCCGATTTGCAATCGGACCCAATTCCGGTCGGATCTGGTCGCGCGTGGCGTGATCTGAGGCAACCAGCGGGGGTTGGGTCCGATTGCAAATCGGACCTACGTTTGCCGCCCACGCACGCTCCGGCCCTCGAGGTGTCACAGTAGTCTCCGAGAGGCAAGGTCGTCTGCGCTCGGCCGAAGATCACGTGTGCGATTTTGATTGAAGAATGCGCGCGTCTCTCTGATCCTTGCCCTGCTCGCTTGAATAAGAACCACGGAGGACCACATCATGTCAGAACCAACCATTCATCGAGTCGGCATCGTCATGAACGGCGTGACGGGGCGCATGGGCGCCAATCAGCACCTGATGCGTTCGATCGTGCCGATCGTCCAGCAGGGCGGCGTGAAGATATCCGAGACGGAGTTCATCGTACCGGACCCCATTCTGGTCGGACGCAATCCGGTCAAGCTCGAGAAGCTCTCGAAGATGTCCGGCGTGGAGAAGTGGACCACGAATTTCGACGAGGCCATCGCCGATCCGGCATACAGCATCTACTTCGACGCCCAGACGACCGATCGCCGTGTCGAGTGTGTCACGAAGGCAATCGAGGCCGGCAAGCACGTCTACTGTGAGAAGCCGACCGCGACCAACACCGCGGAAGCGCTGGCCCTGGCCCGCCTGGCGGAGGAAAAGGGCGCCAAAAACGGCGTTGTGCAGGACAAGCTCTGGTTGCCCGGCTTCATCAAGCTCCAGAACCTGATCAAAAAGGGCTTCTTCGGCCGCATTTTCGCCGTGCGCGGCGAGTTCGGCTACTGGGTTTTCGAAGGAGACGTTGTTCCCATCAACCGTCCGTCCTGGAACTATCGCAAAGAAGACGGCGGCGGCATTATCCTGGATATGCTTTGCCACTGGCGCTACGTGCTCGACAACATCTTCGGCGCCGTCAAGGCCGTCAGTTGCCGCGGGGCAAAACACATTCCCGAGCGTGTGGACGAAAACGGAAACACCTACGCCTGCACGGCGGACGATGCGGCCTACGCCACTTTCGAGCTCGAAGGGGACATCATTGCCCACTTCAACTCCTCCTGGTGCGTGCGCGTGCGGCGCGACGACCTCCTTACCGTGCAAGTCGACGGCACGCTCGGTTCGGCCGTGGTCGGTTTGCGCGACTGTTGGGTGCAGCCCTACGGCGCCACCCCCAAGCCGGTTTGGAACCCTGACATCGAGCAGCCGATCAAGTTCATGGACACGTGGACAAAGGTCCCCGACCAGCAGCCGTTCGAGAACGCCTTCAAGATCGAGTGGGAGCTGTTCCTCAAACACGTCGTTTGCGACACTCCTTTCCGCTGGTCCCTGCTCGAAGGCGCCAAGGGCGTACAGCTGGCGGAAAAAGGGCTGGAGTCATGGGAAAAGCGGGCTTGGGTGGACCTGGCGGAGCTCTAGCCGGAAACTTGACTCGTCGTGGCGTTCCGTAGAACCGTTCTCCAGGACGGTTCCAAACCACGCGGGATCCACCACCCCGCCTGGGCTCCGCTGAACCGTCCTGGAGAACGGTTCTACGTTTCCACCCCGAATTGCCTCGGAAGCGTAGCGCACCGGGGGCGCGACTAGCCGGAAACTCCAATCCCCGCCCTGTCATCCCGAGCGGAGCGTAGCGGAGTCGAGGGATCTCGAGAACTGCCAAAACCGTCCGGCGAGGTTGCCTGTTCACGATATCCCTCGCCTCCGCTGCCCTGCGGCGACGGGACTGTATCAAAAGGCCATGGGCCGCTTGCGAGTGTCGGCGCGTAGTGCACTCCAACCGTTCCACGCCACTCCGCGCCGATTCGCGTTGCGTCTCGGGCTGCGTGGCTCACTACG
>CAZKRK010000229.1:0-11968 GCA_964555035.1 uncultured Victivallales bacterium | reverse complement strand
CGCTGCTGCTGGAACTCGACTACGACGACGGTGTTGTGGTCTTTCTGAACGGCCGCGAGATCCTGCGCAGGAACTGCGGTCCGCCCGGCGGCTACATGTATTGCGACCAGCAGACCCACAGAAGCTACAGCTCTCCGTTGCCCGAAACCAACGATCTTGGTCAGGCCGTTGATTGGCTCGAGGCCGGCGAGAACGTGCTGGCGATCCAGGTCCACAACGATACGGTCGGCGATGCCACCCTGCGCTGCGATGCCGGCCTCAGGATGCGGGGAGGTCCCGTCCTGGTTCCGTGGGGTACGAACTGGCGCTACTACGTGGGCATCGATGAACCTTCGGGCGGCGTGGTGGACAACAATGCCACCAACGGCTTGGACTCGGGTTTTCTCGACTGGCTTGAGCTCGTCAACGAGGGCGCGACGAACGTGTCGCTGGCCGGCTGGTCGCTGACTGACGACGAAGACGAGCCCGGCAAATGGGTTTTTCCCGCGGTTGAGATGGCCGCGGGGGAGTACCTGGTTGTGTTCTGTTCCGGGAACGATGTGCGCGATGCCGGGCGAAAGCGTTTTCACATGAGTTTCGAGCTGGACAGGGGAGGGGAGTACCTCGCTCTGCACGATGCGTCCGGAACCGCGGTCAGCCAGTTTGCTCCCGAGTATCCCCGCCAGGATTGTTTCTACTCCTACGGATGGGACACGGGGGCGGGACGCCATCGCTACTTCAGAACGGCTACGCCGGGCGGCGCCAACGCGGGCGATGGCTTTGACGAGCTGCCCTCGCCGCCCGAGCTCGAGCCGCCTTCGGGCCTGTACTCGTCAAACGTCTGGTTGAGGGCCACAGCCGCGCCACCTGCCGCGCGGATCTACTACACCGAGGACGGCACAACTCCCACCCCCCTGAACGGAACCCTGCTGACCGCGGGTGCGGAACTGGACCACACGGCGGCGGTGACCGCGCGGGCTTTCAACGATGAGGGCGTCGGCTCGCGGGCGGTGAGCCGCATCTATCTCATTCGGGAACCGGAGGTCATCACCTCGCGTCCCGTCGTTTCCATTGTCGGCGACCCCGAACGGACGCTTTTCAAACCGCACGGTGTGACCGCGATCGTGGGTGGGGAGTATGTCGGCGGTCTCTGGCGGGGAGCGGGTCCTGACGACTACAACAACGTGCAGTACCGCGGGCGGGCATACGAACGTGAGGGCGCGCTGGCCGTCATCCATTCGACCAACCTTGTGACCGAAGGGAGTTGCGGGATACGCATGGCGGGCAGCAACTACATGCGGCCGCGCTACATGCTGCGCTATCTCGACGGCCTGTGGAACGGAAACGTCAAAGACTATCGCCCCATGTTCAACATAACGTTCAGGAATCTCTACGGGAGGGATCATCTCAACGGTCAAGTCATTCCGCTGTCGCCGAAGAGGGATCTCTGTACGATGCGTTTGCGCGGCGGCCACAACGATTCGATCAATCCCTTTCTGCGTGACGAACTGGCCCGGCGGCTTCTGCACGATGCGGGCAGGGTTTGCGCTGTCGGCATGATGGCCAGCCTGTACGTGAACGGAGAGTTCAAGGGATACTACAACCCTTGCGAACGCTATTCGACCGAGTTCTTCCAGCGGCGCTACGACAGCAATCGGGACTGGGATGTGATCACGCATGGAACGGGGGGCTATCGCGTCAACGAAGGAACCGGCGATGCCTGGCTGGATCTGTACGCTTTTGCGCGTTCGACGGACTGCAGCATCCTGGCCAACTACCAGGAGTTGACGCGCAAGATGGCCCCGGCGGCGTGTATTGACTATTGGCTCGTCAACATATATGCGGGCACGTGGGACTGGGGCGGCAACAACTGGACGGCCTCGCGCGAGAGAGCTTCGCAGGGGAGGTTCAGATACCACGTGTGGGATGCCGAGGGGGCATTCAGGGGCAGTCGCCTCAACCACAACAGCATAGCGTCGGAACTGCTCAACAAGGGAACGTACATGTCCCGCATCTTCACCGGGGCCTATGCCTCCGACGAGTTCAAGCGTCTCTTCAAAGACCGGGTCTGGATGCTGCTCCACGACGAGCAGGGCGCGTTGACGGACGCCAATATCCAGCGGCGTTTCGACGAGCTGGCGGATGCGCTCGACCCTCTCATGAATCACGTGCGCGGGCACGCGGTTACGCGTGGCGAGATTCAGGGCTTCATCGACGGCAGGCGGCCGATCGTGCTGCAGCAACTCAAGGATGCCGGGTTGCACGACGATTTCGTGGCCCCGACGATTTCTCCTGCCGGCGGCGAAGTCACCAATGGGACGCTGGTGACAATCGCCGGTCCTCCCGGGAAACTCGTTTACTATGCCTTCGACGGCGCCGATCCGCGTGCCCCGGGCGGAGGCATTGCCGGCGAGCTGTACGAGGGGCCGATTGCGATAGACCGTTCCCGTCACATCACGGCGCGCGCGATCGACCGCTTCGGCAGATGGGGACCGCCCGCCGAAGGGAGTTTTGTCGCCTCGCTCCCGCCGATCGTGGTTTCCGAGATCATGTATCATCCCGCCGATCCCGCTGACGGCCCCTACAGCGACGACGATTTCGAGTTCATCGAGCTGCTCAACGTGGGGACGGAACCGATGGTGTTGACCGGGTACCGCTTCGTGTCAGGCATCGATTTCGACTTCGGGTTGGGCGACGTCGAGGAGCTCGAGCCCGGGGAGTACGTTCTTGTCGTTGCCAACCGAGAGGCGTTTGCGGCCCGATACGAGACTGACGGCCTACCGATTGCCGGGGAGTTTTCCGGGCAGCTCAGCAACGGCGGTGAGGCCTTGGAACTGCACCACTACGGGTTCGGCCGTGTCATCAGGTTTGCGTACAAAGACGGGTGGTATGGACACACAGACGGGGGCGGTTTCTCGCTCACGTTGCGGCATCCCCTGGCCGCGGAGGTCCCGGACTCGAAGGAGTCCTGGCGCGCGAGTTCGCTCGCCGGCGGATCGCCCGGCAAGGCCGACGAAAACCTCGTCCCGGAGCCGGGGACGATAGTGATCAACGAAGTGCTCGCCCATACTGACGCGTCACCCGTAGGCGACTGGATCGAACTGCACAACCGTTCCAGTGAGCCGGTCTACATTGGCAGATGGACGTTGAGCGATGACGCCGCCGACCTGCTGAAGTACACCATCCCGCACCGGACGATGCTCTCCGGCCACGGCCATCTTGTTCTGTCGGCCTCGAATCATTTCGCACACCCCAGCGCCGGCAAGCCGTTTGCGTTGAGCGAGCACGGCGAGACCCTGTGTCTGGCCTCCGCCACGGGCTCGGGAGGTGTTATGACCGGCTACCGCTACGAAGTAGTCCTGCCGGCGTCCGAACGCGAGGTGACGATGGGAATCTACGAACGAAGAGACGGCAAACTGGAGTGGACTACCCTCACCGCTGCCACATGGGGCGCGGACAACGCGCCGCCTCGCGTCGGCCCGGTCGTGATTTCCGAGATAATGTACAACGCGGCGAGCAACGCGATCGAGTTCGTGGAGTTGTACAACATAAGCGTCGAGCCCGTGGATCTTTTCGATCCGGAACATCCAAGCAACACGTGGCGTCTTGCCGGAGGCATCGATTACTCCTTCCCTTCCAGCGTGACCCTGCCGGCGCATACGTCCCTGGTCGTGTGTGCAACCAATCCTGCCGCGTTTCGCCTGGCGTACGGATTGGCCGCGTCGGTCGGCGTGTACGGACCATTTGCGGGCGCACTCGACAATGCGGGTGACGACGTCCGGCTCTACAAGCCGGGGGAGCCGGACGCGGACGGTTTGCCCTGGATACCCGTCGACCGCGTGGACTATGACGACCGCGCGCCCTGGCCGGTGGAAGCCGACGGCACCGGGCGTTCCCTCCACCGCATCGTGCCGGCTGCGTATGGAAACGATCCCTTCAACTGGGAGGCCGGCGCGACGAACGGTTCGCCGGCGACCGACGTAGACGTCGATAGCGATGGCGACGGGATTCCCGATGCGTGGGAAGCCGCCCATGCTCTCGATCCCGCGTCGGCCGCGGACGCGGCGTTCGACCTTGATGGTGACGGCCGCTCCGCCGTCGAGGAGTACGTCCTGGGCACAGACCCCCGCAGCCGCGCGAGCTGCTTCGAGCTGGCGATTGACAGCCGGCCGCCACAGGGAGCCGTCATCCGTTTCAGGGCCGCAGGCGCAACCGGACCGGGCTACACACGGTGTTCGCGTTTCTACGCCCTGGAGATGACTGACGATCTTGTTCGCGTTCCCTTCGCGCCACTCTCGGGCTATGGGCGGATCACCGGCCGCGACCAGTGGGTGGCGGCCACGAACACCGTTCACGACCGCCGCGTGTTCTACCGCGGTCGCGTCTGGTTGGGGAGAGAGTGAGAACGATCTGGTTTGGACAAAACACCAGTCCCCGCTTTCCGATGTTCCTAGCTGTTTTCGAGGCTGCGTGGTCTACTGGACGGCAGTTATATGACGACGGGAACCATATTCGACATAAAGCGCTTCGCGGTCCACGACGGCCCGGGCATCCGCACTACGGTGTTCATGAAAGGCTGTCCGCTGTCGTGCCACTGGTGTCACAATCCCGAGAGCCAGGCGCCGGGACCGGTGCTGCTCTATTGCGGGGACGCGTGCATAGGCTGCGGGCGATGCGTCGCGGCTTGTTCCGAGAACGCGCTGTCGCTGATCGATGCCGGAGTAGTCCGCGACGAATCCCGCTGCACCTGTTGCGGCGCCTGTGCCGAGGCCTGCCCATCGGAAGCGTTGGCGCGCATCGGACGCACCGTGTCGGCCGGCGAGGTCGTCCGGCAGCTCGAGCGCGACCGGTTGTTTTTCGAGGAGTCCGACGGCGGCGCGACTTTCTCGGGCGGGGAGCCGCTGGCCCAGCCGGACTTCCTGCTGGAGATGCTCAGCATATGCGGCCGGTTCGAGATCCACCGCACCGTGGACACCAGCGGCTACGCACAGGAGGACGACCTGCTGCGCGTGGCGGAAGAGACGGACCTTTTCCTGTACGACCTGAAACTGATGGATCCGGAGCTGCACCGCGCGTACGCGGGAGTGGGAAACGACACAATTCTCGGCAATCTCGGCGTAATCGCCGGGCTGGGTGTGCCGGTTGAAGTGCGCGTGCCCGTTGTTCCCGGCATTACCGACACACACGCGAACCTGGCTGCAATGGGGGCGTTCCTTGCCTCGCTGCCCGCGCCTCCGCCGGTTACGCTTCTGCCGCACCACGGAATGGGGATGGGCAAGTTTGCGCGCTTCGGTATGAAATGCCTGTTGCCTGAAGTCGAACGGCCGAGTAGCGCAGACATGGGTGCCGCTGCGAAGCAGCTCGCGAGTTTCGGCCTGGCGGTAAACCACGAATCGGGCTCCCCCCCAAGCAAGGCACTCAACGGCTGATGGAGGAAATCGCAATGAATGAACGCGTGAAACGTTTGCGCGAAGGGAGTTTCGAGACGTCCGTGTCCCTGTCGGCGGAACGGGCCGTTCTGATAACCGAGTTCTATGAACAGAACATAGGCAAGTACTCCGTCCCCGTGACGCGGGCGAAGTCCTTTGAGTACCTGTGCCGCAACAAGACCATCTACCTTGGCAGCGATGAGCTCATCGTCGGCGAGCGCGGCCCCGGGCCCAAAGCCGTCTCCACCTATCCCGAGCTGACCTGCCACTCGGAAGAGGATCTGCGGATTCTGAACAGCCGTTCGAAAACACACTATCGCGTAGCGGAGGAGGAGTTGGCCCTGTATCGGGAGAAAGTGATTCCGTTCTGGCGGGGGCGCTCGATGCGCGAACGCATTTTCGCGGGACTCGATGCGGAATGGCACGACGCCTACGAGGCCGGGTTGTTTACCGAGTTCATGGAGCAGCGCGCGCCGGGACACACAACGTTTGACGGGAAGTTCTATTCAAAGGGGTTGGTCGACTTCAAGGCCGACATCGCCGCCGCGCTGGACGCGTTGGATTTTCTGAACGACCCCGGGGCGACGGAAAAGCGCGAAGAGCTCGAGGCGATGCGCATCGCCTGCGATGCCGCGATCCTGTTTGCCGAGCGCCACGCCGCGCTGGCCGCGGGGCTCGCCGGCGAGGAGGCTGATCCGGCCAGGAGGGCCGAGCTCGATACGATCGCGGCAACCTGCCGGCGCGTGCCCGCGCACGCGCCGCGCGATTTTCGCGAGGCCCTGCAGATGTACTGGTTCATGCATCTGGCAACCATCACGGAACTCAACGGTTGGGACGCTATGAACCCGGGACATCTTGATCGGTACTTCCTGCCCTTCTACGAGCGTGACCTGGCGGAGGGCAGGCTGACACGGGAGTCGGCCAAGGAACTGCTGCAGTGCTTCTGGATCAAGTTCAACAATCACCCCGCGCCACCCAAGGTTGGTGTTACGGCCGAGGAGAGCGGCACCTACAACGACTTCACGAACATCAACCTCGGCGGAATCCTGCCGGATGGGGGCGACGGCGTGAACGCACTGTCGTACCTGATGCTGGAAGTCATGGACGAGATCCATCTGTTGCAGCCCCAGGGCAACATACAGCTCAGTCGCAAGAACTCCGACCGTTTTCTGAAGGCAGCCTGCCGCGTCATTCGCAACGGCTACGGCTATCCCTCGGTGTTCAACGCCGACGGTGTCGTGGAGCAACTTGTACGTTGCGGGAAGACGCTTGAAGATGCCCGTGAAGGAGGGACCAGCGGCTGCGTCGAGACCGGCGCCTTCGGCAAGGAGGCCTACATCTTGACCGGTTACCTGAACACACCGAAGATCCTCGAGATTACGCTCAACAACGGTGTCGATCCGCTCACGGGAAAGCGCATCGGTTTGGCGACCGGCGAGGCCGGCGGATTCGCTACCTTTGACGAGCTGTTTGACGCATTTCGCAAGCAGTTGCGGCACTTCATCGACATCAAGGTGCGCGGCAACCAGTTCATCGAGAGCATGTACGCCCGCTTCGCGCCCGCCGTGTTTCTCTCGGTGCTGATCGACGACTGCATCGTCAACGGTCGGGATTACAATGCCGGCGGGGCGCGCTACAACACGAGTTACATCCAGTGTGTCGGGATCGGCACGATTACCGACAGCCTGTCCGCCATCCGGACGCACGTTTTCGAGGACGGCTCCGTGAGCATGGACGATCTGCTTGCGGCAATGTCGAACGATTTTGGCGACAGCGAACCGCTGCGACGGGTGCTGGCCAACAGGACGCCCCGCTACGGCAACGACGACGAGCGCGCCGACGGCATCATGTGCCGCGTGTTCGACGCACTGGTCGATACGATCGAGGGGCGTCCGAACCAGCGGGGCGGGGTTTATCACGTCGACATGCTGCCGACGACCTGCCACATCTACTTCGGTTCCGTGCTGGGCGCATCCGCTGACGGCCGGCTGGCGGGCACGCCGGTTTCCGAGGGCATCTCGCCGGTCCAAGGGGCGGACCGCCACGGCCCGACCGCGGTCGTCAAGTCCGCCGCAAGAATGGACCAGCTCCGCACCGGCGGCACCCTGCTCAACATGAAATTCATGCCGAGCGTGCTGGACGACGACGCGGGGTTGGACGGCATGATGCGGCTTGTGCGCGCTTACTTCCGGATGGATGGCCACCACGTGCAGTTCAACGTTGTCGACGCCGACACCCTGCGCAAGGCTCAGAGGAACCCGGAAGAGCACCGCAACCTGATAGTCCGCGTAGCCGGTTACAGCGACTATTTCTGCGACTTGGGCAAGGAGCTGCAGGACGAGATTATTTCGCGCACGGCCCACTGTGTTAGCATTCAACCGCATGAGACGAGGTCTGTGGAACTACCCTGAAGGCAGCGCCGTTCGTTTCCTGTGCATTTACATGGCGTTGTTTTCGGCGTTCGGCGCCTACCACACGGCCAGCGTGACTTTCATCAGCCGCCACACCCCCGCCCACATGAAGAGCACCGTGCAGACCGTCTTCGCCGCTCTGACCGTCGGCCTGGGGGGAATCTGCGGCGGCGTGTTCGGGGGATGGCTGGCAGAGGAGTACGGTTTCCACACGCTCTACCGCGTCTTTGGCATCATCGGTTTCATCGGTTTCGGCGCGGCGCTTTGGGGAAAACGCTGAAACGCTGAAACGCTGAAATGCTGAAATGTACCCCCACACCAACGCCCTTTCCCCCTTTCAGCCTTTCAGCCTTTCAGCTTTTCAGCATTTTCCCCTCACTCCTCTGCTTCCAGCATCACGTGGTGTTTTCCCGCGGGGATCGTGATGGCCGTCGCGTCGGCGGAGTGGGACGTAGATACCGAACCGGACAGCTTACGGATTTTTCTGTTCGTGGAGAACTGCACCGTTGCTTCGCCCGTCGATAGCAGCGTCATGATCTGGGTGTCGCCGGCTCTGCGTGTCGTGCAGGCGAACATGGAAGGGATGATGACTTCGTCGCCGCTCTGAACCGTGAAGAGGATCATGGGGTCTCCCTCGCGAACCTGTTCGGGGGGCGGTTCGTCTTCGAGGTACAGCGTACGCGACCACGAACCGGCCGGGCCCCAGGCGGTCATGCCGGCGACCGCGGTCTCGAAGCCTGAGCGCGGGAAGCGCGCACGCCGTCCCAGACCCGTCGGCCGCGCCACGCCATCGAGGAGGCGTGCGTCGCATGTCACGCGGCGGGGGCGGTCCGGTGTGTAACGGGTAACGTAGAGCTTGTTGTGGATCAGGGGTGGGTTGTGTCTAAGGTCGATCCGATATCCTGCCCCGCCTTCCGGCGTGATTGCCTCGATTTCGAATGTAGAGATGTGAGCCCCGCCGGTCCGGTGGCGGACAACCAACGTCTGTCCCGCGAGCCGTTTGCCCGGTGGGAGCGCGCGTCCGCTCCTGACGATCAAGGCGCTCTGCGTCGGGTGTCCGGAGATGTCCCCGACGGCATTTGTGAGTACCGCGCGGTAGCCCGTTTCCAGCGTGACGGCGAAATGCTCGGCGCGTGCGTGCGTTCCGTCAAAGAGCACCATATCGCCGACACGCGGCGCCACCATGGCCATTCGTCCGGCGAAAGCGAATTGCGGCGAGGTGAACGTTCCGTGAGCGAGGGCCGTGCCGACGAAGACCGGTTCGCCGTCGACGCAGCGCAATTCCCAGGCGCCGGCGTTGCCGGTTGAATGGCCGCTGGTTTCGATAGGTTCGACGTTGCGCAACGCCGGGCCCTCTTCGGGCGTGAACGGTTCCAGGATGTGCGTGAACGAGCTATGCAGAGGTTTGCCCGCGCTGCCCTGACGATGGACGGCCAGTACGTCCATGTCGCCATCGCTTTGTGCGTTCCACGGCATCCTGGCGCCGAGCAGCGCGTAGCGGCTTGCCGCGCCGCCCGAGACGTGTCCCCATATGCGCAGTCCTGCCGGCTGCAGATGTTCCCGCCACGGTTGGTATGTTTCCTTCTCCTGCTCGGTGGCGGGGGTGTAGCGGTCCGGGTCGATCCGCCAGGTTGACGTCCACACGTTCGTGTCGGGCGACCATGTGACCGGGCTGGTGAACTGGCGAAGCTCTTCGCGATAGGGCGCCCCGAGAACATCGCGGTAGTGGGCAAAGAGGAACTCCGTCTCCTTCAGCCAGCCGGGCGGGGGAGTTGCGTTCTCAACGTACCATTGGTATAGGCTTTCCGTTGGCAGGGGCGTCGGCGCGCCCAGGCTGTTCGTCGGGGGCGGTGCGGGTACGTGCCAGAACATGTCATGGCGCTGCCCGCCACTCATGCGAAAGACGTCCAGGACGCAAGGGCGGCCGCCGGGGAGCTGCAAGGCCACGAGCTGTCGGTTGAAGGTCTGCATGTTGGCAAGCTGGGCAACATGGTCGAACGAATGGCGGCCTTCAACTTCCACGAATTGGGCCACGGCCCCGGGCGTGCCCGGAGCGTGTCCCCCGTGGTAGCGCAGGAGCGACAACCCCCAGCGGTCGAGTTGCGTGCCGTTGACGGCTCCGGTGCAGTGTGCCTCCAGCGCGGCGGAGAGTCCGCCGGGGCCGTTTCCGTCCGGCGCGTCGCAGCCGAGATCCGGCAAGATGTTCAGCCCCTTGTAGAACAGCTGGAGATTCATCCGTCCTGCGTGGGAGTGTGTCGCGACGTTCTGGTAGTCGAGAATCGCTTCTATGCGGTTGTCGGCACGGCCGGCCCGCAAACATGTCAACCCACCGAACGGGAACGACTGGGACCGTTGGGAGTCGCCCCTGGTGCGGGCGGACGGCGGCAGGTTGGCCGAGCCGAACAGGCGGGTGCGTTGCTGTCCGTGCCGGCTCTCCGCATTCATTTGTGTGACGATCGGGTAGCGGCCGAGGGCGCCGATGCGTGCCGCAAAAGGCACGCGTCCGGCAAAGTCGCAGCCCAGCAGTTCCCGTGAAACCCATCCCTGCCGGAAAAACCATCCGGACTCCGCGGCATAGTCGAATGCCCCCTCGATAGCCATGCCGTCCGGGTAGAAACGATTGTGGTACGTGCTGCCGCAAACCTGCGCGATTTTGTGAAGATAGTCGAAGTCCCTTGCCGCCACGGCCAGTTTGATGGAGTTGCCGATCCAGATGCCGATCGTGTCGGGGCGTGAAGGTCGCTTGTGGCGGAAGACGGTACAGGCCTGCCTGAACAGGCGCTGCCGCATGACCTGTTCGAACTTGTCCTCCTTGCCGTGAAACTCTTTGCTGACCGCGCGGAACGAGGGGTGCCTATGGACGATTTCGAAGCCCTCCGCGAGGATGCCGAGAGGAACCAGGTTGCCGTCCGATCCGCAAGCCCCGGCATGGGGAATTCTGCAGTGGTCGGTATCCCACTCCGAGAACCTGCAATCGGTGTATTCCCGGCGCGAGCGTTCTACCTGCCAGTACTTCGCGGTGAGAATGGTCCTGGCTTTCAGTTCGGGCGCCATGTCATTGATGCGCGCGAACCCGAACGGGCGGCCGACGTCTATGAATGGGAGCGACGGATACACGTCGGTCAGCCGGGCGTAGACGATGGCCAGCGTCTTGGCCGCGATCGGATCGTTGTCGAAGTAGACGGCGTGGGCCAGGTCGGGGACGACCTCGTAGACAATCTTGTTCATCCGTGCCCACCACAGCTCGCCTTCGGCGCAGAACCATGTGTTGGTCGGAACGCGACTGTCGTTCGGCGAGTGGAATCGGTAGGTGTGGATGCGGCCGTTGGGATGGGGGAGTTTCAAGGCGCGATTGGGACGGACGGGGTACTCCCCCGGCATGTCGCTTTCTCGCTCGTAGACGGTCGCACCGCAGCAGAGCGTTATCCCGCGGTTGGGGTCAACAACGATGTCACAGCGAATCCCCGGTAGCGGTTTCCCGCAGAAAGGGCACGGTCCGCCGCAGCGCGTGACCGTCAAAGGCGCGTAGGGAGAGATGATATCCCGCCATTGCTGCCGCGGGATTATGATCCAGCGCCGAGCTTCCGGCGATGGCTTGTGATGGGGGATTGCGAAGAGAGGGGTTTTCTCGCGCGTGCCGTCCAGTTCCTTCCCGATGCTCCGGCGCACTCCCGGCGTTAACAGTCCCTCCGGCATTTGTGCGCCGTAGGGCTTGAAGACCGTCGCGAGCAGACGGCGGTCCGGGTCTGTGTCTTCGTCGGAGGTTTTCCAGAAAGTCAACCACGACGCCGGAGCGTCTGCCGCCAGAAGCAATAAGAGAAGCACAAGGATCTTTCGCATAATAGGCATGATAGCGATGTTGCGAGGCTGTGCAACAACGGAGTTTCAGGTCAGTGCCGCCCAAGGTGCCGGGCCCTTGGACAATTCCGCGGGGAAACCGCAGCCCCGCCCTGTCATCCCGAGCGCAGCGGAGCGGAGTCGAGGGATCTCAGGAACAGGAAACCACTCCGGACGTTGCTGCAAGTCTCGAGATCCCTCGACTCCGCTCCGCTGCGCTCGGGATGACAGGGCGGGAGTTGAAGTTCCAGACTAGCCCCGAGCCTCCGCCCGATCCGCTTTTCCCTTGCCCGCTGCCGTCTCGGCATCGAT
>CAZKRK010000228.1:0-11970 GCA_964555035.1 uncultured Victivallales bacterium | reverse complement strand
CGTGGCTCACTACGAGCGGGTAGCGCGTGCGTTGGGTTTGTAGTCAGGCTCGCAGCACCGGGGGCGTATGCCCACGGTGCGGAGTGCCGTGCGCGCCCACGCCACTCCGCGCCGATCCGCGTTGCGTCTCGGGCTGCGTGGCTCACTACGAGCAGGGAGCGCGTGCGTTGGGTTTGTAGTCAGGCTCGCAGTCAGCGCAGCGGAACGGAGTCGAGGGATCTCGAGAACTGCCAAGCACATCCGACGTGGTTCCCAATTCCCGAGATCCCTCGACTCCGCTCCGCTGCGCTCGGGACGACAGGGCGGGTTTGCAGTTTTCCTGCCGCATAGTGCAAAGACGGCACGTGCATTGGAGTGCTGTCCTATTGCCTTTCCGAGCACGGTTCGCTATTCTCCAGACTCATGAATCGCATCACACTCGTCACCGGCGGCGCCCGTAGCGGCAAGAGTCGCTATGCGCTCGAGGCGGCGCTCGGGTTCGAGAAGCGCGTGTTTGTCGCCACGGCCGTGGCTTTCGACGAAGGCATGCGCGAACGCATAGCCGCGCACCAGGCCGAGCGTGCCGACAGGTTCACGACGGTTGAAGAGCCCCACGATCTCGCCGGAGCCCTGGGCCGCGTCCCGCCCGATACGGATGTCGTGCTGATCGATTGCCTGACCGTGTGGCTCGGGAACCTGATGCACCGTCATGACGGCGACGGCGGCACCTATCCGGAAATCGCATCGTTCCTGGAGTGTCTCCAGGCACGGGCGTTCAACACGATCCTCGTTACAAATGAAGTCGGCGCCGGCATCGTTCCGGAAAACGGACTGGCACGACGATTTCGGGACCTGGCCGGTCGCTTGAATCAGGATGTCGCGCGCATCGCCGACTCCGTGGTTCTGACCGTGTGCGGGATCCCGACAGCTATCAAGGGAGCGCTATGAGAGGCTTGGTGACTGCCATCCGTACATTGACGTCGCTGCCGTGTCCGGGGCGTGAGGCGGACAAGATGCCCTCGGCTTTGCCGTGGTTTCCCGTGGTAGGTCTGCTGATGGGAATGTTCATGGCCGGTGTGGCCCTGTTCTGCCACTCTATCATGGGCGCGCGTTGGCCCGAGGCTTCGGCGGCTGCCGTGCTCGTGGTCTACTGCCTGCTCACTCGCGGTCTCCACCTGGACGGGCTCGCCGACTGGGCCGACGGTTTCTGGGGCAGTTCCGACCGCGCGAAGACGCTGTCAATAATGAAGGATTCCGCCATCGGCAGTTTTGGGGCTATCGCGTTGATCTGCGTGCTCCTCGCCAAATGGACATGCCTGACGCGGCTGATCGCCGGAGGCGGCTACCTGTGGATTGCGTCGGCCTGCGTAGTGTCGCGGGCGGCACAGGTAATCCTGGCGGCTCTCTACCCGTATGCCAGGACCGAAGGCGGAACGGCCGTCGGCTACGTGACGGAAAGCGGGCCGCGGCACGCCGTCTTGGCGACGGGCGTGACCGTAGCCATCGTGTTCCTGCTGTTTCCGCTTCAGATGGGCGGCCTGCTGGCGTTGGTGCTCGGCGGAGCCATTGCGCGCTTGTTCGGCGACTGGTGCAACCGACGCGTCGGCGGTATCACGGGTGACCTGATCGGTGCCGGCAGCGAACTGTCGGAGACCGCCGTGCTTGCGCTGGGCGCGGTGCTGGCAGGGCCATGAACGCCCTGCCTGTCGCCGCCCTTGCCCTGCTGCTTGCGTTTGCCCTCGACCAGTTCCTGGGCGATCCCGTCTACTCTCTTCATCCCGTCAGGTTGATCGGCCGCGCGATCGCGGGGCTCGAGTCCGTGTTGCGTCGCTTTGGACTGGACAGCCGCCCGGGCGGTGTCCTGCTCGTAGCGGTTTCGTCTGCACTTCCTCTCGGGGTGTATGCCGTTCTGCGCTGGTCGGTCGGCTTTGTTCATGACTATGCCGTCCTGGCCTTCGATGTCTTTGTCCTGTACTCCTGCCTGGCATTGCGCGACATGGCAGCCCATGCGCGTCCGGTCGCCGACTGCCTTGACGCGGGCGATGCCGCGGCTGCCCGTTCCGCTTTGGGGCGCATTGTGGGCCGGGACGTCACCCGGCTCGACGCCTCCGGCGTGGCGCGCGCTGCCGTGGAGAGCGTCTCCGAGAGTTTCGTCGACGGCTTCTTCGCGCCGCTGTTCTGGTTCGGCATTGGCGCGGCGGTTTCAAGCGCGTCGGGCCGGCCGGCCGCCGCATGGGGTGTCGGCGCTGTGCTGCTCTACCGTTGCGTCAATACGCTGGATTCCATGGTTGGCTATCGCGACGAGCGCTACGTGCGTTTCGGCTGGGCGAGTGCCCGGCTGGATGACGCGTTGAACATCCTCCCCGCGCGACTCTGTTTGGGGCCGCTTTTCGCGGCCGCCGGCCTGTGCCGTCTCAACGCGCGTGCCGGGTGGCGCGTGGCAATGCGCGACCGGCTCAAACACGCATCGCCCAATTCGGCCCACGCCGAGAGTTTCGCCGCGGGCGCCCTGCAGGTGCGACTGGGTGGGCCGACAACGTACCCGGGACGAACGGTCGAGAAGCCCTGGTTGGGGGATGGAGAACAGGACGTTGGGCCGGTTCACGTACGGCAAGCCTGCGCGCTCGTCCGTTGTGCAGGGTGGATCTCCGCGGTCATATGCGCTAGCGTGTTGGCTGTATTCGACTGGGTGCTGTGATCAATGACAGAGACGAACATACACGGTGGGGACGCGCGAGCCGCCGCTGTTGCCCTGGGGCTTGAAAGCGTGCCCGAGATCCGCCTGGATTTCAGCGTCAACGTCAACCCGCTCGGTCCGCCACGCGGTCTGCGGGATGCGGTTTTGCGGGGGATGGATTCGATTTCCCGCTATCCTGATGCCCGTGCCGACGAAGCCGCGTCGTACCTTGCCGAGGCGCACGGTGTGCCGACCGAAAGCGTCGTGGCCGGCAACGGGGCCACGGAGATCTTCGGATGGATTGTGCAGGCTTTGCGACCGCGCTCCGCCGGTTGGGTCGATCCCTGCTATGCAGGCTACGCAGAGGTCTGTCGTGCGCTTGGCGTTGCCGGGCGCCCCGTTGAGAATATGTGCCCGCCGGACCCGACCGACATGCTCTTTGTCGGAACGCCGAACAACCCCACGGGCACACTCATCGATCCGGACGAGCTGCGTGCCGCGGCAACGGCCAATCCGGAGCGCTGGTTTGTGGTCGATGAGTCATTCATGGACTTCGTGCCGAACGCTTCTGACCGCACCCTGATTCGCCGCGGCGTGCGCGCCCGTGCCGACCTCGCATCCAACGTAATCGTCGTCAAGTCCCTGACGAAGTTCTTCTGCATCCCCGGGCTGCGGTTGGGCATGGCGTACGCCGAGGAGCAGACCATGGCACGCATCAAGGCAGTTCGTCTGCCGTGGAGCGTGAATGCGCTCGCCCAGGCCGCGGCGCGAGAGCTCTACGCCGATGCGGACTACGTTTCCCGCACGCGTACGCTGACGGCCGAACTGCGCGAGTCATTTGCCCGGGAGCTCGCGGCGCTGGCCGGGTTCAAGGTGCATCCTTCGGCAGCGAACTTCTTTCTCGTGGAGTTGCCGCCGGCCTGGACCTCCCTGTCGTTTCAGAAGGCCATGCTGGAGCAGGGCATTCTTGTGCGGGCAGGACACACTTTTGCCGGTCTGAGCGATCGGTTCTGCCGGCTTGCCGTCCGGCCGGAAGAGGAGATGCAGGAGTTCCTGCGAGTTCTGCGGCGCGTGGTGGGCGCCCCCTGCGCTCCTGCGACGCCCGCCTCCGCGCTTCGCTCGCTTCGGCGTGGCAAGCAAGGTCGCAGGGGGCGTGCGGTCATGGTTGTCGGTACGACGTCGCACGCGGGCAAGAGTGTCGTGGCCGCGGGCCTGTGCCGGTACTTCGCGCGGCGCGGTGTTCGCGTGGCGCCGTTCAAGGCGCAGAACATGGCACTGAACAGCTTCGTAACCGATGAAGGCGGCGAAATGGGGCGGGCGCAGGTTGTTCAGGCGCGCGCCGCGGGAGTCGCGCCTCACACGGACATGAACCCCGTTCTGCTGAAGCCCCTGGGGGAGGCGGGATCGCAGGTCATCGTCAATGGCCGCCCGATCGGCAACTTTCCGGCGCGTGAGTACTATGCCATGAAGGAGCGCATGCGAACGGCGGCCCATGACGCGTACGATCGCCTGGCCGCGCAGTATGAGCTGATCGTGCTGGAGGGCGCCGGAAGCCCGGCAGAAATCAATCTGCTTGCGGAAGACTTCGTCAATCTCGACATGGCCGACTACGCCGGCGCCGTGGCGGTCCTCGTCGCCGACATCGACCGCGGCGGGGTTTTTGCCAGCATCTACGGCACGCTGGAGCTGCTGCCGCGGAGGTTGCGCCGTCTCGTGCGGGGAGTAATCGTCAATAAGTTCCGCGGCGATGTCTCGTTGCTGGAATCGGGAATTGCCGAGATCGAGGCGCGGACGGGAGTGCCGGTTCTGGGAGTCCTGCCGTACGAACGCGAGCTGCGGGTTGAAGACGAGGATTCCCTGGGCCTGGACGACCGCCGGCAGGAGGCGGACGTGGCACTCGACATCGTCGTAATCCGGTTGCCCCGCATCAGCAACTTCACGGATTTTATTGCGCTTGAGGCGTTGCCCGGTGTCGGCGTGCGCTACGAGACCGACGTGTGCCGGTTGGGTTCGCCGGACCTGGTCATCTTACCCGGCAGCAAGAACACCTGCGCCGATTTGCGCTGGCTGCTGGACGGAGGTTGGGGGGGTGCGCTTCAAACGGCCCGTGATGCCGGCGTTCCGATTGTCGGCATCTGCGGGGGATACCAGCTTCTGGGTCTCTCCCTTTCCGATCCGGCCGGTGTCGAAGGGCGGGTCTTCGAAAAGGAGGAGGCGCTTGGGTTGCTGCCGGTACGGACGATCATGGCGGGAAGCAAGACGCTTGCGCGCGTAGAAGGGGAAGTGGCGGACGATCTACCGTTTGCGCCGGCCGGCACGCCTTTTGAAGGATACGAGATTCACATGGGGCGGACGACGGTGGAGGAGGCCGCAACGGCGCCCCTCAGGATAGCTCATCGCCAGGGGCGCTCGGCGGATGAACGTGTTGGCTGCGCCTCGGAAGACGGCCTGGTCTTCGGCTGCTACGTACACGGGCTTTTCGACCGTGTCGAATTGCGGCGGAGTCTGATCGAGTGGTTGTGCGCACGAAAGAACCTGCCCCGCGAACAGTGGCCGGAGGCGGAGTCCGCGGAAGCCGACCCGTTCGACCTGTTGGCCGACCGATTGGCACAGCATGTTGACATGCACGCGCTTCGGGTTGGGGTTGGACTGTGAACGGACGCTGCAACACTGGAGTCGTACATAGAAGCCCCAGTTAGGCGTGGGCGCCTGACATTCCGCAAGCGCGGCACGGATCCGCTCTTCAAGTGGCGATGGAACCGACTTCATGGATTGAATCGGGTTCTCTGGATATCGTAGCTGTTGTAAGGCTATCCTGAAAGAGAACTCTGCACAGCACTACACCACATTCCCCCTTGCATGCCAACTGCTCGGTTGGTAGATATCCGGAAACTGCGGGATGACTCGCTTTGAGAATATGAAACGGATACGGACAATCATCTTGCCCTTGCTCATCTGCGGATGCGCATCACCATCACTGGTGCGTCAAATGAAGCGACACGGCATCTCGTATCACAACACGGGCAAGATTGTGCTTGCCGGTTCCGAGGCTGACGTCGGTCCCAACGTCAAAGTGGAAATTGAAGAGCAATTCCTGATTCAAGAAATCTGGGACTCGATCTATCAATCTCGTCCCCACGGGTTGTGGTACGCATCCGGCTATCGACGGGCGGATTTCTATATTGATCGGAATGCAGATCCCGTACTCACCCTCTGGATCAATGCGTCAGACGCATCCCATTTGGATGGGCAGAATGAAACGAGATTTCGATGCCCGAAGCTCCATGCCTTTGTCATGAAGCTTCTTCAAGAGCAATACGACAAACAAGAGAAAGCGAACCAAGCCTTGCACGGCACGTGTCTGAAGCCGCGCCCGTGAAGGCGATCGTTCTGCTCCACATCACCAGAAGCCATAACCGCAATGAACCAGAAATGAACGAGATCTGAATGGGTTCATGAGCCCAGCCGTCTTGCGCATAACCTTTTCCTGTAAAACCTGTTGTGAGCAGCATTGATTTGTATTGACACGGAAATGAACGGTGATACACTGCGGTCATGATGATTCACTATGTGATTCCGGACTGTTGGATCAAGTACGACCCCGTCGAAATAGCGGGGCCGCTGACGGCGGCCAAGGCCGCTGTCCTCTCTCTCACCACGATTCCGTACCAGCGCAGCTGGGCTGAGCAGCTTCAAGTCATCCAGTTGAAGCGCGAGGTAGCCGGGACATCCAGAATCGAGGGAGCTGACTTCACGGAGAACGAACTCGACGCTGCGATGGCAGAAACGCCCGAGCAACTGCACACTCGATCTCAGCGCCAAGCGGCAGCGGCGGTCAGGGCGTACCGATGGATCGCGGGTCTACCGGATGACTACCCGGCCAACGAGGACCTGATTCTTGAGATCCACCGCCTTGTTGTCACGGACGCCGACGACGACCACTGCCCTCCCGGTCGGCTGCGAGGCCAAGACGAGAACGTGACTTTTGGCTCGCCCCGACACCGTGGCGCGACAGGAGGCGTGGAGTGCGAAACTGCCTTCCGCCACTTCTGCGCTTCCCTTGACGGAGAAATGCGAGGGCACGACCCGCTTGTTCGTGCGCTGGCTGCGCACTACCACTTCGCGGCCATGCACCCATTTCTCGATGGAAACGGCCGCACAGCTCGGGCGATGGAGGCTTTCTTCCTTCAACGCTGCGGCCTACGGGACACCCTCTTCATCGCCATGTCGAACTACTACTACGAGGAGAAGAACTCATACTTGGGAGCGTTGGCAGATGTCAGAGCCAGCGACCATGACCTGACTCCCTTTCTCTGTTTTGGGCTCAAGGGAGTAGAGCTCCAGTGTCGCCGCCTTTTTGACGAAATTCGAGTTAACGTCTCCAAAGCGTTGTACCGAAATCTCATGTTCGACCTGTTCAACCGCCTCAAGAGCGCGCGCAAGAGAGTGATCGCAGAGCGACAGATCAAGATCCTCACTCTGTTGCTTGATCGGACGATGACCTTCGAGGAGCTCATCGACGCCACTGAGGGCACCTACCGGGCTCTCAAAAATCCGGTTCGAGCTTTGGTCCGAGACATCAACGGACTGAGCCAACTCCAGGCGATTTCGGTGCGGCGTTTGGGCGAGCACGAATTCCAGTTCTCTGTGCGACTGGAATGGCCAACGGAAATCACGGAGACTGAGTTCTTCAAGCGGGTCAAAGAGATGCCAAGAGCCAAGACGCACGGCTTTCTTGTCAAGCGCGTCCAAAGCCCCGAGGATTGTCGTCTACGCGACTGCTGAGGCGAAAGCTGCTTCGCCGCCGCAGACCGGGCCTCCGGGGAACATCAAGAAGAGAGCGAAGCGCGAAGGTGGGTTCCGGTCGAGCCATGGTCCTGGAAACGGCAGTTGTCGGTAGTCGGTCATCGGTGGATGCCGACGGCTCACACTTTCCCTTCTCTCGTCCGCCGCGTCCGTCCTTCGTAGAGCGTCCGCGGGTGCGTCTTGGAAAGACGCACCGGAAGAGCGCAGGCCGGGCATACCCCCGCCTCTCGTCTCCGGCCCGCGCAACACGCGGTCCTCCGGCGAGTCTACAAAGGTCGGTTCATACCAATCTCGGACATACCCCCTGGCTGCAATTCGTCCCCATGGAGCCGGCGATCCTCCGCCGGAAAAGTGCGCCGCTGAGCGCGTGGCGTCTGGGACAATTCGGTAGGGAAACCGCAACCCCGCGCTGTCATCCCGAGCGCAGCGGAGCGGAGTCGAGGGATCTCGGGAATTGGCAACCACGCCGGACGTGCTTGGCAGTTCTCGAGATCCCTCGACTCCGCTACGCTACGCTCGGGATGACAGCGCGGGGGGTTGAAGTTCCCGGCTAGGTCAGCGGCTATGCCGATTCGAGCACGCTGCAGGATTCGATGAAGCTCGCCCGATCGAATACCTCCATGGTTACGACGCGTTCCGCTTCTCCTTTCGCACTGAGGCGTTCGAGCAGCCCGGTCAGCACTGTCTCGTCCAAATGCGCGAGCGAGGCGTGGTCCTTTCCGTCGCGAATGCCGTGGATGTGTACGACGCGAATGCGGGACGCGTAGCGGTCCCAGAGCTCGTCGGGCGAACGGTCTTTCAGCAGAAGATGTCCGACGTCGAGGCAGATTGACAAGTCGTGCTCCTCGACGACCGTGGCAACCCGCTCGAAATCGTAGGACAGCGTCTCGACGCAGAGCCGCTCGGGTGCGACACCCGCCGCGAGAAACTCGCGCACGGAGCGCTCAAGCCGTGAGCGCCACTCGCCCCAGCCCTTCTCCGACAGCTCCTCCATTTCGACAAACGACGTGTTGCTGAAATGAACCACGTAGGCAAACGGATCCAGCGCATCCATGCGTTCGATCACGCGGATGCATTTTTCGACCGACTCGCGCCGTTCGTTCTCGTTCGCCGAACCGAGCCGCACGTCAACCGGCAGGTGCACGGTGTAGGTCAGTCCGTTGGCTTCGGCAACCCTGGCCAGCGAGCGTACCATGCTCCGGCTCGGGAGGTTGGAGATCTGGTCGGATTCGAAGACCAGCAGCTCCACGTCGTCCACGCGTTCGGCCAGCGCCGTCACGTTCGGCAGCATGTCGGCGGGAACGACGTATGACGTGGCGCCCACCCGAAAGGGGAACCGTTGCTTCAGGCACGGGCCCGGCGGTAGATGCACGGGCAGCAGCGTCATGGCGTCGGCCTCGTTGGTTACCTCCAGCGCGCCGCCTTCGAGCAGGTTGGCAATCCGTGCGGCCGCCGCCTTGCCCGGGGTGTAGTCGCGCTCCTCCGCGCCCGAGACTATCAGTACGGATGCCCCGCGTTCCAGGGCGGCTTCGGCGACTTTTAGGTTGTCGAGATTCCCGGGGCCGAAAGGCACGCCGCACACGACGACGGCTTCGGCCGGACAACTCATTTCAAGCGCTTCCGCGACGCGCTGACTCGATATGGGGCGGAACGGTTCTTCCGTTACGCCGGCGACGTCGAGCGCCTTCGCGGCCTGGGCATCGGTGTCGCCCCGGTTGAGAACGCCACACGTCACGGTGTAGGCGCCGAGGGTCAGGCGCCGCAGCAGCTCCGCGCACGATCCGCCGCCGCCGATCACGTGAACGTGCACCCCCCGGCCCGGCTCGCCCGCGACAAGACGCGGGCGCGGCATGACCATGACCGAGCCGCTGGCGGGATTGGTCTGCACGTGAACGTCGCAGTGATAGACGCGCCGCAGAAGATCCGGCCGCAGCGTCTCCCGCGGCGGACCGTCAGTGACGATCTGCCCCTGGTCCAGCAGCACGAGGCGCGAACAGAATTCGGCCGCCAGGTTGAGATCGTGACTAACGGTCAGAACGGTGACGCCGTGTTCGCGGTTGAGCCGTTCGACGATCTGCATGATCTCCAGGCCGTGCTTGAGGTCGAGGTAGCTGGTGGGCTCGTCCATTACGATCAGACGCGGGGTTTGTGCCAGGGCCATGGCAATGACGGCGCGTTGCCGTTCGCCCCCGCTGAGCTCCATGAAGGGACGCGCCCGCAGCTCGACCACGTCGGTGTACACCATGGCGCGCTCGACCGCTTCACGGTCTTCAGCCGAGATCCCGCGCCAGCGTGAGGTTGCGCACAGGCGGCCCATGCCGACGATCTCTTCCACCGTGAATGCCATCGGTGTCTGGAGCCCCTGGGGCACGACGCCCACCAGCCGCGCCCGCTCGCGCGCGGGCATGGTGGTCGCGTCTTCTCCGAAGAGCCGCACCTCGCCACGCCGCGGTTTCAGCAGTCCCGTGAGCACGCGTACGAGTGTAGTCTTACCCGCGCCGTTGGGGCCGATCACTCCAACCATCTCGTTCTCTTCGACGGCAAAAGAGACGCCGCGCAACGCGTCGTGTTCCCTGTAACCGGCCTCGATGTCCGTGCAGTGGAGTGCGGGGGTCATGGCGCCAGCCCTCCCTTGCGTTTGCGGCGCAGGAGATAGAGGAAGAACGGTCCGCCGCACAGAGCGGTGATGACGCCGACCGGGATCTCGATGGGGGCCATCACGGTACGGGCGAGCGCATCGCACACGGCGAGCGAAGCGCCACCGAGCAGCGCGGCTATCGGCAGCAGGCGCCGGTGATCGGCGCCGACCAACCGGCGCGCCGCGTGCGGCACAATCAGTCCCACGAAACCGATCAGACCCGAGAGGCTGACGGCGGAGGCCGCCATGAAAGTGGCGGCTCCCAGCGCGAGAGGGATGGCGACGTTCAGGCGTACGCCGACGTGGTGGGCCGCTTCACGCCCCAACGCGAGGGCGTTGAGCTCGGGCGTCAGGGCCCATAGCACCGCCAGCGCGACCAGAATGCAGATGCCGGTTGCGAAGAGCAGCCCCGTGGAGGTCGGCTGCAGGTCACCCAGCATCCACCAGAGCACGCTATGCAGCCCTTCGATCGGGGCGGTGGCGACCATGAACATCAGCAAACTCGAGCACACGGCGCTGACGACGACACCGCACAGGATCAGGCTGTAGATGTTCGGCGTTCCCTGGCCGTCGCGGGCCAGGCTAAAGACCAGAAAGAGAGTCGCAACACCGGCTAAGAAGGCAGTGACGGGCAACGCGAGCGCCCCCAGCGCGCCGATGCCGGTCAGGATGGCCAGGGCCGCCCCGAGGCCGGATCCGCCGCTGACGCCCAGGACGTACGGTTCGGCCAGCGGGTTCTGCAGGACGGCCTGAAAGGCTACGCCCGCGGCTGCGAGCGCTACGCCGACAATGAAGCCGCACAGCACACGGTTTGCGCGCGAAAACAGGATCGCCCGCCCCATCGGCGTCTCGGGTGAGGGGACGTAGATTCCTTCCGGGCCGAATAGCATGCAGACGCCAAGCACCAGCAGGCAGAACACGGCCAGGAATACCAGCTTGTTCCGACCGGGTGGCTCTACTTTGTCCGGCTGCGCGCGATGCATCGTTTGAGGGCCTCAAGTCCTTCCAATACTCGTGGTCCCGGTCGGAGCATGATGTCGTTGTTCTCGTTGCAGAACAGGGCGCCGCTTTGTACTGCGCGAGTGTACTCCCAGCCGGGCCGTTCCCGCACCATTTGGGAGACGTCGCGTCCCGACGCCATGTAGGCGCAAATGATGACATCCGGATTCTGGGTCAATACCCACTCCGACGACACACGAAAGTACTCCTGATTCACCTCTTCCGCAATGTTTCTGCCGCCGGCCAATCGGATCAGGTCCGTCAGGTAAGCGTGCTTGCCCGCCGTCATGAACGGGTCGTGCCAGATTTCGACGTAGACGGCGGGGCGGTTCGTGACCGAGGCGGACATCTCCGCGGCGTGCGCCAGCTCGCGGGCAATGTGGTCGGCAAGCTTGCCGGCTGCCTCGGCGCGCTCGGCCAGCTCGCCCACCGTACGAATGCCGAGCGGGACGTCGTTGACCCGTTTGCAGGGGATGCGGACGTGGCGGATGCCGAGCGTTCTGAAATGCGCCGCCATGGATTCGTTCTCGAGATCGGTGTCGATGACTACCGTTGGCGCGCGCCCCAGCACGACTTCGAGCGAAGGCTTTCCGAACCCGCCGACAATCGGGATGTCCGCGACAACGTCTTCGGGGTGGTCGCAGGCGGAAGTTCGTCCAACCAATACGTCCCGGGCCCCGACGGCCACGACCATTTCGGTCAGGCTCGGCGCCAGGGAAATGAGACGGACTTCATTCGTGTTCGTCGGCGATTCCGTGGGCGGGCGGCAGCCGAGCGTGAGTGCGATGGCGACAAGCGTCGACACCCAGCCCCGTCCCCTCACCCGGCCCTCCTCCGTCGGGCCGACCTCTCCCCTTGGGGGAGAGGTCGG
>CAZKRK010000227.1:0-11981 GCA_964555035.1 uncultured Victivallales bacterium | reverse complement strand
CCCACCCGCTGCAGGAGAGATCGCTGTCGCTCGAGTTCCAGTTGTAGCGCCAACCACCCCGGTGCATGTCGCTCTTGCGGATCTGCTGCGCAACGAGAATCAGACGGGTCGCCTTGCTGAGGGCCGTGTCAATACGCTCCTGCATATCTTCGTCCACCATTCCCGAGACCTCGGACAGAAAGAGCGCCGCGATCGTATGCGAGTACATGCCGCCTGAGTTGTGGTGCCCGTGACCGCCGGTGACCAGCATCCCGTTGTCCATCTGGTTGGAGAGCACGTACTCGATACAGAGCCGCAGCGATTCGCCGTACTCCGCGGACCCCGGCGTGTGCCCCATCGCGAGATAGGCCAGCCCCACGAGCGAAACCACGCCCGTGGTCTTGCCGCGCGAGTCGGGGAAAAAACCCTCCGGCGTCTGTGTACGCACAAGAAACTCGAAACCGCTGCGAATGGCCTCCTCGACGCGGTCCTTGTAGGGGCGCAGCACATCCGAAACCAGCTCCTCGCTCCGCGCGGAAGCCGTGCAGCACAGGAGTGCCGCCAGCCAGAAGTACGCAATTCTCGTCCGCACTGGACGTTTAGAAGCAGACACTGAACATCCTCCTCACCGGCGACGCCTCTTGTTATCGCTGCCGTGGCGCGCCAGTTCACTGAAATAGCGTTTGATCAAATCGCGATACTCCTGCCGGGCCTCGGCCGTGCCGGAATCCATGACGTCACCTTTCAACTGCCCGGTAATCCTGGCCCAGTCCTCCATGGAAACGCCCGCCCGCTTCAGAGCTTCGGGTATGTCCCGTGGGGGATCGAACCGATCGCGTCCCTCTCCGCCTTGCCCCGGCATCTGGCCCGGCATTTGACCCGGCATCTGACCGGGCATCTGGCCAGCCATCTGACCCGGCATTTGACCCTGTCCCGGCAACTCACCGGGCACGCCGGGCATGCCCATCGCCGCAGCGGCGCTCTGTGCCATCTGCTGCAGCGCCTGGGCCGCGGCCTGCGCCGACGCAGCAGCCTGCTGCGCCTGTTCCGTTCCCGCCGCGGCCATGGAGTTCTCGAAAGCGCTGCGCGTGCTCTCCGCGTCAGACGGCATTTGCATCCCGCTGTCACTGCCCAGAAGCTGCTCCGCCTGCTCGGTCAGGGCCTCCATCCGTTCCGTCTGCCCCGCCATGGACTCTCCCAGCCCCTGTTCCGACTGACCGCTCGGCGAGCCCGAGGGTTGACCGGATTGCGGCTGGCCGGACTGTCCTTGCTGCGACTGGCCGGGCTGCCCTTGTTGCGACTGGCCGGGCTGCCCTTGTTGCGACTGGCCCTGCTGCGACGACTCTGAGCCGGACTGCGAACTCTGCTCGCCACTCTGCGATTGTGAACTCTCGCCGGACTGCGACGATTCGCCGGATTGCTGCCCAGTCTCGCCGCTTTGCGCTGCTTCGCCGGATTGCTCTCCCATCTCACCGCTCTGCGACGACTCGCCGGACTGCTCGCCCGTTTCACCACTCTGCGACGACTCGCCCGCGGATTGCTCACCCGTTTCACCGCTCTGCGACGACTCGCCCGCGGACTGCTCGCCCGTTTCACCGGACTGTGAGGGCTCGGAGCCGGCCTCCATCGAGGGAGCGATGTCCTCCGGGCTGAGCCCGGCTTGCTGCGCGATTTCGTCCGCCAGGCCGGACGCCTCGTTGCCGAGCTCCTCGAGCATCATCCCGGCGGCCTCGGCCACGTTGCCCTCGCTCAGTGCTTCCATCGCATCCGCGAGGTGTTCCTGCCAGTCGGCAAGCTCGCCGGCTTCCTGTGATTGCGACCCCTGCTCCGCCACGCTCTCCAGCGACTCCTGCGCACCCTGTGCCTCCTGCTGAGCAGCGTCCAGGTTGTCCTGGTCCATACGCTGCGCAGCCCGGTTCGCGTCCTGGGCCGCCTCACGCGCGTCCTGCGCCGCCTGTTGGGCCTGCTGCTGTTGCTGTTGGCCGCTCTGTCCCTGCTGTTGAGACGACTGGCTGGCCTGTTGACGCGCATTGCGTTGTTCGTCACGCGCCAGGTCGCGGACGTCTTCGGCCAGCTCGTGCTGCTGACGCCCGATTTCATCCATCACAGCGTCGCGCAACATGGCTTCCTGTTCCGGCGTCATGCCTTCGCTCGGGCTCTGCGAGGGGTCGCTGCTGCTCTGTTGCCCGGTCGGTTCCTGCGTCCCTTGCTGTGGAGACTGCGACTGCGAACCGGGCGATTGTTGCGGTGACTGCGACTCCTGGCCGGCCATCCGGTCTGCCTGCTCCTGGAGGGCCTGGGCCAGGGCCTCTTCCGCCATCAACTGCTGCGCGAGGGCCTGCGGATTCTGCCCCAGGAGATCGGCGACTTCTTCGGCTACGCTGCGCTGCTCCTGCTGCCACTGGTCGGACACGCTCTCCTGCCCCTGCGCCTGGGCGTTCTCGGCGTTCTGCGCAAGGCGTTCTTCTTCGCGGGCCAGCTCGGCAACGCGGCCGATCTGCTCGGCCAGCTCGGCCGTCTGCTCGAGGTCGTCCTGCAGGGCCTCCAGCGCTTCGGAAGCGTCGGCCAGGCTCTGCTCCATCTGCTGTGCCTCCTGGCGGCGCTCGTCAAGGTCGTCGGTCAGGGGCACTGTCGCCGCGGACTCGCGCGCTTCCTGCAAGTCCTCCCGGCCGATACGCTCCATCTCCTCCGACAGCCCGGCAAACGGTGTCTGCCCGATCTCGTCCGCCAACCGCTGCAGCTCGGCCTGGGCCGCGGCCGCCTGCTCACGCAGTTCTTCCAGCTCGCGCTGACGCCAGTCCTCGATCTCCTCTTCCTTGGCAACCTGCTCGTCCTTGTTGCGCGCCTTTTCCTCGGCCCTGGCCGTGTGCTGGCGGGCCTCCCTGAGCGCCTCGGCAATCTCCTTTTCCTGCTCATCGATCGTCTGCTCGTAGAGCGGCTTCACGTGGCGGTCCAGCTCGATCGTAATCGGCTCGCTGATTCCGGATTGCGGTCCGTGCAGGTCTTTCGGCAGGTTGTCGACCACCCGCACGCGCGCTCGAATGCGGTAGACCCCCTCCAGGTCCAACGAGGCCAGATCCAGCGTGACTCCGCCGCCCCACAGGTCCTTCTTGCCCTCGATGCGCACGGGCTCGGCCAGCTTGACCTCGTCTCGTTGCCGCTTGCCGCCGTACTCCAGGAGCAGCTCGGCCCTTTCGATGTCGAAATCTTCCGCCACGAAGTAGCTGATCGGGATGCTGTCGTCCGGCCGCACCTTGAGTCGCTTGTCCTTGGGCTCGGCCACCAGCACGGACGGTGCGAGGTCGTCAATCGCCTTGATCACATGCGCGCTGGGCCGATTGGAGATGCCGTGCTCATCCACCAGTTCCACCGACCACGTGCCGCTCAGCCCCTTGCGCATCGACACCTGCCACTCCCCCGCGGACGGCTGGCGCGCGCCGCGTTCATCGGGCAGCGTCGAACCGTTCACGACCATTCGCTTTGCCGCCACGGGTCTGCTGAGCTCGGCGGCGATGTTGAGCTCGGTGCCGGCAACGGCCACGATCTCGCCGCCTTCGGTCTCGACGCGGTTAGTCCCGAGGCCCGTGTAGTCGGGGTAGTCGAACGTCAGCGTATAGCGCGAGACCTCGGGGCGTTCGACGCAGGTGATCTCGTATGTGTCGCTCAGTGCGCGCCCCGACTTGACGCTGTAGCGAAAGGAATTCGTCACGTTGGGCAGCGTCATGGCGAACTGGGCGATGCGCTCGTCCAGTCCTGGTACGCGCAGCATTCGCTCGCGTCCCTGCTCGCCGTCGGGAAACTCCGTAAGGAAGTCCGCCCTGACAATATGGCGCCCGCGAATCCTGACATTGACGCGCAGCATCTCTCCCGAGGCAATCACGCAGTCTCCCGGGGCCACGTGCAGTATGGGGGCGCCGACGGTGCCGATGTCGGCAAAGGGCAAGATCGCCCGCCCGAGGAGGCGCATGGTCTGCACCGGCCACACCACGAACACGAGGAACAGGACCAGGGCACACGCTCCCGCCGCGATCAGGTAACGGCGCGCCAGGCGCAGCGAGAACTCCGTCTTCGGCGCAAGCCCCTGGGCATCGTGCACCGCCTCGCGCGCCACTTCGGCCATGAGCTGCTCGGAGCCGGCGAAGGAGGCGGCACTGCTCGCCTCTCCCAGGATCTCCACGGTCGTGCTGACCCGTTCCTGGAACTCGGGGTGCCGCTGGTCGACCAGGCGCGCGATCGACCCCGCCGTCAATCGCTTCGAGAGCGGAACCCACAGGAAGTGGTGTGCCGCCACCAGGGTCAGCGAAAGGGCTCCCATCGAGAGCGACCAACGCATCAGCGGCGACATCAGCGTGAAGGTCGCGTCAATTGCCATGACCCCGAGAACGGCGCCAAGCGCCACGGCGGCCGTAGCCATGATGCCTCGCACCCACTGCACGCGTCTCACGCGCTGCTCCGTGGTCGACAGCTTCCGCACCAACTGCCACGGCACGCGGGTCGCCCCCCGAAACGTGACCGACAGCTCCCGCATCAACTCGGGCGAAAGCTTCACGGGCTCGACGGTATTCCCTGCAGCCCCGTTATTGTCTTTGGCACTCATGCTTGTTCCTCGTTCTCACACCAACCCCGCAAATCTCCTCAGCAACCATTCCGCCGTCAGCAACACCAGCAGGATCATCATCAACACCCACGAATCCCACAGCGTGATATTGAGCGGCTCGGTAATCGTACGGGTGCCCGGACCAAATCGTGCCACCAGCGAGTCCGCTTCGTCGGGCGAAACCACCACACCGCCGGTGAACGCCGCCACGCGATCCAGCAGCTCACGATTGACGGTCAGCTCGGTCGTCTCCAGCGGCGCGCGACCCGCGTTGACGAGCACGTCCGCGGCAATGCGCTCGCCCTCCTCGCCATCGTAGTTGCGCTCCACGTCGCGCCCCTCGAGCACGAGCGAATAACGCCCCGAGCCGCGCAGCGGTTCCAGGGTGGCTTCGTACAACCCGGCCGACCCTTCCCTGTATTTGAGACGCTTGCGGGCCACGCGTTCTTCACCTTTGTACACCCCGACATAGACGGCAGCGGACGGCAGCGGCTGGAATTCCAGCGAAAGCACCTTGGAGATGACACGAATCGGCTCGTCGGGAGCGTAGGTCACCTTGTCGCTGCCTATGCGCAGGTTCTCCGTGCCCGCGCGCATCCGCGGCCCGCCGCCCCAGCGCAGCAGCTGCCCCCAGAAACGATGGTGAAACGTGTCCCCCGTGCGGTAACGCAGGCGCCACGTCCTGTCGAACGTCAGGGCGGTCACGATCCCAAGCCCCACGCGGTGTACGGCGATCAGCGCGTTGTCGCTTTCCGCCTTGCGCCTCTCGGCCAGCTCGCGCGCCATGTCCTCCAGCGCGACGGGACCGCTCCCTTCCGCATCGTCCGCCGCCTCGTACACCGGTCGGGCATAGGCCAGCACGGCCGCCGTCGGCTTGGCCACCAGGCCGCCGTGACGCCACGCGATCTGAGGCAGACTGTCCCACAACTCGCGGCTCGGGTCGGGGTCCGCCGCCAGCATCATCACGGGATGCCCACGACCGGCGGTGCTCAACGCGAGCTTGAAGTACTCCTCCGGCGCTTCGAAAAACGACTTCTCCTCGGGTTCGTATTCAACCGGCAGCAATTCCTGGAACCCCTGGTCCTCGAACGCGTGCGGCATCGCTCGCGGCCCCGCAATCACGATCAGCAGTGCGCCGCGCTCGACCACGCAACGCTTGATCGTGGCCAGCGTGGCCGCGGGCAACGCGTCGGGCCCCACGTCTCCCAGAATAATGACATCGAACTTGAGCCACTCCTCCGAGCTTTCGGGAAGCAGCGTGGCCTGCGACTCCCCGAACGGACGCGATGCCGACGCGGCGACTTCGGGCAGGGGCGGGACGTCGGCAATCGTGTCGGGACGCAGGAGAACGTACTGCAGATGCACGGATTTGTCCCGGCGATGGAACAGGTTGCGCAGGTAGCGAAACTCCCAACGCGGATACGCATCAACCAGCAGAACGTTGGTGCGCTCGTCGGTCACGGCCACGTCGAAGTCCCATACGTTGTTGTCCTCGCGCGCCTCGCCCTCCACGCTGTCGATCCGCACCGCGTAGGGCTTCACGCCCTCTTCCTCGGCCAGGTGGGTAAAACGCACGCGCGTACGGAAACGGTCGTCCGCGGACCTGACCTCCTTGGTGTCGACCACCTCGCCGTCGCAAAGCAGCGAGACCTGGATCGTATTGCCGCGCATGCCGTCGGTCTCGACCTCGGCCATGACCGACACGTTGTCCTGCAGGTAGACCGTCTCGGGAGCGATCACATCCATTACCGCGGCGTCCATCGGCGACTTGTCGCTGCCCACGGCCACGGCACACACGGGCACGCCCTGCACCCCCAGGCGGCGGGCAGGCGTGTCGACGTTGCGTTCCTCGTTGTGGCGACCGTCACTGATCAGCAGGACGCCGGCAAGAGATTCGGGCGGCACCTCGGAAAGCGGCAACCCCAACGCGGCGGCAATATCGGTACGGCTTCTCTCGACCCGGTTGGTGTCGGGCGACTCCGCATCGACGACAACGTAGTTCGTCGCCGCGGCTCCGGCGGTTCCATCGAGCGTCACTTCAAGGATGTCTTTGCCGAAGTCAAACAGCCGCACGGTGTACTTCTCGGTCAACGTCCCCAGCAGGGTCCCCTCGTCCCGCTCTCGGTTCAAAACCTGTTCAACCACCTCGCGACGCTCGCTGGTCGACGCCGTACCCACGGCGCGCGCGGCCGCGTCGCCGAGCTCATTCACAAACGTCCTGGTCAACGGATCCGCCAGCGCGTCCAGACGTGCCTCGAGGTCGTCGATGGCCTCGGCCGCCTGGCGCAACTCATCCCCCAGTCTGGCGGCGTCCTCCGCCCCTGCCTTCCTGCCCATTGCGCGCAGCAGGCCGACCACCCGTTGAATCCGCGGGCGCAGACGACGGTCGGACAACTCGCGGGCCTGTTGCAGCCGCTCCCGCAGCCCCCCGTCGCGGCACCACCCGGCGTCCTCCCACGTCGCGAGCTGCTCGTCCAGCTCCGCGCGGCGGTTCTCCGCTGCCTCGAACTCCTCCAGTGCCGTTTCGCGCACCGCCATCACCTGGGATGGGTCAACGTTCTCGGCATTCAGCACCCGGTCCAGCCTGGTTGCGGTGGCGGACAGCGAACGCTGCATGCCCTCCAGGCTGCGCACGAGCAGCCCGACGCGAGGGCGGTCGGCCACCTCCGCGACACCCATCACGTCGGCCAGGGCAAGGCGCTCCTCGTCCGACCACTGTGTGTCGGCGAGCTGCATCGACTCCGAGTCGTCCACGAGCACGAACACGTGCCGCTCGATCTTCTTGTTGAGCTTCTGCACCCACGCCGGCTGCGCCAGCATCAGCACCACCAGCAACGCGATCAGGCAGCGGATGATGACCAGCGTCCGGCCGCCACGCGCGGCAACCGCGGTGGACTCGAAACGGTAGATCCCGGTCAAGGCTTCGAGCGCAACCGCGGCCCCGGCCGCATACAGAATCAGCGGGCCCGGTGACGCGTAGACCGCCCAACGCCCCAGCAACTGCATCGCCGACCACAGGGCAACGACGCCGATCGCCGCGCGCGCCGGTCGAATGCGCCAAAGGGAAACCCGGGCGGCCAGCCTGCCGCCCAGGACGTAGGACGCAAGCCACGCGCCGCAGGTCACGAAGGCCAGCACTACAACCGCAAACAGCGGCCAGCCGCTCGTCGCAACCGCATAGCTTGTGGCACTACCGCTCACGCCGTTTCTCCTTTGCCGCCCGCCGCCTCACCCATGCCCCGCAGCTTGTCCAGCACACTCCGGAACTGGGCCGACGGCACGACATACCCTTCAAAATCCACAATCTCTTCCTCGCCCTGCCGCCGCTGTCGCGCAATCCAACGCGTCAGCAGCGTCTCGCCAACCAGGAACACGAGCGCGGCAATCGCGAAGTAACGCCAGAACTCCTGCCCAACGGCCTTGCCTTCGAGAATCCGCAGCACGTCCACGACCGAGTCGGCCCTGAGCACGCCGACAATCCGCGAAACGAGGTCCAGTTCCTCCTGCGCCAGCCCGGCAAGGCGGCTCTCGGCACGATCGGGCAAAACGGAAAAGGGCAGCGTCTGACCGCCTCCCGTCAGCGACGCGATACCCTCGCGCAGCTCGTCCGGAAAGCGCAACCGGTACAGCCCGGGAATCACGTCCCCCGCCACGCGCACGACCTGCCCCGCGCCCTCGACGGCAAGCCACGCCTGGCGCTCAGTGCCATCCGGGGCTTCAACGCTCAGCACGGCGCCGTCGCTCTTGCCGATGCTGCCCGGCCCAGCGCGCAGGTAGCGCCGCGGAACGATTTCGCGCCCCTGCCCCCTGTAGCTCCAGAACAGACGCGCATAGGCAACCGCGTAGTCCTCGACAAACTCCACGCGCAGGCGATGATGCCGCCCCGCACGCAACCGGATGCCGCGCCTGGAATTGTCGCCGTGCGCCGACGAAAGGACCTGCCTGCCGTCAACCCATACCCGCTGCCGGTCGTCACTCTCGGATTCCAGGTAGTAGACATCCGTCCTGGGCGGCACGATCGAACCGGTCCAGCGCACGGAAAAGCAGTCTTGCGGCACGCCCTGCATCGGCGCGGACTCGTTCCAGTTGAAATTGAGCTCGCCGTCAATGCGCGTGCCGACACGCCGCGTGAACCTGGCGTCGGCGAAATACTCGCCCCGCAGTCCGCTGAATGCCAGTCCCGCCACGCCGGGTGCGCCGCCATAGAGACCGACCGCCAGCTCCTCTCCCGGCGCCACGTTGAGCGCGGGCTGCAGCGGGTTGGCCAGGTACGCGGTCAAGCCCTGCAAGAACGGCACGAAACCGTCCGTCATGACGATGTTGCCGTCAAGCACGTCCAGTGAGCAGGCCACCAGCAACACGTGCCCCCGCTCCACCTTGCGTTCGAGCAGGAACGGCGAACCGTTGGCCATCCGCATGCAGACGGAACAAGCCGGATCGTCCACGCGCTCGGCAACTTCCCAGTACGCCTGCACGCGAATCGCGTCGATCGCGCGCCGTCCCGCCTCCTTGAGCGCGGCCACCGACGCGTGTCCCGCCGTCTCCGCCGACAAGCCGACCGCCTCGTAGGGCAGCTCGGTGCGGTCGCCCAGGATGCCAGGCAACAGGGGATTGCCGTTGCGGTCGGGCCAGGTGTTGAAAAAAGTCGTGTCGGCATGCCGGCCGACCGCAATCAACAGACCGCCGCCGCTCTCCACGTAACGTACGAGGTCCTCGGACAGCTGCCGCGACAGGCGCGGCACGTCCGCCAGGACAACCACGCCGAACCGGTTGATCGGCGGCGGCTCGGCCGTGGTCGACACGTCGAGCAACGTCGGACGAAACACAAACGAGGCGTTTGGCTTGGGCGTGACGCGTTGCGGAGCGCGACCGGGCGTCTGGATGTGTACCGCGTCCTTGCCCGGCGCCAGCCCCAGGGCCGCGAAAGCGCCCGTACGCTCCAGGAAACCGCCGCCGCCACCCGTGTCCAGGACCAGCGCGCTGATCGGCTCGCAGACGTGACGCACACGCTGCAACTGGTTGTCGGCGGCCCAATCGTCTTCGACCAGAACCGACGCCTCCAGCGTGTGTACGCCGGGGCGTTTGAACCTGTGAAAGAAACTGACCGTTTCGCTCGTTTTCGGCCGCAGCGTGGCAACAGCCTTGTTTTCCAGGAGCTGCTCACCGATCTTCAGATTCACGGCGGCGGGCGTCAGGGGAGTGTCGCCCGTGTTCTCGACCGTCACCCGCACCTCCACCTGGCGGTCGGTTCCCACGAGCTGCCGGGAAAACGCGACCGAGGCGACGCACAGATTGCGAAGCGCTTCGGGCAACGCATAGCGACGCATGGCAATGCGCGGGTAGGTCGGGAGCGAGTCGAACATCTCGCGCAGCAGGCGCCATCGCGAAGGCACGTCCGTGCTCCAACCGTGCTTCTGACGGTCCGTGAAAAAGACGATCTGCTTCGTGGTGTTGAAACCCTTGTTCAACTCGACCGAAGCCACCGAAAGCGCATCCAGCGGCCGCATGCTGCCCGTCTGTGGCTGGATCGACGTAAGCGTCCACAAGACCTCTTCCCGGTCCGAAAGCGGCACGGGCGTCTTGACCGCCGGCCGGTCGCCGGCCAGGATAACGCTGAAAGACGTGCCCGGCGGCGCCTGCCTGACAATCTCCATCGCTTCGCGACGCGCGCGCTCGAAATTGGGCTCGCCGTCGACCGGGATGCTCATCGAGGCCGAACCGTCCAGCACCAGCACAACGTCGCGCCGCCCGCGTATCGCAAACCGGCTCACGTGCAGATGGCGTTCCAGGAGAATCAAGCCGCCCGCCAGAAGCAGGCAGACCGCGGCGCCGCCCAGCAGTCCCCAGCGCCAACGCGGATACTGCCATAGCGCGAACGAAATCCCCATGCCCACAATCGACAGCATCAACAGCGGCAATACCACCAGCCACGGCACGCGCGACGTGCTCGACGCGAAGGGACGCGCCATGGCCATCGCCAGGCAGGCGATCAACAGGCACCGGACCGCCAGGAGCAGGATTTCCTCGATCAGAATGCGCCGGCGGCGTGTCACCAGCGAGTCGCGCAGGAACTGCACGGCTCCCCAGTCGATACGCTTCGCTGCCTTGCGGTTGAACAGGTGGATCAGAATCGGTATCCCAACCCCGCCCAACCCCGCAAGCAGCAGCACATTCAGAAACATCATCGCCTATTTCCCCCTGTGCCTCTGCCCGAGGTACGACGCCAAGGCCTTCTCGTACGGGACTTTCGTCGTCAGAGGCACGTAGTCCATCCGTAGCTGTCCGCAAGTCTGCTCGAGTTTCTTCACGAAAGCCGCAACCCGTTCCAGGTACATGGCGCGGATGGACCGCGGATCGATTTGAAGCCGTTCGGCAAGGTTTTCGAGATCGCGGAACACGTGAAAGCTCGAGAACGGGAAGGTCAGTTCCTCCTCGGCCATGACATGGAAGATGGCCACCTCGTGCCGCCGGTATTGGAAGTGGTGCAGGGCCTGGATGATGTCTTCCACGTCGTCAAAGCAGTCGCTTACGATCGCCACGAACCCGCGCCGGGGCACGCGCTCGGCCACGTCGTGCAGGATTTCCGCCAGGCTGGTCTCGCCGCCCGGTTCGGTTGCGTGCAACTCCTCGAGAATACGCCTGACCTGGCTGCCGCGGCTGCGGCTGGGGATGAATGTGCGAATCTGCGTGTCCAGCGTCGTCAGGCCGACCGCGTCCTGCTGGCGAATCAGCAGGTAGGTCAGGGCCGCGGCCAGGTACTGTCCGTAACGGAACTTCGAGAGCCGGTGACCGTCCATCGTGGTCGCGAACTCGCCCGTGTAACGCATCGACCCCGACGCATCCAGCACGATCGTCGCGCGCAGGTTGGTCTCTTCCGTGTACTGCTTGACGTAGTAACGATCCTGCTTGCCGTAGACGCGCCAGTCCAGGTCCCGCAAATCGTCGCCCACCACGTACTGACGATGCTCCGCAAACTCGACCGAGGCGCCCTTGTGCGGGCTGGTATGTTTCCCCGCCACCGTCCCCCGCATCGGCGACCGGGCCAGAAACTCCAGCTTCCCCAGCGACGCGGTAATCCTGCGCGGCAGCAGCCACATGTAGTCAAGCTGCGTGGAGGCGGTGGTCGGAATTGTGTGGGAGTCAGGCACAGGGGGTCTTTCCTCTTCTCTTCGATCCTAATCGTACTCGTAATCCTCAATCCTCCCGCCCGTCACCGGGACGACCAGGAAGGAGTGAAGATTACGAGCAGGATTTCGATTCAAGATTTCGTCCTTTCCTCTCTTCCATCCTAATCGTGCTCGTAATCCTCAATCCATTCTCCCATCACCCGGCCGACCAGGATTGAAGATTACGAGCAAGATTACGATTGAAGATTTCGTCCTCTCTTCTCTTCGATCATAATCGT
>CAZKRK010000226.1:0-12050 GCA_964555035.1 uncultured Victivallales bacterium | reverse complement strand
GTCGCAGGGGGCGTGGCCATAATGAGAATTGCTGCCTCAGCGCGGAGCGCATGTATATCGAGAATACGGATATCACCAACCTGACCGCCACGTCGGCAACGCTGAACGGCGAGCTCATGGAGACAAAAGGAGCGACCGAGGTGCGGCTCTACTGGGGATCCACGGACGGGGGGACGGACCCCAACGCCTGGGAGCACGCAATTCTCATGGGGACGCAGTCTGTCGGGCAGGTCTCGACAAACATCACGGGCCTGGTGGGAGGTTCTCAATACTACTACCGTTACTTCGCCGACAGCTTGAGCTGGGACGAGTGGGCGCACGAGACGGCAACATTCGAAACGCTCTCGACACCGACCGTCGACAACCAGGCTCCCACCTTCCTCGCGAATGGAACCGCCCGGCTGCGAGGCGGTTTCGCAAACCAGAACCGCGCCGACATCACGATCTGCTGGGGCATGAGCGACGGGGGCACGAACACCGCCGACTGGGACCATGTCGTGCCGCTCGGTACGCAACCCAACGCCAGGTTCTTCACCGACGTGTCCGGCCTGCTCTTTCCGAACACCTACTACTACACCTGCTACGCCACGAACGCCTACGGCGATGACTGGGCCGATTCCTCCACGAATTTCACGACGCTGGGACCGCAACCGGATTACCCCTCCGGTTCTCTCAACTACGGGCTATACAACGGAGCAGCCAACACCCAGCTCGGCGCCATCGACGACGGTTTGGCCAACGGACAGAACGGTGGCCTGTTCTCTCTGACTCCGTCAACGTCGCAAAAGTGGACCGGCGAGGTCTGGCAAGGGGGCAACACGGCGGACTACTACTGCCAAATGTGGTCGGGGTACTTCCTCCCGCCGCTCACGGGCACCTACACCTTCTATGTGCATGGCGACGACTACGAAGCCCTCTGGATCGACACGGACATCAGCGGCGAGTTCGAGCGAGCGACGGATCTCGTCTCCGACAATACGCCGGAAAGTGGCGAAAGCTGGAACACGCCACACACCGAGACGGTTTACCTGGAGAGTGGTGTCGGGCATGCCATCGCCATCGCCCACAACGAAGGCGGCGGCGGGGACTGGGTCAACCTGACCATCACGCCCCCGGGCAGTTCGTCTCAGCGCGTCAACCCCGGCTCGCCCGACCAGGCCGACTGGTGGTGGGATCGGCACGTGGTCCGTTTCTCGACGCTTGACGTGACCAACAGACTGCCCGAAGACGTGACCGGCGATTCGGCTACGCTGAGAGGGACGCTCAGCAGCACGGCGTCGATCTATGACGCCTGGGTGTTCTGGGGTCCGACGGACAGATCGACCAACTCCGCGACGTGGACCAACAGGGCTTTCCTCGGAACCTACACCAATGCCTCGGATGTCGCCCTGGCCCATCCCATCAGCGGGCTCGCCGCCGGGTCTACGAACTACTACACGTTCCGTGCCAGCAACGTGCTCCACACCGGCTGGGCAGCACCGTCCGCCATGTTCGAGACCGTTGATGTTGCACCCGTAGTCAGCAATCTCGCGGCGCTCACCGATATCGGCTCAGCCACGCTGCGCGGCGAACTGACGGACGGCAACGCCGCCGATGTCGCCATCTACTGGGGCCGCTCCGACGGCGAGACCAACAAGGCGGCGTGGGACAGTGTTGTGCGTCTCGACGACATGCTTGAAGGTCCCTTCTCGAGCGCCGTCAATGCCGGCTATGGGGCCACGTTCTACTTCCGTTGCTACGCCACGAACACGGCCGGCGACGCGTGGGCCGACTCCACGACCAACTTCACGACGCTTTCACCAGTCGTCGAACCGGGCGTGCCGGTCACCAGCGGGCTTGTGGTCCGATGGGACGCCGGCAGCATCGGTGTCGCCGATGGCGCGCAGGTGGACGCCTGGGAAAACTCGCAGAATCCGGGAACATACGACCTGACGCGCAGCGGCGGCAGCCCGAAGTACGATGCGGTTGTGCCCGGTCTCAACGACAAACCGGCGGTCCTCTTCAGCACCGGCGGAAACGATTGGTTCAGTTTCTCACGGATCAACACCATCCGCACCGCCTTCTGGGTTCTGAGGGACGCGCGTGCAGCCGCCAACGAGCAGTTCATGATGGGAGATCTCGGCACGTATCATTTCCACAATGTCGGCGCGAGGATCTGGCATGGGTCGCACGCTCACGCCAACATCAGGAACGGCAGCACCGAACTCAACGGCACCGTGGTGGATGGTGTGAATACGGACCGGCCAACCGATTTTGGCATTATCTCGGTGGTCACCACCGGCAACGTCCAGGGCAACCAGCTTTCTCGCGACCGGTCCAACGATGGCCGAAGCTGGGAAGGCGAGATGGCCGAGGTCCTGATCTATGACCAGCCGCTCTCCGCCGAGGATGAAGACCTGGTCGGCAGCTTCCTGACCTGGAAGTATGGGTTGACCACGGCCTACCCCGAGTCGTACACGCCGCCTGTGCCTTTCGCCATCGCCAACACGATTGTCTCGGACGTATCGAGCAACGCCGCCACGTTGAACGCCGCCCTTTCGGCCACCGGATGGGTGTTTGACGTGTACGCGTACTGGGGCGCCACGAACGGCGGAACGGTCGCCACCAATTGGGACAGCAATGCGTATGTCGGTGCAATCACCAATGCCGCGGGTGCGCTGAGCTACCGCGTTTCGGGACTGCCGGGGGACACGGCGCACTACTACACGTTCAAAGCCACGAATGACGCGACCAACGTCTGGGCCGTTCCGAGCGCACATTTCCGGACGCTGGGAACGCCGACCGTCAGCAACACGCCGGCAACGGACATAACGCAGACCTCGGCTACGCTCAACGGCGACCTGGTCCGCGGCGGCACCGGTGAAGCCACTATCTACTGGGGCCTGGCGGACGGCGGCACGACACCGTCGGCGTGGGGGAACACAAGCGTCGTCGGCACGGTCGTCGGCCCCTTCGACACCACCGTTCCGGTTGTGGCGGGCGGCGTGTACTACTACCGGTGCTACGTGACCAACTCACTGAACGAAGACTGGGCCGATTCGACCGAGGAGTTCAGAGCCGATTATGCGGAAGTGAGCCTCGACATCGCGGTCAACATGCCGGACCTCGGCTTGAGCCCAACCAACGTGTCCGGGTGCATCTTCTGGATTGCCGGCGACGACATCGATGGTGACGGCGATACCGGCAACAACCCGACCAACGGCGCGTCGGTCAACGTCTGGGCCGACAAGTCAGGGCTGGGCCATGACGTCAGCCGCGTGGGACTGGTCGATCCGTCACTCAATACCAACGGTCCCAACGGCCGGTCCGTGGTCACCTTCGACGCCGACCAGGACTACATGGCCACGACCTACAACTTCGACCCGCATACCGAGTACACCATCTTCTCGGTGGCCCGCTACTCGGGGGGGGACAACGAACGCGTCATCAGCTCGGCGACCCGCAACTGGCGCTTCGGGTTCCATGGGAACGGCACGGAGAGATGGTACGCGGAGGGTTGGATCTACGCCGGCCCCACCGGCAACGCGGACGCCAACTGGCATATTCACGCCGGCCATATCGATAGCGATCCCGATCCCAAGGCCAGCTTCTGGGCCGACGGCCTGTTACGGGTCGCCGACGGCACCGGGTCGGGCGCGGGCAACCACATGATCGGCCGACTCGCGCTGGGCGGCTACCGGAGCAACAACGAGGAGTCCAACTGCGAGGTCGCGGAAATCCTGGTTTTCGACCGCGTGCTGACCGGTAATGAGCTGCGGTACGTTGGCTTGTACCTGGAGAATAAGTACAAGCTCGGCACGGCCTATGCGGCCGGCGGGGCCGACGTCACGGAGGCGCGAGGCACATTTGAAGTGACGGCCATGCTCAGTGCACCGGCAATCTCCAACGTAACGGTGAACTTCGCCTTCGGTGGGGCGGCCGTGGGGGGACGGCTTATCCATAAGGGGTATCATGTGCAACCCCAGGCGGACATGGACCTGAACAACAACGGCGGCCTGATGGCCTTGACGCCGTATGGGACGGCCACGCTCACCGTCGGACCCGCCGGACGCGGACTGGACTTCAACAACGATGCCGACTTCATCAACTCCGGCGCCATTAACCAGAATGACAACTACATGAATCTGTTCCTGGGCTATTTCACTCCGCAAGAGACCGGGACCTTCGAATTCAGGAGAGGCGCGGATGACGATCGCATGGGAATCTGGCTCGACCTGGACCGGGATGGCGTATTCGAGTCCACGACGGCGGGGCTGGGGTCCAACCGTGGCGAGCAGCTTCAGTGGGACAGTGACGGAGGCGCCAAGAGTGTCACGCTCACCGAGGGGCTGAGCTACATGTTCGCAGTCACCCATGGTGAGTATGGTGGCGGGTCACAGGTTGATGTGCGTTTCAAAACCCCGTCCATGGCCGCGGAGACCGTCATCAAGCCTGCCGATCCGGATCAGTACGGTATGTGGTCGGATTCCACCAACGCGACCACCTACCCTGCCGATTTCACCTGCAACACCAGCGTGGAAATCCCGGCCGGCAGCCTGTCCGCGGCCGTGACCGTGACCCCCGTCGACGATCTGGAGCAGGAGGAAGACGAGGGGGGCAGAATCAGCATTGACTCAGTCGTCAATGCGGCGGCTGGTTCTCCGGACAGCGTCATGCTTTCCATCAGCAGCACCGACCCGGAGGTCGTCAACGGCGCGGCGACGGATGTGACCGACGGCACGGCCGTACTCAACGGCACGCTCTCCATGGGAGACTACGCCACCGTATCCGTCTACTGGGGCACAACCGACGGCGGGACCGATCGCTCGCAGTGGGAAGCCACCAACGTGCTCGGCTTCGCCGCCGAAGACGAGCCGTTCGCGGTCGCCCTGACGGGGCTGACGGGGGGACAGACCTACTACTACCGCTGCTACGCTACGAACGACAGCAACCTCGGCGAGGACTGGGCCGACGCCACCACCAACTTCACGACCGACTTGCCCTTGCTTTCAGTCGACGACATCTCCGTGGCCGAAGGCGACAGCGGCAACGTGCCCGCCGTGTTCACGATCGGCCTCTCGGCGCCGACGGTCACGGATGTAACCGCGGACTACGGTACGATCGACGGAACAGCCAGAACCGCCGACGGAGACTATACCGCCGTGAGCGGCTCCCTGCGCATTCCGGCCGGGTCGCTAAGCACGCAGATCACCGTGCTGGTGCACGGAGACACGTTGCCGGAAAACCCGCCGGAGTCCTTCGGCATGCAGCTCAGCGCGGTCGCCGGCGGTGCGACCGTCGGGAGCAATCCGGGCACCTGCGTGATTATGGATGATGACGCTTCCACCTACCTGGCTTCGTGGAAGTACCGGATGCCGATCACCTTCAGCGGGTATTCGGGCGGGGAGACGCTGACGAACTGGCCCGCGCTGATAAGGCTTAGCGAGAACCTGCCGGATTTCCTGTACGACAGCTTCGGGTCCCCCACGGGCGGCGACCTGCGGTTTGCGGACGCCGGCGTGAAAGCGCTGCTCAGCTTCGAGATCGAGTTGTGGGATGCGACGGGCGAGTCCGCCGTATGGGTCCAGGTGCCGGAGCTCTCGGGCTCCAACACCATGATCTGGGCCTACTGGGGCAACCCCGCCAACACTAACCTGCCTTCGTACGCAACGGACGGCTCGACGTGGGACGAGACCTTTGCCGCAGTGTATCACCTCACCAGCGCCTGCGACGACTCGACAGCCAACGCCAACCACGCACCGATCAATGCCGGCGCCCCGACCATCGCCGCCGGCAACGTGATCGGCCAAGCGTATGACTTCGATGGGAGTTCGCGCTTCAGAGCCCCCGATGCCCCCTCCCTCGACCTGGAGGACGGCTGTACAATGTCGGGCTGGTTCAATTGTCGAGAGCTAATCCAGTGGCGGGGCATGATCGCGAAGGGCAATGACAGTGCCTACGAGCTCGAGAACGGCCGGGGCGCCAGCAACTTCCGGATCAGGATCAACAACCCCGGCGATGCCGCGTCCGCTCAGATCAATAGCTGGTCTGCCAACACGTGGTACTACATCGTTGGAACCTATGATATGCAAAACACGCGGCTCTACAGGAACGGCGTCCTCGGCAATACGCGCCCGCTGACGCAGACGATCAACCAGAACGACGAGGGGCTGACTATCGGCGCCCGCCACAACAACAATTTCGTCGGGGTGTTGGACGAATGGCGCTTGTCCAATGTCGCCCGCGGCGCCGACTGGATCCAGGCCAGCTACGACAACCAGGTGAAGCCGTCCACGTTCACCGAGTACGGTGACGTCTGGCACAAACCGGGCACGCTTCTGATTGTGCGCTGAGTGTGCCGCTTTCCTCGGAGGGAGGACGCGGGATCCCGGCATACCTCAACCAGATCCGGCCGGGACGATCGGCCGCGCAGAACATCGATATCGCGTGCTTCTCCAAAGACGGCTATCTGGCCGACGAGTTTGACCTGCTCTACGCATCGCTTTTCACCAAGGCTGAACGGCACCGCAAGGCTGTTGAACTTATGGCTCGGCACCCGGGCGGAGTAACCCGAAAGCAGCTCATCGAAGCCGCGGGTCTGACCGGAGCGGCCTTGACCGGCGTGCTACGCGCGCTGCAGGAATCGGGCTTCATCTCGGTGGACGTTCCTCTCGGTAAGCACTCGCGTGACAGTACGTACCGACTGATCGATGAGTATACCCTCTTCTACCTGCGTTGGATCAGGAAAGCACCGAGGTCGGTATTCACCCGGAATGACACCGGCTACTGGATGCAGAAGTACGCAACGCCTGCCTGGCGGGTATGGGCCGGCCTGGCTTTTGAGGCCGTCTGCCGAAAACACACCGGCGAGATTCGGCATGCGCTTTCCATCGGGGGTGTGGCCGCAACGGAGGCAACCTGGCACTATCGACCCCGCTCGGAGGACGGAAACGGAGCGCAAATCGATCTGCTTTTCGATAGGGCCGATCGCTGCGTTACTCTGTGCGAGATGAAATTCACGGACGGTCCGTACCGCATAACCAAGGCGTACGCCGAAGACCTGCGTCGCAAGATGACCGTATTCAAGCGGCATACCAGGTCACGGAAGTCACTGTTTCTTGTCATGGTCACCGCCGAAGGCCTGATCCCGAACAAGTACTCGGACGAGCTTGTCAGTGCCGTCGTCACGACAGAGGACCTGTTTCGCTGAAGAGGAGGAAACAAGCCACGCGCCCCACATGCAGCAAGAAGCGCAGACAGGTGTTCTCCTTTGTCCTCTCTGGTGATAGCATTCTCTGACAAACGAAGAACGGTACGCGCAGCTGACCAGGGAAACGGAGGTAGAAGGATGATCTCACAGCAGGACAGGGAGACAATCGGAGAGTTGGCCTCACGCTGGATGGAGCAGGCTTCGCTGCCGGTGATGGCCGAGCGCAAGCGCTTGTGGCGGGCCGTGCATGATCTCAAGGCCGAACGTCCCGTGATCCTGGTTGAGAGCGCCTCGATCTCCGGGTTTGTCGATCCGTCCGAACTGAAATGCGAGAACCCCATTCTGCGGGCGGTCGAACAGACCATGCGCGTGACGTTGCGCCAGGCCGAAGAGCTCGGAGACGATATCGTCGTCGAGCCCTACTACCGAATGGGGTGGCGTATGAAGTTCTCCGACTACGGTGTGCCCGTCGAGCTGCGCGGCGTCGGTGAGGACTCCATGGCCTATTCCTTCAACTTCCCTATCGCGACGCCTGAGGACGTGAAGAAGCTGAAGAAACGCAGCATGTCCGTTGACCGCGAGAAAACGGCCCTGATGAAGAATACGCTCGAGGACGCCGTGGGTGATATTCTCCCGGTGAAAGTTGGCAACTTCGACCCGTTCGTGTACGAGTTTGACTGCGGAGAGTTTGGCGAATTCCGATTCCACGGCAACTTCTTCTTCGGCCTGACCTGGCAGCTCTACCGTTTCATGGGAAATGACAGTTTTCTCTACTGGGTCTGCGACCATCCCGAGACGATTCACGAGATCATGCAATACATGCTCGAGGACCGAATCGCGCTGTACAACTACCTCGAGAAAGAGAACCTGCTCTCGCTGAACACGGACAGCCAGATGGCCGGTCCGCGAAGCTACGGCTATGCCTCCGATCTGCCCGACGCTGAGACCGACACGGGCGACGTAAGGCTCAAGCACCTGTGGGGCTGGGCGGAGTCTCAGGAAGCCGAGAACATCTCCCCCGAGATGTACAAGGAGTTTGTTCTGCCCTACCTGGCAAAACTCAGCAGGATGTTCGGCCTCATCTACTATGGATGCTGCGAACGTGTGGATGACCGGCTGGAGTTGATCGTCGACGCGATACCCAACCTGCGATCCGTGTCCGTGTCCGGCTGGTCGAACAAAAAGAAAGTCGCCGAGATACTCGGCAATAACTACGTCTACTCCTGCAAGCCCGTGCCGGCCCATTTGAGCGGCCCCAATCCGCTTTGGGACCTGGCGCAGAAGGACATGCGGGAGACATATGAAGTCGCCGGTCAGGCTAACGTGGAAATCCTCTACCGCGACCTCTACGATGTCAACGGAGACATACCCCGCCTCCGCAAATGGGTGGACATGACCAAGGCGGTGTTCGGGATGTAGGCCGTTCCTGACCGCCTGCGCGGATGGAAATCCCCCGGGGGGCCTCGCTCGTCGGGTAGTGTCAAGAGTCCTATGAAAAGAATGAGCAGATGATGAAAATCTACACACGCCAACTTATCGCCCTCATCTTCGGCGCCTCGCTCTGCGTTGTGACCGCGGCCGACCTTGAAGACGGCTTTCACAATCCGCCCGATTCCGCCAAGCCCTGGTGCTACTGGTGGTGGCTGGACAGCAATGTAAGCAAGGAAGGAATCACGGCCGACCTGGAGGCGATGAAAGCGCAGGGCATCGCCGGAGCACTGGTGTTTGACGCCGGCAAGGGTGGTCCGAAAGCGCCGGACGGGCCACCGTTCATGAGCCCGGAGTGGCGGGAGCATTTGAAGTTCACGTTGCAGGAGGCAGAGAGGCTGGGCATCGAAATCGGCCTGAACCTCTGCAGCGGCTGGAATGCCGGCGGCCCGTGGGTCAAGCCGGAACAGGCGGCGAAGAACATTGTCTCATCGGAAACCGTGCTGGAGGGGGGAAAGGCCATCACGCAACAACTGCCGATGCCCCGCCCTGTCAAGAACGACTTCTATCGCGATATCGCGATCCTGGCATTCCCCATTCCCGAGCAGCAAGCGGCTTCAGTTTCCCGACTCACCGCCAGTTCATCTTACCCGAAGTACCCGACCGCGCTGGCGCGGGACGCGAACCCGGATACGCGCTGGATCTCCAACGGCGACAAACCGGGCCAGGGCCCCACGCCCCGGAAGCCCGAGTACCTGACCTGGACCTTCCCCGTCCCCTACCCCGCTGCTGCATTGACGATTGTCCCCTACTCCGACTGCGGGCCGAAGGATTGTGAGCTCCAGTGCTCCGACGATGACGGCAAGACCTTCAAGACCATCCGCACCTTCACCGTCGAGGAACGGAAGCAGAAGACGGTGACCTTCGACGAACGCCGGGCGAAGGTCTTCCGCCTGGCGCTGAAGTCCTCCTATCCCTTTCGGGGCGAGCCCTGCTGGAACGTGCAGATCGGCGAGGTCGCGCTGCTCAAGAAAGGCCAGGAAACCAGGTCCCAGCTCGCGCACTGCAAGAGTGAAGAAATGGTGGACCTGACCTCAAAGACCGACGGATCAGGCAAGCTGGTTTGGGAGGCGCCTGATGGTCTCTGGCGCATCATGCGCATGGGCTGCACGCTGGTCGGCCGCGGGGTGGTGCATTGCACGAGTCCGAACGGCGGCGGCCTCGAAATCGACCCGCTCAGCAGAGAGGCCATGGACATGCACTTCGCCGCTACCGCGGGGGCGTGCCTGGCGGACATGAAGGCGTTCATGGGCAAGACCCTGACCTACACCCACATAGACAGCTGGGAACTGGGCGTGCCGACCTGGACCCCGACCTTTCAGGCGGAGTTCGAGAGGAGACGGGGCTATGCCCCCCTACCCTATCTTCCCGCATTGGCCGGGAAGACCGTGGACAGCAAGGAGATCACTGATCGCTTCCTGCACGACTGCCGCCGGACCGTGGCCGACTGCATTGCCGAGAACTACTACGGGCGCCTGAGCGAACTGTCGCGCGAACACGGGATGGGGATCCATCCCGAATCGGGCGGTCCCTTCTTCACGCACTGGATCGATGCCTTGCAGTGCCTGGGCAAGAGCGACATCCCCATGGGCGAGTTCTGGTCCCGCAGGACGGAGCCGGCCGGCTCCATCTGGTACCGCAATCAGTTCAAGGTCTGCGACACGGTTAAGCAGGCCGCCTCCGCCGCACACATCTACGGCAGGAAATTCGTGCAGGCCGAGGCCTACACGACCATGGGGCCCAACTGGGAAAAGGACCCGTACATGCTCAAAGACATAGGGGATCTCGCCTTTTGTGCGGGACTCACGCGCAACATGCTCTGCTTCTACGTACACCAGCCCTACCTGGACATCAAGCCGGGCAACCAGTGGGAGGCGGCCGGCACCCACTTCGATCGGAACATCACCTGGTTCCCGATGAGTCACGCGTGGTTGAAGTACCTCTCCCGCTGCCAGTTCCTGCTGCAGCAGGGACACTTCGTGGCCGACGTCTGCTACTACTACGGCGAGAAAGTCCCTGCGTTCGTGCCCGGCAGGGACCACATGAAGCCGGGCCTGCCCCGCGGCTACGACTGCGATACGATCAACACGGAAGTCCTGCTGACGCGAATCTCGGCCAAGGACGGGCGTCTGGTACTGCCGAACGGCATGAGCTACCGCGTGCTTGTTCTGCCGCAAACGGACACGATGTCCCCGCGGGTGCTGGACAAGGTCGCTGAACTCGCTAAGGCCGGGACAGCCGTCTTCGGCACGAAACCGACGCGGACACCGGGACTGAAGGACTACCCCGAATGCGATGCGAAGCTCAGGCAACGCGCGGCGAAGCTGCAGCTTGTTTCGGGCAAGACCCTGCAGGAGACACTCGCCGGTGTAGGCGTTCGTCCGGACTTCGAATCCGGCGATGTGCCGCTGCACTACATCCACCGCGGGAGTGCTGAGGCCGACATCTACTTCGTCTGTAACCAGCAGAGCACGCCGGTCGCAGCCGAATGCACCTTCCGTGCCGCCGGCCGGCAACCGGAGATCTGGGACGCGGTGACCGGCGAGATCCGGAATGCGACCGCCTTTACAATCGCCGACGGCCGCTGCACGCTGCCGCTGCAATTCGCGGCGCGCGGATCGCTGTTCGTGCTCTTCCGCGGGCCCGTCAAATCCCTCAAAGGTCCGGGCAACGCCAACTTCCCAAAGCTGAACCAGGTGGGCGAATTGACCGGGCCATGGACGGTGACCTTCGACCCGGAATGGGGCGGTCCCGAATCGGTAGTCTTCAAGAAACTGGATGACTGGACCCTGCGCCCCGAACCGGGGATCAAGTACTACTCCGGCAAAGCGACTTACAGCAAGACGTTCGACTATCCCGCATCCGGCATCCCGCATTCCGCACCGCTCTTCCTCGACCTGAACCGGGCCCGGAACATCGCGCAGGTCCGTTTGAACGGTCAGGACCTGGGCGTCGTCTGGACCGCACCATGGCGGGTGGAGATCTCGAAGGCTGTGAAACCGACCGGCAACAAGCTGGAGATCGACGTGATCAACCTCTGGCCCAACCGCCTGATCGGCGACGCCAGGCTGCCGGCAGACAAACGCCTGACCAAAACCAACGTCGGCAAATTCAACAATCCCAAACACCAGCAGCTCTTTCCCTCCGGTCTGCTGGGGCCGGTGACGCTGCAGATAGTCCGGGGAGACGAGTAGCAACTGTCCCAACTTGTCACGCCATAGCCCGGAGGGCGAAGGCGGATCGTCCACCCTTATCGTCGCCCGCTATCGTCAACCGAAAAGGCAGGAAAACGGGGAGAAGAGGCCAAGACATGGCCAACCCCTACAAGAGAGAGAATTAGTGACTCACCCTCCCAAAGCTGTCGAAAAAAACA
>CAZKRK010000225.1:0-12104 GCA_964555035.1 uncultured Victivallales bacterium | reverse complement strand
TGGTACCCCGTCCGACGGCTACCGGCCAGATCGCCGTGACAGGGCGTTCCGCGCCAACCTTCGCCAGCGAGACGGTAGAAGCCATAGGCGTTGTAGAAGCATGGCTCGACGCCCGGCTTGAGCGTAAACATCAGCCCCAGCCAGCTCCGGGACTTGACATGCCCATAGACCGGATCCCTCCACGTTCTCGTGGGAAAATCGACCAGTCGACCGGTCAGCGTGAAGTCACCCTCTACCTCTTGGTTCAGGAACCAATGGGAGTCGCCGGTTATGCGCAGCGCCAGCCCCTCGTCGGACTCCTCCTCTACGACTCCCAGCCCCGCCCCCTGGACACCGACAAGGTCTTGCTTCCAGGGCTCAATCACAACCTGTCCCTCGCTCCTGTAAGGAATCCAGTTCGAATCGACCGTGCGTTTGCCATCCGCATAGACCACGCGGGCGCGGATATCGTACTCGCCGTCCGGCAGCACTCTGTTCTCTAGTCTATACGGCGGTTGTGTGAGTTGCCCCAGGATAAGATCACCGCAGAAGACATCAATCCGGGAGACCGTCTTACCGCTCGCCTTCACGTCGACGGAAATATCCACCACGTTTGACCGCTCTTTGCCGCCGCGGGGCCTACAGAACGCCTTCAGGACCGGAACATTCCCCTCATCGCGGACCGTGAAATCGGGTTGCGCAAAGGACCTCAAAGGCATCCCGGGACCTTCCCAGCGAAGCCGACATAGGCCGTGCTTGTTGGCCCAGGCCTTCTTGCAATAGACCAACTCAAAAGCGTGAGGGCCTCTTTCCAAGCAAGTGAGATAGCGCCGTGCGCTGGGGTTGGCGAGGAAACCATTGTCACCCACCGTGTCGCCGTCGATTCGCAATTGGCTGTTGCCGGCGGCGGCCAATTCAAAGACGTAAAAGCCGGTCTTGGGCACCCGCAGATTACCGGCGTAGCGTACCGCATACTGTGATCGCTTTATGTCCCACATCTCCCGCGGCGGAAGCACAAGCGTTGGTAGGATCCCAGACCGCATGAAACCCTCATTTGCCTTTTTGCCCCACCCGTCCTTCTCTCGCAAGGGGTCCAGATCCGGGATCGCCTCCAGCGTTCCTTCGCCGTCGAGCTTGAACAGCTCATACCCCAGACCTGCACGGGTCCCGTGCATAACTTGCCCGCCAGTCCGCGCTTCACCGACGGATACAGGGACCTCTATTGCGACCTGGTTATCGAAGATATCGATGATGGTAATACGAACGCGCTTTGCGGGGCTGCCTGTCGTATCGATCGTCTTCATCTGGATGTGCGGCAACATCTCCGTCAAATCGGCAATCGGCTTGCCGCCGGCATTCAACACCTCGATGCGGTAGCCGAGCTGGGGCACCGCGGACTCAGGGATGAACCAGCGAACCGCAACCTGACCGTCCAAGACCTTGGCTTCGACCTTCTCCACAACCGGTTTCTCAAGGAGTGGTTTTCGGGGTTGTTTGACCGTCCAGGAGGTTCTGCCGGTCGTGCCGGCCGTATGATCGACCGGATCTTCATAGTGAAATGTGGATTCGTTCTCGATCAGGGCGAACCGAGCCTTGAACTTGTTGTCCATCGAGATCGTATCGACGCTGTGCCACTTCGTGTCGAGTCGGCAGTAGAAGCGACGCATATCGATGACACGGTCAGCGCCCTTCGCGAGTTCTTCCACAAAGGTCGACCAGCCTTTGTAGCCGGTCACAGGCGCAGGTATGCGCATGACGGCACTCAGATGCCACTTGCCGGTTCCCTGGTCTCTGATCCACCAACCCTCATAACGATACGGGGCATTCTTCTCAGCCGGTTCCCAAACACGTTTGCACATGGTGAACCACACCCCGCGGCGCAGAAACGGTTTGGCGCCACCGACGGCCGCGGCAGACCCCTCTCCTCCCGCGCCCTGTGCGCTCGTGTATCTCCCGACATAGACAGGGCGTGGCCGGTCACCCTTGTAGGCCTCATCACCCCAGTACGTCCAAGGGGTGCCATGCTTCTGATTCTCAGGACCGCCGGCCTTGCCCGGCCCGCGAGTGAAAACGCCTCCGTAGAACGCACCCCCAACGGGGAAGAAGCTCCCATTCCAGAAGGAGAAGTACGTGCCGGAAGGCATGAAGGGGAAGCGCACGTCAAACATGAAGAAGTCCGCGCCCTCTTTGACATTGGCGTGGTAGTACGACCCATCGGCATGAGGAACCAAGAGGGCGATCCATACACATGCCGCCACAAGAACCTTCGACATAGGATGCATCTGTCTATGAACTCCCAGAAGAACGCGGTCAAGATAGCGGCATCGGAACACGATCCAAAGCAGAAAACCGGCTCGTCCTGAAGAGGGGTGTCTTCCTTTGCCCGTCCCGCACGACCCCTGGCCTTCAACAACTGCACACGACAGATGCCCCGCAGAGCTGCAATGCGCCCATCCCCTCCCCGTCCAAATCTTGACCCTCGGACCGGGACTCCCGTATGCTTGGGTCCGGAATCGGGCACTTGCCTCTTCGCCGGGGCTACGGCGATACAAACGTTGCGCAGCAAACGGGTTGTACGGAAAACCGGAGAAGCAATTCCTTCGCGGCTATTCAAACAGGGAGTCAAAGCTATGAAGAAGCAGGCCTTAGGATTGAGTGTGGCGGCACTGGTGTTGGGGGCCGCCCTGGCTGGGCGCGCGGAGGTGACAGCCGGTTTCGATTTCTTTGTTGATGCCGGCCAGGATACGGATGGTGACCGGTATTGGGAGGACCTGACCGCCGGTAATCCGACGGGGTTCGACCTTCTTCTCGATGATTCGCCGCTGGTGAACCGCGTGGCAGTATCAGGCTCGAGCACGTCGTTCACGCATGCCTATGATTTTCCGGGAGGGTCCACCGCCAACGAAGCCGGAGCCCTCCCCGTCAACCGCGGAACGGCCGGCATGCGCTCGTTTCAGGAGGCTGGCGACGGCGATTGGTCGACACAGGACCTTACCCTGGAAATCTGGCTCAAGCCGGACACCCTCACCCCCTCAGCGGCCAATGGCATGATCATCTTCGAGGATGGCGGCGGTACGGGACTCGGGATCCTGGTTGATGACGGCGAGCTGGTCGTGACCCACGATGGAGCGCAGAACCAGATCCGCTACAATCTGAGCACGGATGCCCTGGGAGTTCTGACAGCGGCGGCCACCAATGAGTTCATGCAGGTCGTGGTGACGCATGATACGGGCTCACCTTACCAGACTGTCCTGTACATCAACGGCCAGCAAATCAGCACCAGCAACAACAACAACGACTGGTCTGGCGGCGATGCAGCAGGTTTCGGGACCAAGGGCGACAACAACGTCGGCGGACTTGGCAGCGGCAATCAGAATACCGAGACCTTCGACGGCCAGATGGCCGTGATCCGGGGCTACCGGGACCAGATCCTCACACCGACTGAAGTGCTCGCGAACTTCGACGAGCTGTCCGGCCCCGACACCATCCCGCCCGAAATCGACAGCCTGAGCCCGACGAACAACGCCACCGGCGTCTACCCCGGCGCCAACCTGGTGGCGACGTTCAACGAGGGCATCGCGCTTACCGGCGGCGGCACGCTCACGATCAAGAACCTGGATGCAGCCACACAGGTGGACATCGCGCTCCCCGACGCCCAAGTGACGGTCTCCGGCGCAGACTTGACCATCAATCCGACGAACGATCTCAATTTCGCTACCAACTACGCGGTTCGGATCAGTGGTGATGCGATCGAGGACCTGGCGGACACCCCGAACGCCTTTGCCGGGATCACGAACGACACGACCTGGCGCTTCACCATCACGACGTATGATGAAACCGCACCGGTCATCACGGATACGAACCCCGCGGATGATGCAACGGGGGTGACCCCGAATGCGAACCTGGTGGCGACCTTTGACGACGACATCGCAGTCGGCTCGGGCAACATCACGATCACCAACCTGACCGAGGGGACGACGCCGGCGACGATTGCGGTTACCGACGTTGCGCAGGTCTCGATCGCGGGCAACGTCCTGACGATCGACCCGGACATCCTGCTGAGTGGGGCTTCTGAACTCGCCGTTCTGATCGATGCCGGGGCCGTCGAGAACTACAGCGGGGTTGGTTTCGGGGGCATCGCCGATACCGGGACCTGGAGTTTTACGGTGATCGATACGACGACGATCAGCGGCACGGCCGGTGGCAACAATAGCTGGAACACGACGGCAAACTGGGACTGTGGGGTGCCGAGTGGAAGCCTGAACGCGGTGATCGGCAGCGGCGTTGCCGCGAAGGTCGATGGAGGGACCGCCCCGGCATACGCCGGAAACCTGACCCTGCAAAACAACGCCACGCTCCAGGTCGGATGGGCTAACCCACGACATGCGGAAGACTTCAATGCGCTCGGGACTCCCGGCACGACGACCATCTTCATGCAGGATGCCAGTTCGATACTGTTGAGGGCCGGTGACCACGCCGGCGTTCGAACCATCCCCGCCATCGAGCTGGAAGGGGATGCGAGAATCACACTCAACACATCCACTGAGCCATCCGAGAACTTCGAGTTCGCCTTCGGCATTCGCGGCCCACACAGCATGACACTGAAGGGCAAGGGCAATCAGGATGCCCTCTTGACGGCGTCCAATAGTTTCAGCGAGCTGATCCTCACCAGCACGGAGGGCTCATACGATGTCTTTGCCAACGCCGAGTTCTCGCTGAATGGCAATGTGACCGTCGAGGGATACAACGGCGGGCCGGCCGCAGACCTGACGATCGCTGCGTCCAACGCCATGGCAGACTCCGCCACGCTGGCGCTCAATGGATCGACCGCCGGCACGCTCCTGACGATGAATGCCGACGACACGGTCGGCCAACTCACGGTAAACAGCTTCTCCTTCCCTACCGGCACCTACGGCCGCGTGGGGATCCCCGCCACTGTGGACCACGAGCAGGACTGGATCGCGGGTGACGGCGTTTTGACCGTGTCAAGCGCCCCTGCCGACTCCACCCCCCCTGTCCTGGTAGACATCACGTCCGATTCCGGCAACGGCGTCTATTACTTCGTGCTCGAACCGGTGACGTACACGCTCACCTTTGATGAGGCAGTAACCTCGTCGGTCACGGTGGCCGACTTCGAGAACGCGGGCTCGGCACCGCTAACCGTCGACAGCGTGACGCAGACTGCCGTGAACGAGTTCCAGGTTGTGGTCACGGCCGGCAGCACGGGCACCTTGACCCTGCGAATCAAATCCTCGGCGGCCTTCGACGACCTCTTCGGGAACACGCTCACGGGGCCGATCACGGACGATGAAACAGAAACGGTAACGGTGCGCCCACCGGATCCGCTGATCTATGAGCCGTTCGACTACGATACGGGCAATATCAACGGCAAGAATGGCGGGACCGGCTGGGGGGGAGCATGGGTCACGCGAAGGGGCGCCCCCCCCGTGACAGCGCTGAACAACTTCTGGGGGCTCCTGCCGACAAAGGGCCGGCGCATGAACTCGCAGGCTTGGAGTATCTGCTACCGGCCGATCGGAACGACGCTGCACGCTGCCGGTTTGATGCGGCACGGTGCGACACTGTGGTTCAGCTTCGTGGCGGACTGGCTCAATCAGAACATGACCAACCTCGACTACAACTTCGCCCTCTGTAACAACAATTTCGTCAACGACTACCCCGTCAAGGTTGAGCTGCTGGACGGCGGTCAGGGGGTCGGTATCGGCAACTTCCGAACCGATTTCATGGCGGCCTACTGGAAGGAGAGCGGTGACGGCGACACACACGGCGATCGCACGACGAGCAACAGCAAGCTGGTGGTGAACAACAGCGACCGTTCCCGCGTTCTGTTCGTCGGCAAGATCGAGTGGGGGGCCGACACCAACGCGGCGGAAACGATCACCCTCTACGCGCCGGGCCACGATCGGGAGCTTCCCGCGCCGTTTGTGGATGCATGGGAGACGGAGGCGGTCGACCAGTCCCTCTTCGACCGGGTCAGCATCCAGTGGAAGGACAGCAATCCCTCGATCGACGAGATCCGCTTCGGCGCGACGTACGACGAAGTGGTCGGCATCCACCACCCCGACACCGGAATGGTCTTGATGGTCAAGTGACCTCGACCGTCGGGGACCCCGATCCCTAGGGACGGTCCCAATTCCCGTCCGGCAATAGAAACAGATGTCCTTCACCCGGTAGAAGTGAATCCGAAAAGACCCCGTTCTCGAGATTCCGTTTCATGGGAATGCCCTGACCTGTGTCGTGCGATATCAAGGCTAATCCCGTGATGTCTCCGTGCACCCGAAAACGAACCGTCTTGGCCCCGTCAAGCTGCAGCTTGACGGTACGCTTTTTCAAGGATCTGTTGTCCTTGTTCACCACCATGAGGTAATTCCGGCCGTCTTCCCTGTCGACCATGCGGGAGATCAGCAAGGCATCATCCGGGCTGAGCGGCTTGAAGAAGTAGTCATCCGGCAGTTTCCTCGTTTCTTCAGGAACCACCCCCGAATGATAGACATCGACCGTATCCAACTTCATCAACGTAGGGCCAAGGGCCTTTATCCGGGCATTCAGCTTCTTCACCATGGCGTAGAGATCGGTCTTGTTCCCTTTCGGATCGATCACCGCATTCGTAAAGGGCTCGCCCCGGCCGGGAGCATGTTCACGAAAGGGATGTGGTGAGGATCATGTTCCAGGAAATCCCGTATCATCCGCCCGTATTTCATGAATTCGCCCTTGGCCGGCTCGTCTTTCAGATAGTAGCCCCACAGGGCCGGGTGTTCCTTGAAGTCGGCCGTGACGGCCCTTGCATCGGAATGCCTTTCAGGGTCCCTGACCATGACCTTCATTCCCCGCGCATGGGCCAGATCCAGGATCTTCCGCTGTATGGCCACCCGCCCTTCCAGAGACGGGTGAATGCAGGGAATCACGTTGATGTGCGCCTCTTTCAGATAGTCATATTGCCTGTCATTTGTGTGCTCAACAGGCGGCGCCCAGAAAATGCCGATCATGAATTCCCGCGTATGCACGTCTCCGTTCCCTCCACTTGTTTCAGCAACCGCCCGGGCACCAGGCAGACCGACAGAACCGGCAAAGCAACAACCGGTTACCGCGACGACGAAGGCCATCCGTTTGTGGTCCATTCTCTCTCCTCGACTGGTACTGGGTGTGGTATCCATCTGCCGACCGCCTTCCGTGCCGGATCAGACCAGCCGCTTTCGCATGCTGTTGTCCTCCTACCAGAATCTCACATCCCCGGCGAATCCTGCCGAAGCAGTCATTAACGACACTACAGCCATTGGTGTCGTGATAGTCTTCATGGTACGTTCCCTTCTACTCTTCCGGCTGCGTGAGTTGAGCGGTTATCTTCTCGGCAATCTGCGCAGCCAACTTCGCGTAGACGGCGCCGCTGAAGTGAACGTCGTCGCCCTTCTTCCATTCGGCGTAGCCGTCCCACTGGGTCACCACGCTGTGCAGATCGTTGATGGGGACGTTGTTCGCCCTCATCACCTTCTCGGCCGCGGCGTTGTAGATGAGATCGTCGCCCTTGGGATTGTGAGGCGCATTGTCTGGAATCGGCGTGGTGGTGGCCCAGACGATCTTGGCGCCATTCTTCTTCAGCAGCGTCACGATCGTCTCCAGGTCTTTGGCGTATTGATCCACAGGGTTGTGCCACGCCCCATTTCTGCCACGAAAGATGTCGTTCAGCCCAAAGTTGAAATGAATCGCATCGTACTTGGTTTCAGAGAGATGCCTCTCGAAGCGTTCGAGATCGGCGATGCACGCCTTGGCGCTGCCGAAGTCCAGAGCCTTTGCTTTTCTACTGGAATGCCACCACGCCTCTTCATTGATCCTGTAGGTAGCGACAGCACCCAACTTGACCATCTCCGCCTTGCCTTCCATGAGCTTCGTCAGGGACTTGCTGTAGCCACCGGAGATCGAGTCACCGAAGAACAGCACCTTGGGAAGTGCTTCCGCCTTGGCGTGCTTGATGATGAATTCCGCCATTGCTTTGTCCTCAAAGAAGCCTGTCCAGTAGTTGTGTCCCTGCCCCTCGAATATCGTGACCGTCATGTCGCCACCCAAGGCCTTGTAGCGCTCTGCCACGATGAAGGTGTTATCCTTTGCCGGCACCAGCTTGTCCACATCCCCGGTGTTGTGATAGATGGGCACGTTCGCCTGGGCCAGGGGTGGCAACCGGTCGATCGGATTATGCTGCTTGAGTTCCTTGACGAACTGCTCCTGTGACATCCTGTACTTACCGGCGGCCGCTTTCAGCCCCGGATAACTCTCCAGGTTGCAGACCGGGTAGATACCAGCCAGGCAGGCAATCGCTTCGGGGTGTTCCACAGCCCAGTTGTACATCTGCGTCGCGCCGTAGCTGCGCGCCAACATGCACACCTTATCCGTCACGCCGTGATTCTCGGTCAGCTCCTTGTGGAACGCGGTCTGGATCGCACGGCCGGCCGGTGTCCCAAAATCACCCTTGAGGTCGATCCCGGCGACCGCGATGCCATTGGACAGGCACTTGTTCATCATCCACTGTTCGAGTCTTCCGGGCAGGTTGTAGTCGGAAGGACAATACCATAGCCACGGGGTCTTCTGCCCAGCTTTGACCCCTTCGGGCAGGGCCAGATAGGCATCATGCCCGGCCACCTGCAGGAACTTGGAATTGGGAGGAAAGACCTTCTTCTTTGCCGCGGCCTCGGCTGAATGGCCAAGCGCGCAGCAGAGGACACACAGAGCAATTGTGGAAATGATGTCTCGTCTCATGGGCTCTCTTTCCTTTCCTGGTTTTTGGGTCATCAACAGAGAATCCCCCGCCAATCCCGGACGCGCCCGCCATACCTACCGATGTCGGCCTTGATCAGCAACACCGGTTCGTCGTGAAAGGTCCCCATGACATAGCCAAACCCCAACTCGGGGCCGATGTGCTTTCCGTTGGCGGTGGCCGTGAGCGCAGTACTGCGCCCGCCCTTGAACTTGTTGGTATCCAGGTAGGACTCGCAGAGCACGACGTCGTTGCGGACGGTCCACTCCCCATTCTCGTCCATCATCCAGGCGAACTTGCCCTCGTTCTTGACCAGTGACTCCAAATCGCCCCGCCCCTTGAGATCGACCAACTCCATCCAGAAGGCGGCAGAGCCACCCTTGAGGTAGGTGATCGTGATGGGATAGCGTTTTCCGCTTTCCAGATTCACCTTCGTGACCACTTCTTCGCCACCGATCTCCTTGCGGTAGACCTCCTTGCCGTCGAGGGTCGCAATGGCGTGTGTACTGTCGCCAAAACCGACGTGGATCTCGTGGGCGCCGGAGATCGGGATCTCGAGGAAGGCCCTCACGACCACAGTGTGAGGTCCGTTGACGGCAGGCAGCTCTGCCGCAACCGTCCCGAGAGCCAGGACAGTTTCCTTAACGGGGTTCCGGTTCGCGTAGTCAGCCTTGGCATCATAGGCACCCGAGTAGACAGAAGTCGTTGCTCCCGCGGCGTCTCCCGTCTTGGTCTGATATACCCGGTGCGGCAGCAGCGCCGAGGACCCCACCGGCATCTTGCACGGCATCACACTCGGGTCCGCCGACAGATAGATGCTCGAGTGTACCGGCGCAGAGCCCGTGACTCGGCCGAAGCCGACCATGTTGGATTGCCCGGAAAGGATGTAGACCTTGACCGGTTTGTTCTTTGCGGGTGGCGTCTTGTCCGGACGCGGCAGCTCGGTCGGAATCTGGCCGGCAACCGCAGAGGTCAGGCAGAATAGTGCACCCATGAAAAATGACTTCATCATCGCGATCTCCTTAGTGCCTTCGGACAGAACGACCTTGTCGCGCACCTTGTCGCGTACGAGATCGACATGGTGCGCGACAAGGTGTGCGACATGGATTTCAGATCCCAGGAGGACCTGAGCCTGGATCGAACATCGATTACCCCCCAGTATACCCCCTACTCGACAGACGAACAATAGGCGAGCCTGCCAATCATTTATCGCTTCCTGCCGGCATGGTCCAACAGCCACTGTGCGGATAGTGCAGATCGATCCCCCAGGTGGCGGGAACGCAGGCGTCAGGAAAATCGCGTTCTCCGTAAATGTCTTCCTCGCTTACGACAACGTCACCGAGCAACTGCAAGGTTTCGCGCGGGCCGCCGATACACACCATCCGAGTCAATCTGTTCTTCGCTGTTCATCTCAAATCTCTTTTTGTGACAGGTCGAGGAGGTTCTCTATCTGCGGTGTTCGTGAGTCGAAACGGCATCCCTTTCCGGATGGCCGACGGTTGGTCACATCGTAGAACACCACTTCGTCCTCTTCGACCAGGGCAAGCACGGGCACCCAGCCCAGGCGTTTGGCCCAATGCTTCATGCGGCCCAGTTCATCCCTGGACAGGTAGAACGGTCGCGAAGCCTTCTTGACCTGAACCCCGATCTCCGTGCTTCCCTGGACCGCCAGCAGGTCGAACGCCCCCCGGCTGGTCCGGGACTGGAAGACCAGCTCGAACCCGGCGGATGCCATCTGTTTCGCCACCCGCTTCTCCGCCTCGTCTCCCAGAACTACGGTAGGCAGTACGGGGCCCTCAGCCGATTTACCCCGCAACCACAGGGCCAGGCACGGATCATTGATCCGGTAGATAGCGTCCTCAACAACTACGAGGTCTCGGCACCGATCGATCCAGGACTTGAGCGTGCCCGGCGCGACACCAAGCCTACCGGCCACGTCACTTAGACGGCCGGGCTGTGAAGCAAGCGCAATCAGCGTGCGTTCAATGGAAGCGGAACGGCCCACAATCCTGGAGACGAGGTTACTGAAGTACAGATGCAGCCGCCCGTCGGCGTCGAACAGGACCCGCTGAAGCACCACCTTGAACGCATCCTCGTCAATGGTCTGCATGCGGCACAGCTCTGCCCCGATAACCTGCAGATAGAACGGGCACGTACCCACAGTATCCAAAATGCTCTCCCCGATCCGGCGAGGAATCGGCCGTCCCTCCCCTTTTGAACGGGAGAGCAGGAGTTGCTGCGCCTCACGCTCCGAGGTGGAATCGCCCTCCCGATTGCTTGATTGAAGACTCAAGACGTGGCAGGTCATGTCCAGCTCACCTGCGCGTTCGCGAAATGCCACATACGCCGCGTGCATATTGGCGCTCACGTCCTCGGGGTTGTGTCCCACGAACGCGACATCCTGGAACTGTCGTGAGGCGAAATGCTCGGCGGCAAGCCGTCCGCTCATCGCAAGGTCCGGCAGAACGGCCGGCAATGTATTGTCATCGGGATGCGGCCGCGCACCGAACCGCACGGCGGGACAATCAGCCTCGCGCAGCCGCTGCGCCAGCGGCGTGACAGGCAGGTCCTTAATCAGCGCCCCGGCAACCGGACGCTCCGGAGGCAAATCGGCAGACGGGATCCACGTTCCCCGCAGTTCCCAATCCCACTCGCGGGCTAGTTCAACCATCGGCCGGATGGCGTCACCGTTCAGACCGGACAGCAACACCAGCGGCCGCTCCCGGCTCCGCACGATTCGCTTCTGTTTGCGCTTTGCCATGCCCGCATCGTTGCTCTATTAGTATCCGTCTTCACTTCGTGGCCGCCCGCCGGAGTTCAGCCAGTCCAGGCATTCCGGCAGCTTCGCCGCGAGGTAGTAGGGCAGGCTGAGTAGTTCGTACGGGGTTCCCGAGGGGGTGCGCACACTCCTGCGATCCAGTGCACCCGCATACAGACGTACGGCAAACGTCTTACCGACTTGCCGAGCCCCTCGCAGCAGCAGTGGTTTCCGCGTGCTCCCTTCGGCCCCTTCTGAAAGGCGCTTTTCAATGTCTCGAGCAAACATGACCAGCCCTCTGCTGCAGAAACCAACGCCAACATCTGTTGTTCAGCGTAACAAAACAAGGCCATTCTGCAGCAAGGCTGGCGCAAAGCACGTGGAATCCAGAACCGCGGCTGCCTTCAGCCAATAGCTCTCCGCTTACGGGGGACACCAGCATACCCAGGGCAGCCAACCAGCCGAATCCTTGACTCTGGGGCCGGGTTTCTTGCACCTTCAGTGCCATTCGGGTCCAGTGCCATTCGGGTCTGTCCCTTTGCCACGGGCGCATCTGCGATCTGTTGCACTTGCGCGGGGCCGCCGCCGGCTCACTCTCCG
>CAZKRK010000224.1:0-12119 GCA_964555035.1 uncultured Victivallales bacterium | reverse complement strand
GCGGGCTGCACACGTATTCCGTTGACGGCAGCGGCATGCTTACGTACATCGATTCGCACGACGCGGGAGGCTATGCCTCGGACGTGTGGTGCGACGGCAGCTTCATCTATCTCGCGGCTGGAACGAACGGCCTTTACAGCTACTCCGTCAGCGCGACCGGCACGCTCACGCATATCGATTCGCACGCTCCGGGCGGCGGCGCCTACGATGTATGGGGTGACGGCAGTTACGTCTACCTGTGTGCCGGATACGGCGGGCTGCACGTCTACTCGGTGGACGATAGCGGCAACCTCACGCATACCGGCTCACACAGTCTGGGGAGCAGCTACCTCAACATATGGGGCGACGGTGACTTCTTCTATGTGAGTGACGACTACGACGGCCTGTACTCGTACGCTATGCGCTCGATGCTGTCACTTGACGCCGATCGCGTCGGCATCGGTGTTGCCTCCCCGGGTGAAGCCTTGGACGTCGCCGGCACGGTACGGGCGACGGCGTTCTCGGGCAGCGGCGCCGGGCTGAGCAATGTGACGGCCGTTTCGGCTGTCACGGCCGGAACGGCGACGACGGTCGTGTCCCTGGCCGGGCACAGCGTCACCGAGCTGGACGACGTATCGGATGCCGGGTCGGGGCAGATCATCACCGATGCTGAGCGTTCACACCTGGGAGGGGTTCAAGCCCAGCTCGACGGCAAGGCGGGAGCGGCGACGTCGGGGTACCTGACACATGTCCATTTTCACAATGCGGGCGGCACGGCCGGTGACGTATGGGGCGACAGCAACTTCGTCTATCTCGCGGACTACGACGGGCTGCGCACGTATTCGGTCAGCTCTACGGGGACTCTGACGCACCTCGATTCGCACGATCCGGGAGGTAGCGGCTTTGGAGTGTGGTGCGACGGGGACTTTGTCTACCTGGCCAACAATGACGGCGGGCTACACAGCTACTCGGTCGACGGCGGCGGCAACCTCACCCACATCGATTCGGACGATCAGGGCGGACTTGCCCGCGCGGTGTGGGGGGACGGCAGTTTCGTCTACCTCGCCAACGCCGGCGAGGGGCTGTTTACCTATTCGGTTGACGGTGGCGGGAACCTCACGTATGTCGATTCGGACAATACGGCAGGTTACTCCTCCGACGTTTGGGGCGACGGCAGTTTCATCTACCTGGCCGACGGCAGTGCCGGGCTACGGTCCTACTCGGTCGATGGCAGCGGCAACCTGTCTCTAATCGATTCGGACGATCCGGGGGGCACCGCGGCCGGTGTGTGGGGCGACGGCAACTTCATCTATCTCGCCAACAAGACCGAGGGCTTGCACACCTATTCGGTCGACGCCGGCGGATACCTCACGCATGTCGATTCTCACGATCCGGGAGAGACCGCCTTGAGCGTGTGGGGTGATGGCAGCTTCGTCTACCTGGCAGACCGCTACGGCGGGATGCACGCGTATTCGGTCGACGCCGCCGGCTTCCTCACGCACGTCGATTCCCACGATCCGGGCGGCTACGCCTTGGGCGTGTGGGGCGACGGTGACTTCATCTACCTGGCCGGCGGGAGCACGGGTCTGCACTCGTACGCGATGAATTCGATGATATCGCTCGATGCCGATCGTGTCGGCATCGGTGTCGCGACGCCGGGGGAGGCACTGGATGTGGCGGGTACGGTACGGGCCACGACGTTTTCGGGTAGCGGCGCGGGGCTCAGCAATGTCATGGCCGTTTCGGCGGCCACGGCCGCGACGGCGACAACCGTCGTGTCCCTGGCCGGCCATAACGTCACCGAACTGGACGACGTGTCGGATGCCGGGTCGGGTCAGATCATCACCGCGGCCGAACGCTTGCGCCTGGCCGGCATGCAGGACGGCGCCACCAGCAACAGTACCGACAGCGTGCTTCTGAGTCGTGCCAACCACACCGGCTCACAGCCTATCGGCAGCATTACCGGTCTCCGGGGCGAGCTTGACGGCAAGCTGGACGGGACAACGAACGTCCTGCGTTCTATTGACATCGACTTCGCGGGATCCAGAGCGCGTGGAGTCTGGGGGGATGGCAGTTATGTGTACCTGGCCGACGACACCAGCGGCCTGCACACCTACTCGGTTGACGGGGCAGGAAACCTCACCCACATCGATTCCGACGACCAGGGGGACAACGCATACAATGTGTGGGGCGACGGCAGTTTCATTTACCTCGCCAACAAGGGCGGCGGTCTCCACAGTTACGCGGTGATTGGCGGCGGTCACCTTTCACACCTCGATGCTCACGATCCGGGAAACGAGGCCCGCGACGTGTGGGGCGACGGCAGCTTCGTCTATCTCGCCAACTACACCGGCGGGCTGCACTCCTATTTGGTCAGCGCGACCGGAACCCTTACCCATGTTCATTCACACAACCCGGGGAGTTACTCCTTCGGTGTCTGGGCCGATGGCGACTTCGTCTACCTGGCGAACGGTTACGGCGGATTGCGCAGCTATTCGGTCAGTGCGACAGGAACACTCACACATGTCGATGTCGACGATCCGGCCGGCGGGAACGCGCGGAGTGTGTGGGGTGACGGTGACTTTGTCTATGTGGCCGACTATTATCTCGGGCTGCACAGCTACTCCGCGGATGGGAGCGGCATGCTGACACTGATCGACTCGCATGACCCCGACGGGGAGGGCGTCGCCGTCTGGGGCGACGGCGACTTCGTCTATCTCGCCAACTACAACGGCGGACTGCAGGTCTACTCGGTCAGCGCAAGCGGTATGCTGACGCACGTTACTTCCGCCGATCCCGATCCTGTCATACATGACACGTGGGGTGACGGCAACTACATCTACGTCGCGAACGACGGCAGCGGCCTGCGTTCATACTCACTAGACTCCGTCATACTGTTTGACGCCGATCGTGTCGGCATCCGGACGGCTGTACCCGAAGCTGACCTCCACGTCGTCGGAACGACCACTGATGCCACGCTGATGATCTCGCCCAACCAAGTGGGCTCGGGTGGCGACGCCGAGATCCGTCTTAGTGAGGACGACGACGGCACGTACGGCAGCGGCCTCAAATACGCTGGAGGCGCGAACGCACTTCAAGTTTTCGGATTCAGCGGGACTAACGTGTACGGCCCTCACATCATCGTGCCGCGCAACAGCAGCAAGCTGGGCGTTGGCCGCACGCCGGGCTCCTACGCCCTCGAAGTCGAGGGAAACGCATCGAAGACGACGGCGGGAAGCTGGCTCGCCAACTCGGACCGGCGCATCAAGGCGGACATCGAGGAGGTGGACGACGCCCTGGAGACGATCGACCGGCTTCGGCCGGTGCGATTCAAATACACCGACGCGTACAAGGGCCGGCACCCGTCGGTCGAGGACCGCTACTACTGGAACTTCATCGCGCAGGAGTACCAGACCGTCTTTCCCGACAGCGTTCAAGACGACGGCACGGGTACGCTTTCGATCGATACCTACAACGTTCGCCCCGTCCTGGTAAAGGCCGTTCAGGAACTGAACGCCCTCGTCAACGAGCTCAGGGCGGAGAACAAGGCGATCAAGACCGAAAACGCGGCGATCAAGGCGCGTCTCGAGACGCTTGAACGGGGGGTGCAGGATTGAAGGCGTAGAACCGTTCTCCAGGACGGTTCGGCGGAGCCTGAGGGGGAGCAGCGAATCACGCGTGGTTCGGAACGGTCCTGCCTCCTTGGGCGGAACCCGCTAGCTCGAGGGTGTCCGAAAAGCCCTGGAGACGGCGGTCCTCCGCCGTTACGAGCAAATGAGAGTGCACATGATGTGGGCAAGACATGCGCAGGGTTGCGGGGAGAGATAATGGTAGAAAGATGGGATGGTAGAAAGATGGGATGGTAGAAAGATGGGATGGTAGAAAGATGATATGTTCAATTCTCGCATCTTCCTGCCTACACATTTTTCTACCGTAACGACACTTGAAAACAGCGATACTCCTTTTGCGAGAACTCACCAAGGGAGGTAGCAATGCGACGGCTATTTCTGGCGATCCTGGGTTCGATGCTGGCCATTCATTCCCATGGGGAAGGGGAGGAGAAGCCCCTGCGGCTGGTGCTGACGTTGACGGATGGTTCCAGGATTGTGGGGACAACGTCTCTCAGCAATATCACCGTTCATACAGAGTTTTGTGATGTCGACCTGCGCATGGACAGGATTCGTTCGCTGACCATGCGGGACGATCGCGAAACCGCGGAGTTGCGGCTCCGGAACAGGGATCGGCTGACGGCCGTTCCACGCATCGATGAGATTGACATACATGCGTTGTTCGGGGACGTCAGTGTGCCGTTGGTATTGACCGAGCAAATTGTCTTTCTCGGCCGGGCGGCGGCAGCTCGGCCCGGACTCTGCCTGGCCAACAGCCTGGATTCGAAAGCCGTTGTCACGGCCGGCGAGGTCGGACCGGCCGGCAGTTGTCGCGGCGGGAAGTTTGTGCGCGGAGTGGCGGGCAACTGTCTGCGGGTGCGCCACGACGAGAACGGCATGATCGAGTTCCCCGGGGAGGTTGTCTCGCCGCGGCGGGGGTGCATCGAGTTGTGGGCCAGGCTTGACGGCGTGCCTGCTACGCTTGCGTGGGGCGAGAATCCGGGCCTGTTCCGTTTGTACGACAAGGCAATTCCCGTCACGTACCAGATTCACCTGAACGGCAATGACGGTGGCGCCCGCGGAGGGATATGCGCCCGGTCGCCCGGTGGTTCCTGCGGTACGGGTCGCTTTGGTTCGTGGACGTATGCCAAGGCAATCGGCAATGTTGGTGCATGGCACCACTACGCGTTGGTCTGGGATGTCGAAGGGATCGAGGGCGTCGGGGACGGCACCGCGACCGTGGCCGTCTTTCTCGACGGTAAACTGAACGGCTCGGAGAAGCATACCCCAAAGCCGGAGCGGATGAAGGTGAGCCGGCAGCCGCTGCAGCTCATGACCGATCAACACCTTAAACAGGGCCACGTCGAGCTTGACGAACTCAGGGTGTGGGATTTCCCGAAGACCGACTTCTCAGACAGGTTTGAGGGCGTTGACGACCCGGTCGTATTGCAGCAGATGCCGTAGTGCTAGTGCTCCTGGGCGTAAATAGCGTAGCAGTCTCGCAATGGGTGAACGTGAGTTTGATTGACGATTAGCGATTGACGATTTGTGATTTGTGAAGTACCGCCTACCGTACCGGGATTGTCAGGATTCCGACAGCGTCCGACACCAACCGACTTCTTCGAGAATCCGACAATCGGTACTCGGTGGGCCGGATTTGCAATCCGGCCGGGAGAGTGGGGAGCATGACAGGAGAATGGCCTGACTGCGGGCTGCTCATTCTCGACAGGATGGTCTCCTCTCTCTCGGCCGGATTGCGGATCCGGCCCACTGAGGCCGTTTATCCTGCGAGCAGCCATTGAAGCGCTTCCTATTTGTCAAAGAAGGCCTTCGTCACGTGTCCCGGTTAAGGCTGAGGTTCTCGATGAAGCGTGCATCGTCAAGGGATCGAACATGCGCAAGACGCGCCCGGGAGTTCCCTACCGGGAGGTGGTGGGTGCGGGCGGAATTCGCAGGGCGCCGGTCGGGGTAATCAGGGATTGCCTGTCGGATGTTTCGAGGTAGGCGGGGGCGCCGGCGGGGTCGAGGGCGAAAAGCGCGCGCGCGGCGTCGCGCCGGAGGGGGCGGTCAGTGCTGTCGAGCGCGGCGACGATCGGTTCGATCGCCTCCTTGGTGCCGATCCGCCCGAGAACGAGAACCAGCTCGCGCTGTTGTTTGCCGCGCGTCTTGCCGGCGGCTTCGGCGACTGCCGTCACGGCGTCCTCGCCGATTGCCACGAGGGCGCGCGCGGCGCACTTGCGCACCGTCACTACGTCGTCGCCGGCGGCTTCGATCAGTGCGGGAATTGCGCGCGGGTCCGCAATGTCGCGCAGGGCGTTGGCCGCGGCGATGCGGCGGCGTTCATTTTCGTTCTTCAGGTACTCGACGATGCGGGGGAGGGCTTCTTCGCAGCGCCACTTGCCCAGCGTACGCATGGCGGCGGCCGCGGTGTACTCTACTTCCAGCAGGGGTTGCAGCTCCGCGGAGTGCTCGGGGGCGTCGTATTCCCAGAGCCAGTAGGCGGCCATCTTGCGGCATTCCCTGCGTTCGGATTGGAGCAGGTCTACGAGGACGGGAACGGCCTCGTCCTTTTCGAGCTCTTTTGCCAGCTTCTCGGTGTATACGTGGATCCACATGTTGCGGATGTAGGCGCGTTCGACCAGGTACCTGAGCGATGCTCCGCCGCGCCGGAAAAGCTCCGCCCTGGCATCGGCTTTCTGCTTGCGGCGCAGGGCCGTGCTGCCGTAGCGCTGGAGCCTGATCAGGAGCTGGTCGAAGGAGACGTTCGCGAGGGGAGGGGACTGGTCCGGCTCCAATGCCGTGAGGCGCAGGGGAACGATTGCGAGCGCCGCCGCGACTATGGCCAGGGCGCGTCCTCGGCCGGTAAGGGGTTGCCGGTGTTTCGCACGCCTCATTGCTTGTCTCCAAAATCGTAGACGATGCCGACATCCTCCCGGATGAGTGCGGCGCCGTTGGTGGCCGTGCAGGTGTAGATGTCGCGGCCCTTGAGGTCGAGCAGCAGGGAAACGCTGCCGTAGTCGCGTTTGCTGCTGTTGTGCCCGATGCCCTGGCAGGAAGCCGGTCGCCGGCCGAGATATGCGTCCCGTCCGTCGCTGTCCAACAGAAGTCCCAGGGCGTTGTTTATGCCGCGGCCCTGGGCATAGTGGTCGGCCGTGTACGTGTCGTCCCCGCCGCGATCGAAGAGCATGCCGACGGCATAGTCGTGGGCGTTGCCCTGCGCCAGCGACCAGCCGTAGTAGACGTCGTTGCCGCCGCCTTCGACCAGCAGGCCGTGACTGAGATGGATGCCGGATCCTTGCCCGTACTCGTGCAGGCTGTAGCGGTCATGTCCGCTCTCGTCGATCAGCATGCCGACGGAGTACCAGTAACTGACGCCCTGACCGTACACGTCCGCGGTGTAGGTGTCGTTCCCGCCGCGATCTACGAGTGCGGCCACACCGCCGCCGGCAAACGGGCGCGCCCCCGTGGCGAAGCCCTGCGACAGGGAGAGGAAGTGTTCCGCGTGCCGTTCGTGGTCGCCGTCGCGGCCGCCGGCGACGTAGCGGTCGTTGCCGCCGTCGTCGATCAGGAGTCCCAGCCCGCGCACGCCCGCGTAGGCCTGTCCGCGCATGCCCACGTCGTACGTGTCTATGCCGGCGCGGTCACGCAGAATGGCGATGCCGCAGGTGCCTGCCGCCTGGCTGTGTTTGAGTGCCGTGTAGGTGTCGTTCCCCGCGACGTCCTCGAGGCCGGTGATGCCCAGCACTGCCGCGGACTGGCCGATGCCCCCGGCGTCGTAGCGGTCATTGCCTGCGGCGTCGAACAAGAGCGCTACGCCGTAAAGGGCGCTGCCCGGGCCCGGCGCCTTGCGGCCCTGGTAGTGGTCGTCGCCCCCCAGGTCCAGGGCGGCGGCTACGCGGGCCCCCCGGAGGCCGTTGGCGACGGCGCCGGTGTCGACGTAGAGGTCGTCGCCGCCCGGATCGAGGATGAGAAACGCCCGGCGGTCGAAGACGTCCCTTCCGCCCGTGCCAACTAGGATTTCTCCGAGCGGGGACGTTACGCGCACCACGGCTGCCGGCCACTGTTTTGTTCGCGCGGCCGCGCCGGCCAGCTCGCGGCAGGCCTGGTGGAAGGCTGCGCCGGAGCCGAACAGGAGCGCGAAATCGACCTTGCCGATGAGGTCGATGATGCGCAGGGCTTCGGGTTCCGGATCGATATCGTCGTCGTGCGCGCGCACGGCCCGGATGGTAGCGGCGGGGATGCCGAATTGCGCGGCTGCATCGTCGCCGCCGACGCCGTTGCCGCCCAGCAGCGGCAGCAGTTGGCTGGCGGCAAGGTAGTTCTGTTCGTCGGCGGTCAGTTGCGCGAAGGCGTTCGAGACGCCGGCGGCGATGGGCACGGCCGCGGAGACGAAGCGGTCGATTGCCATGGCGAGCTCGCGGCCGAGCCTGGCGTCGGCGGCAAGAGTGGACGCGACCGCCGGGGTGGGGGAGAAGGTGGGGGGTGGGGAGTTGGTGACTTCCAGAAAGCGGCAGCAGGTTCTGCTCAGCTCCTCGACGCTGTTGGCTTCGATGGCGCGCATGAGCTCGTCAGCCATCGCGGGTAGACGCATCGGCGCGTGGAGCATCTCGCGCACGTAGCCCAGCGTGTTCGTCGGGCGGCCGACGTCCTTGTCGAACCCCAGGTCGTTGGTGCTCATGTTGAGTATGTCGAGCACCGATGCGAGGTGGTTGGTCTCGGTGGGACCGAGAACGTCGCGCCACTCGGCGCGCGCCGGCAAAGCGAGAAGGACGGCGATTGCCGCGGCTAGGGTGAGTTGTTTGGTTCCTGACATGCTGTTGGCGAAAATGAATAACCGATGGCCGCACTATTCACAAGCCTGTCCTTCCTACGCATTTCTGCGCGTGTTGCTCGCTCTCCGCTCGCCCTTGCCCTTCCGCTCCGCTCCAGGGCTTGCGGGCGCACTACAAACATTGCGCACCCCTCGAGTATGCGCGCCGTTTGTAGTGCGCCCGCAAGCCCTGGAGCGGAGCGGAAGGGCAAGGGCGAGCGGGGAGCGAGCAACAGCCGCAAAAACGCGTAGGAAGGACGGGGCTTGCACCGGCGGGGGGGGCAGAACGCGTGCAACGGACGATTATGGTTGAAGAAGGTGCCGATCTTCCTGATGCTGAGTGGTGCCCTGCTCGTTTCATTCCAGTAGGGGGAGAGCGGGGAGACGAATGATGAACAGAAGGAACAGGCGAACAGAAGGAACGTCGAAGGAAATGAGAGAATCCCTTCGACATGTCTTCCGTTCGCCTGTTCCTTCTGTTCAATATTTGACAGTACGGGGAGCAGGGGAAGGAGAGAGGCATGAATGCCGAGCAAATGATGGTGCAGGAGTTCCACGAGGCTTTTGACATACTGATGAAGGAAACGCCGGGCATTCCCGACGAGACAACTCAGGGACTACGCCTGAGTCTCATCCGGGAGGAACTGGACGAGCTGCGTGAAGGGTTCGAAACGAGCAACATTGTCGAAGTTGCCGATGCGATTGCGGACCTGCTCTACGTAACGTACGGAACGGCTGTTTCGTGCGGGATCGACATCGGTCCCGTATTCGAGGAGGTCCACCGTTCCAACATGACCAAGGTGGGCGGACACAAGCGGGAAGACGGCAAGTGGGTCAAGCCGGCGCACTATTCGCCCGCGCGTATTGCGGAGACGCTCGCGGCGCAAGAGGCATAGGCTGTGGACAGCAACGATCAATCGCGGGCCGTACGCCGGGTGACGTACGTTGGACTCGGCGTCAACCTGCTGCTGGCGGGGATCAAGTTCGCCGGCGGAGTCCTGGGTCGCAGCCAGGCGGTTGTGGCGGATGCCGTGCACAGTTTGTCGGACATGACGACCGACATTGCGATTGTAGTCGGTTCACATTACTGGGGGCGTCCGCCGGACAAGGTGCATCCTCACGGGCACCGCCGCATCGAGACGCTGATCACATTGAGCATCGGCGTGGCTCTACTGCTCGTGGCGTGCGGCATGTTGTTGCAGGCGGTTCGGAGCTTGAGTCGCGGTGTCGGCGGTTACGTGCCGGGCAACGTGGCTCTGGCGGCCGCGGCCATTTCGGTCCTGGTCAAGGAGTGGCTGTACCGTTGGACGGTCAAGGCCGGGCGCGGGTTGAAGTCGATGCCGATACTGGCGAATGCCTGGCACCATCGCTCGGATGCGCTGAGCTCGTTGCCGGTTGTGCTGGCCGTCGGGGTCTGCCGGTTGTCGCCGCGGTTGGCATACCTCGACCAGGTGGGTGCGATTCTTGTCTCCGTGTTCGTTTTCCATGCTGCCGCCAAAGTCACACTTCCCGCGCTCGGCAAGCTGGTCGATGCGGGGGCGCCCGAGAAGACGCGTCGCGAGATCGAGCGAGTCGTCCTGGACACGGAGCGGGTACAGCGGACACACAGGATTCGCACGCGCTACGTGGGCTGCTGCAGCCTGGCGGTGGATCTGCACATCGAGGTGGAGGGGGAGATGAGCGTCCGCGACGGACACGACATTTCCGAACTGGTCAAGCACCGCCTCATGGCCGCGAACGACGAGATCGTCGACGTGGTCGTGCATCTCGAACCGGTGGGGTGAGGGGGGGGGGTGGGATGTGGGATGTGAGCCTAGAAAGAGCAGTTGGACTACCTCTACGGGGAGATTAGGGCGAAAGATTAGGGCAAAAGATTAAGGAAAGAGGGAGACCCACCCTAATCTTTCGCCTTAATCTTTCGCCCTAATCCGCACCCAGTGGGTGCGAGCCTCGTGCTGCAGGATAATACTGATAAACAACTGTTGTTCAATGCGTTGCGATTTTTGAAGGCAACTGCGGAGCAGTTGAACTACCGGACATAGGGTGAGATGTGGTCGCGCGTCGCATCGCGCCACCGACTACCGGCAACTGCCGTTTCCAGGGTGAAGTGTGGGTGCTCTTCGTAGAGCGTCCGTAGGTGCGGCTCCCTGGGAGCCGCACCGGAGGGCGCAGGTGCGCACGGCCCGGCTTCTCGTCTCCGGCCCGCGCCTCCGCGCGGGCACTCCGGCGAGTCTACGAAGGGGGTGCGTTTTTTTTCCTACCGCCACGTGAACAGTCGATATTCTTCTCCGAACTGGGCCAGGTACTCCAGGCTGTAGGCCCGGAAGAAGACGTGGACGGGGAGCAGTATCACGGCGCCTATGTAAGGTAGCGAGAACAGGCATCCGCCGACACAGCAGGTGATCAGCGCAACCACGAGCAGTCCAAAGGCCGCTCCGATCGACAACAGCAGGCGGAACAGGAGATAGACGACAAACGCACCCAGTTGCGGTCGCATCAGCCCCAGGAATTGTCCCCAGGCCGCGGTACACATGCTGTTGGTGGAGTACATGATGGGTACGACGAAATCATCCCGAAAGCGCCTGATCGCACCGGCCACGATGGCGAAGATTATCCATGCCAGCGTCAGGAGAATGATGGCCGGGAGTGCTGCCGGGGCGAATCCGTTGGCGCGCATGCAGGGCACGACGATCGTCAGGACGATCAGGGCAATCAGCAGGGCCAGAGCCAGGAAGCAGACGATGCCGAACCCGATGTTCCAGCGGAACAGCGAATTGCCGGGCTGCTGGGTGTCGTGCCAGGCCTCGCTGATCTCGGCGCGGTTTTTGAGCACGTTGTCGAGGAACATGAGTTTGCCGCGGGAGTTGAGCCACAGCATGACCAGCCCCAGGACTATGAAGATAAGCACGCCAACCACGACTGCGATTGCGATTGCGGGGTTCATTTCCTCTATGATGTTCCGTGTGAATTCCGTGATCTTCTGCCATACTTCGTCAGGGTCGGGACTGCCTTGTTGTGGTCCGCCGCCGCTGGTGTTGGGCACCCTGAAGTTGCCGCCTCCCCGCCCCTCGTCCCAGGTGGCCAGCCAGGCGGAGAGACCGAGCGCGAACCACTTGCCGATGTCGAAAGGCGAGAAGAGTATCCTGACCATCCGTGCCCAGGCGCGCCCAAAGGGGGTCGTACAGGAGACGGAACCGTCGTACGCGGTTCCATCGATGGCAACCTGATCGAGAGGCGGCGGCGCGGGCTGTTCGGGTTCCAGGGGGGCGTAGGGGTCGGCGGGCAACTCGGCCTCCGGCTGAGGGGACGGGGCAGCCAATTTCGGCACGGAATTCACTTCCGCCCAGTCTTCGCCCATGCTCTCGTTCCAGACAAGACTATCCGGTTCGAGCCGTCCGTCGGCAATCATTGCGCGGAGCTCGTCTTCGCGAACCGGACCGAATCTCTCGCCGTCCAGGATATAGTACCACTCCATGATCGTTCCTCCTATGCGCAGCAGCTTCGCACAGGGAAGGGGTGGTTGGCAAGGGCGGCGCCCGTCTTTTCGAGCAGGGAGACGATTCCTGTGCTCGGGATGACAGGGCGGAGTTCAAGTTCCCGGCTAGGACCCCCCCCCGGTGCGCTGCGCTTCCGAGACAATTCGAGGTGGAACTTGGACATTGAGCATTGAGCATTGAACATTGAACATTGAACATTTCTGAAGTTCGTTCTCCCGCCAAGTC
>CAZKRK010000223.1:0-12121 GCA_964555035.1 uncultured Victivallales bacterium | reverse complement strand
CAGCGGAGGCGGGTGAGGGGTGGGCCGTGGCCGTTCCCCCGGAATCGCAGGACGACGAGTACGGCTACTCCCCCCGCCGCCTTTTCTTCACCAACCGCCTCGCGCGCGCCGCGGCATCATCGCCGGCGGTGATGGCCTTCTGCGCCGATGGTTGTTTCTCGGGGCGGCCGGAAAAATCCGTGGGGCGCAGGTTGCTGCTCCTGGTTTTCATCCCGGGCGGAGGCGGCGTCTTTGCGGCGAGCGGCTTGAGGCCGTCATGGCCGAGTTTCTTCGCGAGACGCTTGCGCAAGTCCTTCTCGAACGAACCCCGGCGTTCACGACGGCGGGCAACGTCGGCTTTGGGCAGCTCCTCCGTCTGCTCCGGTTCAGGGTATTCCGTTTCCACCTCCGGCTGGGGCTTGATCGGATGGAAGACCTGCGGCTCGCGCATGCGCTCAAGGCGACGCCGTAGCGCGCGTTCCAGCCTGAGCTCGGCCTCGTCATCGCTGTCGGTCAACGCCTCGTCGTCCGGCTGAACGAGCGCGGCGCCGTCGCCAAGCATATCGCGCAGAATCATCAGGGCCGCTTCCTTGCTCGGGATGGAGGCTTCGCCCCGTTCGACGTTCCACGTCGCGTACTGCCGCAACGGTTTGCCTACGCAGCAGGGACAGCCCTGCTCGCAGGGGCAGCGGCCGATGCTCTCCAGCACGGCGGGCATGATCTCGTGCAGGCGGTGATAGGCCTTTTCGGTGAAGCCGAGACCGTGCGGATAGCGCTCGTACACGAACACCGCGTTCCACGGCGAATTGACGGTGCCGACCGTATGCGAGAAGTCGAGCGTGTCGCAGGTCATGAAGAGCGGCAGCAACATGCGCGTGGCATAGCCCAAACCGCGCAAGCCGCTGTGCGCGTCCAGTCCGGCACGGCGTACGCGTTCGAGGATGGTCTCGTCCGGGATAAGCCAGAACGCCATCGTCTCCAGTTGCATCGTCGGCAGGTCCAGCCCGTGTACGGACACGGTGTCGAGAGAGTAAAAATGCACTCTTTCGTAGGCATACGTGTTGAAGTAGGCCGTGACCTCGCCCCAACAGGCCGCGCCGCGGCCGAAGCCCTTGCGCCGCAGCCGGTGGTCGACGTGATGAATGTCCGTCCCGCCCATGGGCTGGGTGTAGTAGTCGACCTCCTCGCGCTTCACGGTGGCGATGTTCCGCTCCAGGTCCAGTTCCTGCACGAGATAGGTGTCGCCGCGGTGCATGTACACGGCGTGGGGGTGCAGGATCGGCGGCGCATCGAACCGGTCGACTTCGCCCAGCACGTCGCCGGTATCCACGTCCTCGATCAGAACGTTCGCCCCCGCCGTGTCGCGCAGCGGGATCTCGTGCTGCGGCGTTTCGTTGGCGGCGTGGTACCAGCGATCGTCAATGCGGCGCACCTTCTCGTTGTCGGCCAACACATTCAGACAGAGGCCGGCGTGCGGCCCGTAGGGCGAGAGTTCCTCCTCGGCGAGCGGCAGCTCGTGTGTAGCGCAGCGCAGGTGGCCGGTGACCACAAAGGGATTCTCAGGCTCGATCACGGCCGTCTCGATGCAGCGGTCGAAGATGTACTCGGGATGGCTCATGATGTACTGGTTGATACTCGTGTCCAGGCCGATCAGGAACACGACCGAGTCCTGTTCCTTGCGCCCCGCCCGACCGGACTGCTGGTAGAACGACGCGAGCGTCCCCGGATAGCCTACGACGATGCTGGCCTCCAGGCTGCCGACGTCGATCCCGAGCTCCAGCGCGCGCGTCGTGCTCACGCCGAGCAGCTCGCCGTTGAAAAGCCGCGCCTCGATCTCACGCCGCTCGCGCGGCAAGTAGCCGCCACGGTAAGCGGTCATCTTCGGCACCTGCTGAGGAGCGAGGCTGCCCAGCTTCTCGCACACGTAACGATAGATCATCTCCGCCGTCATCTTGGCCTTCGAAAACGTGATCGTCGGCATCCCCCGCGCGACGAGACGCGCCATCAGCTCGTGCGCTTCCACGTTGGCGCTGCGGCGCGAGCGCCAGGTGGTTTGCCGCACGCGCGGCGGGTTCCACAGCACATAGGTGCGTTTGCCGCGCGGGCTGTCGTCCCGGTCGACAAGCTCAAAATCGCGACCGGTGAGACGGTCGGCGAGTTCCTTCGGGTTTGCGATGGTGGCCGAGCAGGCCGTAATGCGCGGTCGCGAGCCATAGTGACGGCACAGCCGCATAAAGCGGTCCATGACCAGCGCCATGTTGGAGCCGAAGATGCCGCTGTAGACGTGCAGCTCGTCCAGAACGACGCTGGCCAGCCCGGCGAGGAACCCGGCCCAGCGGCCATGCTGCGGCATGATGCCGGCGTGAAGCATGTCGGGGTTGCTGAAAACGACCGCGGCCCGGTCCCGCAGTTTGCGGCGCAATGTGGACGGGGTATCGCCGTCATAAACGCCGCACAGCCGGTCCTCCGCACCAGCCATGTGCAGCAGGTCACTGAATTTGCGAAACTGGTCCTGGCAGAGCGCCTTTGTCGGGAAGAGCAACAGCGCTCTTGCGTCGGGATTCTCGAGCAGTTGACGCAGTATCGGCAGGGCATAGCAGAGCGACTTGCCCGACGCCGTGCCGGTGGCGACAAGCACGTCGCGCCCGGCCAGTGCGTGAGTAATGGCGTCCGCCTGGTGACGGTAGAGCTGTTCGATCCCGACACCGTCGTCCAGCCCACCCAGACACCTGACGGCGGGGCTGTCGGGCTCCGCATAGACCGCCTGTCGCGCGGGGAGTTCGTGGATGTGAACGATCTGCCCGTCGTAGTCGGGGTCGTTGCGAAGCTCGTTCAGAAACGCGGCAGTATCCATCCGGACCTCAACCGATCAGCGAAGTACTCGCAACTCCAACGCTCCGAGGATTCCGTCCCCAAAGGGGACACACGTCACAGCCCAGCGCGTTCCCGGAATTCCGTCCCAAAAGGGGACACACATCACAGCCCGGCGCGTTCCCGGGATTCCGTCCCCGAAGGGGACACACATCACAGCCCAGGGAGAATCCCTGGGTACCGGCAGAAACGGACCCTCCGCGCTCCCTGAAGGGGAGCCACATCTCGGAACCTACCCCGTGTGAGATGTTGCTCCCCTTCGGGGAGCGCCGCGCGGTGACGCGTCCCGCATCCCCGGCGATCCTCGCCGGGCTGTGACATCGCTCGCCGTCGGCGAGCCGGTAGCGCGGTCGGAGCTTCCCGGCGATCCTCACCGGGCTGTGACATTGCTCGCCGTTGGCGAGCAGGCGGTCATTCACGGTACCCCCTCGCTCGCCGCCCCCGGTTGATCGGGGAAGCGGGTCATCAGGTCGGCCAGCGTAATCAGGTCGAGCTTGTTGTGTTCCATAATTGCGGCGAGCCGGTCGGCGTTGCCGGACCGAACAAAGGCGTGGTAGGCATCGGGAATCTCGCTGCCCGGGATGTCGCCGTAGCGCATGCGGCGGCAGACGTGCCATTCGAGCGTCTGCAGCTTGCAGTCCGGGAAGCGGCCCTTCCAGATGCGGCGGGAAACGTGCAGCAGGTCGAGGTGAGGCATGTCCACGTTGAAAGAGGTGCCGGTCGCGGCGCAACGAGTGCGAATGAAAGGAAAGTCAAAGCTCTTGCCGTTGAAGGTGACCAGGATGCGGCGGTCGTGGCACAGGTCGCGGAACGCGGTGAGGACACCGCGTTCTTCGCCATAGTGGCGGGCCAGGTACTGTTTTACGACAAAACCGTTCTGTTCCCAGACCATTACGCCGATCAGAAAGACGGGCGTGCTGCTCAGCCCGGTAGTCTCGATGTCCATGAAGACGAAATCCTCGCGTGCGAGCCGGTCGAGCTCCAGTTTGTCCTCGACGCGCCGCCTCAGTTCGGATTGGGGGTCGTCGAGCTGGACGCCGAAGCGGTAGTTGAGTTCGGCCCCCTTGTCTTCTTCATCCACCGCTTGATTCACAAGGTAGCAGACGGCGGCATCGGCGACGGCGAGCTCCGTGCCCGGCACGGCATCTGCAAGGGAAACGCGAGGTCCCGTCGGTTCATCGTGCGACGGACGTTGCCTTGCCCCACGCGGAACGCTGCGGCTGTAGACTATGGGCGCAGAGCCGGCGGGTGAACGCGGCGCGGGAGCCGTGGGCGGCGTTGGGGCATTGCGACGCGCAACGATCCGTCTCAGATCGTCGTGCGTCAGCGCTGAAGAACGGCGCGAAAGAGAGGCACGGGCGGCGGAGCCATCCATGGCCCCCGACTCGCGCTCCTGGAGCATCTTGCGCAGACGCTTGAACTCCTCGCGTTTTTTTTCCTTGTCCAAAGGCATGACTCGACGCTGTTGGGGTGAGCAATCGGCAGTATTGTATGACGGGGGCGGGTTGGGAGACAAGGACCAACACGCTTGCAAGCCGGCGCGAACTATGCACAATGCCTCGAAGCATCATGAAGACCACGACAGGCAGCAACGCGGACACCCACGCGACCGTGTACGGCACGGCAGGCGAACGTCCGCGGCTGGCCGGACTGTTCCGGGCGAGCTGGCCGCTCTTTCCCGCCGTAGGGGCAGCCGGTTACCTGTTGCGGGCGCTGTTTCCCCTCCCCCGTCTGACGACTACCGTGATCGGAATACTGTTTCTGGCTCTGGGATTGCTTGTCGCAATTGCGTTGATTGTCACTCACACCCGGCTGACGGCTTATGTAAAGGGAGCCCGCGGCGAGGAGCAGGTTGCGCGGGCGCTGGTCTTCCTGCCGGCCGAATACGCTGTTTTTCATGGCGTGACCATTCGCGCGGCGGAGTGTGACCACATCGTGGTCGGACCGACGGGTGTTTTCGCAATAGAGACCAAGAGCTGGCGGGGAGAGATTACCGTCGAAAAGGGCGAGATACTCTACAACGGAAAGGCACCGACACGCTCCCCACTCGAACAGGTCAAGGGATTCACGGCCCGCTTGCGGAAACACCTTTTGAAGCAGACCGGCATCACGCCGGAAATCCAGCCCGTCGTGTGTTTTGCCGGCGACAACCTGCGGGGAGAGAGCCAGGGCGTTTCGGGAGTGATCGTATGCAATGCGCGGCGTCTCACGGAAGTGGTCGAAGAGGGCTGTGATGAGCCGTTGTCCAGTGCCGATCGCGCGACAGTAACCGCCTGCCTCAAGAAGTTGATCGACTGACTCGTTCGTGCTAGCGTGTGGCCATGATTGATCACGAATTGGAGCGCCAAGTTCTTCTGGAGATACCGCCGGTTCTCGGGATCGACTTGAGCATCACGAACGAAGTCGTTCTGCTCTGGTTCTCCGCCGCGGTGACATTCGTGCTGGTTACTCTCGCATGCCGAAGGCGGGGGATTGTCGCGCGCGGCTTCCTGGCAAATGCGTTCGAGACGATCGTCGAGTTTGTCGATAACGAGGTGATGAAGGGCAGCATCGGCAAGGCCGGTCGGAACTGGGCGCCGTTTCTGCTGTCGCTCTTCTTCTTCATTCTTTTCACGAACCTCACCGGCATGCTGCCCCTTCCGTCCCACGTCAAGGCCATGACCTCGGATCTTTCGGTCACGCTTGCCCTGGCGATGGTCGTGTTCGTCACGACCATAGTTGTGAACATCCGTCTGCACGGCTTTGGCGGATTCGTGCACAAGTTCATCCCGTCCGGGCTGCCGCGGGGAGTGGCCCTGGCCCTGATGCCGATTGAGATCGTCAGTTGGCTCGCCAAACCGGCATCGCTGGCGATCCGTCTCTTCGCCAACATGATGGCGGGTCACGCCCTGATCGTCGTTTTCATTGTCCTTGCCATGGAAGCCGCCTGGTTTCTGAGTCTGCTCCCGCTGGCGGGGGCCGTCATCATGAGCGCGTTCGAACTTTTCGTCTGCTTCATCCAGGCCTTTGTCTTTACGTTGCTGACCGGAATGTATATCAAGGACGCAATAGAGGTTCATCACTGAGCCATGATTGGATCCGGTGGCCGCGTGCCACCGATGTGAATGAGGATCGAGACATGCAAGCAGAAGGTATGGCATGGATTGCGGCCGGGCTGGCGATCGGCATGGCCGCCTGTGGCACCGGCATCAGCATTGGGATGCTGGCATCGAAGAGCGTAGAGGCGGCGGCCCGACAACCCGAGGCGGCCGGCACGATTCAGCGGTTGATGATTCTGGCGATCGCGTTCATCGAGGCCCTGTGTCTCTACGCGTTGCTTATCGCGATCATGCTGGTCGGCAAGGGCAAAGAGGCCGTGCACGAAGCGGCAGCCCCCGAGGCGGCGCAAGTCGAACAGGTGGAGTAGGCAGACGTGCATTTCAACGGCGGTCTATTTGTGTGGACGTTGCTGACCTTCGCGGGGCTGGTGGCCCTGCTGGCCAGGTTCGCGTTCAAGCCGTTGCGCGCGGCCCTGGACAAACGCGAGACCGCCATCCGTGAATCACTGAACGCGGCGGAGAAGGCCCGTGACGAAGCCAAGGCCCTTCTGGAGGACAACGACGCCAAGCTCAACGAAGCCCGCGAGGAAGCGCGGCACATCATCTCCGAAGGCCACAAGATCGTCACCGACATGAAACGCGAAGCGTCCGAACGTGCCAGGGAGGAGGCGGACACGATCGTTTCGCAGGCCCGCCGCGAAATCGATCGCGAGGTACAGAAGAGCCTCGACGATCTCAAGAGCACCGTTGCCGGTCTGTCCGTCAGAATCTCACGTCAGGTCATACGCGGCGAGCTTGACGAAGAGCGGCATGAGCAGCTGGCCGACGACTTCATTGAGCGTTTGAAGAAGAGCCATGCAGCAAGAAAGTGAACGAGTACGGGCATACGGCGAAGCCCTGCTGGCGCTCTGCGAAGCCGCGGATGCCACGGCGGCGGTCGAACGGCAGTTCGGCGAGCTGGTCGAGTTCCTCAACCAGCACAAGGAGATCGGTCAATTTGCGGGCAATCCGACCGTCACCGGCGAGGGCAAGCGGGAAGCTCTCGACGAGCTCTTCGCACAGAACGTGCACGCGGTTCTGACGCACTTCGTGCTGATCGTCCTGGCCAACGGTCTTTTCTTCCAACTACCGGCAATTGCGCAGGCGTTCTACCACGCGGCAGCCGAGAAGCGCGAACTGTCCACGGGCGAGCTCGAGTCCGCCCGCCCGGTCTCTGAAGAGAAGGTCGCGCTGATCGAGGAAGAGGTAGGGCGCATCCTCGGCAGGAGCGTCCAACTCCGGCCGCGGACTAACCCGAATATTATGGGTGGACTGATCGTACGCGTGGGCGACTTCGTCATCGACGGGACAATCGACCATCAGCTCGACCGCATGCGCCGCGGGCTTCTGGCGGGAGAAGCGTAGAAGGGTTCTCCCTCTGCGCACCTCTGCATCGCGCTGCCGCGCGCTGCAAGTCCGACAGGCTGCCGGCCCCGCCCCCGGCGCGCTGCGCTACCGAGGCAATTCGAGGGTGGAAACTCGTGAGCAGCCCGTCATGCCGGCGCAGTAGATAGAGGGTGTCCGAAAAGGGTCGCGCTGATTTCTCGGCGCGTGGAGGAGCAGATTAAGTAGAAAGATCAGGTAGATAGATTAAGTATGCCCATCGACTCTTAATCTATCTACCTAATCTTTCTACTTAATCTCTCTCCTTTATCTCTCCCTGTCGCAGGGCGGAACATGGCAAGTTCGTGGTCAGTCTCTCCGAAGTTGTACCGTTCCAGGACACCGGTCACGTTCGTGTGACCGGCGAGCATCTCGTCCTCAAGGCGGTTCATCGCTCCTCCGGGAAGAATATCGGTCACAGCGCACCTTCTCATACCATAGCTGTGCGGCAAATCGCAGATGCACGGACGGTCCAAACGCACCGACGGTCTTGACCTATCGCGCGGCGTCATCGTAAGCTGCCGCCAATATGAGTAGTATTGAGTAGTATTCGGCGGCAAGTTGACCGGCGATAAAGGAGGGAGCAGTGAACTCCTGAGCATACCAACACTGGAGGGCAAAGATGCGCGTCACGAATCTATGGAACTCACGCAAAGAGCCGACGATATCATTTGAGCTGTTTCCGCCCCGGTCGGAGAAGGGAGCCGCGAGCCTGGAGAGGGCAATCGACAACCTCTCCGCACTCAACCCGGACTTCGTCTCGGTCACTTTTGGGGCCGGCGGCTCAACGCGGGAAGGCTCCCGCCAACTCGTGGAGAAACTCAAGAACGAGAAACGGCTGGAGGTGATCGCCTATTTTGCCTGCTATGGACTCGGACCGGAGGATATCACGTCAGTTCTGGACGGCTACCGCGACATGGGGCTGGAGAGTGTCCTGGCAGTGCGCGGAGATCCGCCACAGGAGGAGGGCTTCGAGCCGCATCCCGACAGCCTGCCGCACGCTTCCGACCTCGTGGCGTTCATCCGATCGAAATACGACTTCTGCCTCGGCGTCGCCGGCTACCCGGAGGGACACAAGGAAGCGCCCAGCAAAGCGAAAGACGTGGAGTACCTGAAGCTGAAAGTAGACCGGGGAGCCGACTACATAATCACCAACTACTTCTACGACAATGCCTACTTTTTCGATTTTGTCGGACGCTGCCGGGCGGGCGGCATACAGGTGCCCATCGTGCCCGGAGTGATGCCGATCTACAGTGCCAAAATGCTGGACATACTCGCAGGCATGTGCGGTGCGACCGTCACGGAGGAAGTCCGCCAGGGGATGGCGGCCCTTCCGGAAGGCGACAAGGAAGCTCTTGCAGCATTCGGAATCGAGTTGGCAACACGCCAATGCCGGGAGCTTCTGAAAGCAGGCGTACCGGGCCTGCACATCTACACCATGGATCGCAGCGCCGCCACCGTTGCGATCGTCACCCAGTTGAGGAACGAGGGGCTGCTGCCGCAGGCTACATAGTCGGCGGTCTCACACTGGAGGGAATGATGCGCTGGCAAACGATGAAGATGCTACTGGTGCCGACATTGACCATGTCGCTCTGTTCGTGCGCAACACTCGTCCAGGAAGGTAGCTCGACCTACCACCGGATCGCAGCCCTCGTTCGCGCGGACATTGGCGACCCGGATTGGCGGGGAAACATCGAGCTCAGGGCCAGGGGCACGACGGCGACCGCCTACTACGTCGTTCAGGAACCCATGACCCGGCAGCCAATGCCCATGAAGGCACGCTTCGAGAAGCGATTCGGCAAGTGGGTGCTGGTTTCAACGGGAAGCAACGAAACGTGGTTCTCGCGGTTCGGACGAAAAGACGCCGGGGGGCCGTGACGCTCCTCGGGATGGCAAGGCGGTGAGGTTCTCTCAACCGCTTTTCCCCTTGCCGCCGTCGCCTGGCACCTGTCATACCGGGGACGAGAATGGAGCAAAGAGTAAAGAGTAGGAGCGCGGCGATGGGCGAGGTCCGAATCGACATCGAAGTGACCAATGAATGGGACGCGCTGCGGCTGAAGAACGGGCAGTTAGACGCCACGGAAGTCCGAAAGGCCACGGTAGACGCTCTCGTCGACACCGGTGCGGTCATGCTGCTCATGCCTCAGGACCTGATCGACACACTTGGGATCGAAAGGACCGATCGCGCAATCGTCACGTTGGCCAACGACGAACGCATCGAACTCGAAGTGGCCGGCCCCCTGGAAGTCGTTGCCGCCGGCCGACGCTGGGTCACGGATTGCCTGGTCGGTCCGCCCCAGTGCGAACCGCTGGTCGGGCAACTGCTCCTCAAGCGCCTGGACCTGATCGTCGATCCGCTGAAACAGACGATCCACCCCCGTCCCGAATCTCCCTACCTGCCATCGCTGAAGATGAAATGACCGACACTGAACAAGTCTCGGTCCACAGCGACGCCCGCGGTTTCGTGTTCGAACCGGTCGATGGGGACGATCTGGTCGGCAAGCAGAACGTACACGTTGTGCTCACGCACCCGGGAGGAATCCGCGGCAACCACTACCACGAACACTCAGCCGAAGTCGTAGTCGTCACGGGCGAATCCCTCGTACGTCTGCACCGGGGCGACGACACGCTGGACGTCACCGTCCCGGAAGGCGAAGCCTACCGCTTTCGACTTCCCCCCGGCACGGCCCACGCCTTCAAGAACACGGGAACGACGGACACACTTCTCGTCGCGTTCGCTACCGAGCCCCATGACCCGGACAACCCGGACGCGGTCCGCTGCACGGTCATATCCTGACCCGGCAAGGCCGTCGTTGATGTTCCCGATGACGACTCCCCTCCCAACGGCCCCGCCCGCGCGCCACGGCGCCCCTTCGTAGAGCGCCCGAAGGTGCGTCTCCGGGAGACGCACCGGAGGGCGCAGGCGGTCCGAGCACCTCTCGCCTCCGGCCGGCGCAACGCGCCGGCCTGCGACGAGTCTACGAAGGCGGCGTGAATCTGGTTGCCGGACTTGATTGTGAACCCGCTTCGAGATAGGGTCGCGCCATGTTCCAAGGAGGGCACGAAAAGCATCGTCCATCATCTCCGCGCACTCGGCTACCGTGTCGGCCTCAAGGGCAAGAGTTTCCTGGACATGCAATCGACGCGCGGCCATGGCTCACGGTACCGGCACGCACGGCCAATGTAGCTCCCGTTCTCTGCAATGAAAACGTCCGCCCATTCGTCGAGTTCGTGCAACCACGGGCAGACATGTCAGATCCATCCGCGCAGTTTGTAGTAGAGCAGGGCGACGATTTCGCGCGTGAAGTGGATCTCGGTCTCCAGGGCATCCCAGAATCCATAGCGGACGGCTACGCCGCCGCCGAAGTCGGCTTCAGCCGTGACGTGAACTGCCGCCTTCCCGCTCACGTTGGCAAAACCGGCCTTGCGAAAACAGAGAAGCGCCCGGCGGACGTGAAACGGAGAAGTGACCACCACGACCGCCGCGTCGAGACCCTCCGGTTCAATCATCTTTGCGATTTCGACGGCTTGTTCATGGGTATTGAGCGCCCTGTACTCAAGCCGGATCGAGGACGCCGGAACGCCGCGCATCGCCAGCTCGTCCCTCATCCGCCCGACGCTGCTGTCATCCGGGTCATTCTGTGTTGGGAGCGACACGATGAAATGGGCTTCGGGATACGCGCCATGGAGCTGGGCCGCACGATATGTCCGCATTAAGCCGGTTTCGCTGGGGATTCCGCCACCCCCCAACACGACAACGTAGCGTGGCCGATCGACCAGAGCACTCCCCGCGTCGGCGAGCCAGTCGCTAAGCCAGCGTGGCATTCTGAACAGGGATGCCAACACCTGCAGCCCGAACACGACACCAGCCGGAATCAGCTGGAGCGCTCGGAGAAGCCACCGCAGTGGCCCGATGCGGCCGCGAGTTCTGTCTGGAGAGTGTTCTGGCACAACGCTGCACATCATATTCAGCTTCGAACGCCCTGTCCAACGTTCTGTGTCAATCACTCGCCGAAGGCGGGACAACCGCTCCTCTCGGCATGCTCCCGCGATTCGGGGTAATCTCTGCACAGGGCGGGGTTCGGCCGAGCAGACCAGGGAACGAAACTGGGATTGCAGTCACCGGGGATGAACACCGCCGAAACGGGGACAGACCCGGCACGACGGCCCCGGCACAACGGACTGACCGTATGGCGGGAACAGTGTGTGCTTCGTAGACTCGCCGGAGGCCCGCGTGTTACGCGGGCCGGAGACGAGAGGCGGCGCCCGCCCGGCTTGCGCCCTCCGGTGCGTCTTTTCAAGACGCACCTGTGGACGCTCTACGAAGGACGGACACGTATGCGTGACGCGTGTCCGATTCAAGAGATGCGGCTGGCGATAGAGAGACGTGCCTCCCTCGCGAAGCCCATCCTGGAACGGCTCAGGAGCACCGTTCTACGCTTCCGCGATCATTTCGCGGGCCTTGACGGCGTGGTACTGCTGCGCCTTCTGCTTGCCGTGGCCGATGGCAAGCTCGGGGCAGAAAGCGTAGCAGCGCATGCAGAAGTTGCACCGGTCCCCTATGCCGGGAATCTTGTCGTCATCCGTCTGGATATATCCGCCGTTTCGTACTTCATGCCGGTTACCTCCGTTCAGGCTTGGCGCTTGTCAGTGTATATACCCCCGCCGGGGTGTGAGTCAACAGGCACACAGTTCGGCACTTGCACCCCCGCCGGACTTGTCCTGACTATTGCACACATTTCTGGGCGTTTTTGCCCACTCTCCGCCCGCCCTTGCCCTTCCGCTCCGCTCCAGGGCTTGCGGGCGCACTA